>PBGH01000006.1 GCA_002720055.1 Methanobacteriota archaeon | reverse complement strand
CATGGGGTATTCGAGCCTGCCTTCGACAAGGAGGGTTAAGTCGTAACAAGGTATCTGTAGGGGAACCTGCAGATGGATCACCTCCTAAGAAAACTCGGAAAACCGGGGGTCGGGGTGGCTTCGGCCACCCCTTCTCCCACCTAACCTCCAAAAAAAATACTAAATAGGCCCCAAACAGCTGTTTTCACTGCATTTGGGAGAAGGTATATACCTGCTACATCGCGTCAAACGGGTCATGCAGCGATTACTCGCTTCAACAATGATGCTGTTAATGATGACTGCAGCCCTAGCGGGCTGTGCTGGGTCCGACATCACACAAGATGATGTGGACGAAGCAAGAGCTGAAGGAAAGGCCGAGGGACTCGCCGAAGCCGCAACCGTCAGCACCCTAGACGTGATTCACGAGCGCGGTTCAATGAACTGTGGCGTGAAGTCAGAGCAGTGGGGAATGGGATACTTGAACACAGACTCGGAGTACACCGGTCTGGACGTCGAGTACTGCAAGGCAATCGCAGCAGCGATCGGCCTTAACCCCGCAACTGACATCACATACGTCTACTCTAGCGGCTCGGAGAGGTTCAATCTCCTTCGAGACAGCGAGATAGACGTGCTGATCAGGACCACAACGTGGACCACCAGCAGGGATGCAGACCTGAACGCCGACTTCGCAGGAATAAACTTCTACGACGGTCAGGCTATCCTGGTCAACGGTAACAAGCTTGCAAACGATGGAACCCCATCGGTTTACGATCTAGCAGGGACTGTAATCTGCGTCGCTACCGGTACGACCACCGAGGGCAACATCCAGGACTTCATCTCGGACTGGGACGCAAGCTGGGGAGCAGCTCCATCGACGTTCGTCGCTGATGACGCCACAGCCGCAAGGGCCGCCTTCGTAGGCGAAGAGTGCGACGCTTACACCGGCGACAACTCCGCCATGGCAGCCTACAAGTGGCAGCTCGACGGATCTGGAGACCCAACCGCTTGCGCAATCGCGCACGCAGACGACGCAACTCAGTGCGCAGACCTGTGGATCGGTGCAGAGTACCTCTCCAAGGAGCCTCTGACCGCAGCCGTAAGGGACTACGACACCGAGTGGAAGGAAGTCGTTCAGTGGGTCTGGTTCGGAATGGTCACAGCAGAGGAGATGGGACTAACATCCACCAACCTCGCTAGCGCGCCCACCGACACGGCAACCACACGATTCCTAACCGGCAGCAGCTGGCTAGGAACAGCGACCAACCCCGTGGACGCCGACTTCATGACCGATGTGCTGACCGCCGTGGGTAACTACGGCGAGGCATACGACAGGTCGTTCTGCGACGGTACCTACGACGGTACCAGCGGATCGGATGCTATGACTGGATGCGTCCTGCCAAGAGCAGGAACCGAGAACGCCCTCGTCACAGAGGGCGGCCTCATGTACGCACCAGCCTGGCGCTAATCGAGCAACATCGATTTAGCCCACGTAAAGCCCGGGGGGGCGTGTTCCCCCCGGGCCCAACAAAAAATCAACTCATGAGGAGACGTTTCAGTGGTAACCGCACGTAAAGAATCCCAAGGACTAGCATCGAAACTCAGACTGACTCCCAATGACGCACCTAGGCTCGCTACCTACATGGTGGTCGCCTTTCTCCTGTGGCAGTACCTGACCAAGTTCTTCTCGCTCTCCAAGGGGATCATCGATGAGATGGCAGTCAGCGTCGAGGTGAACGGCCTTGAACTGAACGACTCATACCTATCCCTATCCGACTCCCTAGGGATAATCGGCCCAATCTTCCTCCTGCTGTTCGTCCTGGCTTGCAACGAGTACAGGAACCTGCTCTCAAACCCACTGGATTGGAGGGGCTATTCCAAGACCATCGTGATGATCCTCGGATTCCTGCTTCTTATGGGGCTGTCAAACGAGCTCGAGTTCAGGGCAAAGAACCAGGGGTGGATGATCATGGGCGGGCTCCTAACTGGGGGGTTTGTACTCGTTCTAGACGAGGTAAACGGGATGGTAGACTCCCTGGTCGCGACCCTGAAGGCCCCGAAGGAAGCGAAGAGGATCTGGCTCGAAGCACCCGCCGAGTCCTTGCTAACACTCCTCGCAATCTCGTTCTACCTTGTCACCCTCCTCGTCCCTGTCCTACTACCTGCCTTCTCGATTTACTTCACGAGCATACTCGAGAACATCGTCACATTCCTCTCCTTGCTCCTGCTGGCGGTCTTCCTATATTCAGTATGGGACCTCTCCCTAGAGAGGCACAAGCCCTCGATACAGGACCAGAAGTTCTCCTCGACGGTCTTCCTATTCGCAATCCCATTCGTCCTTTTCGTGATACTCAGGGTGATGTACCTCGTCAAGACAAACGAGGACTGGAGGCTGTCCTACGAGTTCATGGAGGACGTCGGCGGATTCCCCGTGACGAACTGGCCGTGGCAGATTGACGCATCCAACGACTCCCGGTGGACCTTCTTCAGAGCGGGCGTGATAAACTCAGCGAGAGCAACCCTGCTCAGCATAGTCCTCTGCACTATCCTTGGCATCTTCATCGGCGTCTCCAGGCTCTCCAACAACAGGCTCGCAGCCGGACTCGCCACCGCCTACGTGGAATTCTTCCGGAACATCCCACTGGCGATTCTGCTATTCTTCGTATCCATCCAGATCAGGGAATGGGCGCCCGATTTTGGGGCTGAGGTCTTCCTCTTCGAAATGTTCTACCTGAGCAAGCAAGGCCACTGGATACCGCAACCAGCCACTGCCAACCTAGTGATCGCGATATCTATCTTGATTGGGACTCGAATCCTAACAGGCTACCTAGACAGGGATGGGGTCGATGACTCGGATGAGGGACTAATCAGGAGGATGGCGATATGGGCAGTCGCATCCCTGGTCTCGCTAGCTGTCTTCCTGTCCGGTGACTTCAGCATTCCAGAGCTCATCCAGCCGAACATGGAGAACACTGCCTCATGGTACATCGTGGAGGGCACTGGCTTCAAGATCACGAGCCCGTTCATCTACGTCGTAACCGCACTGACGCTCTTCACGGCATCGATCGTCGCGGAGATAGTGAGGGGGAGCATCCAGTCATTGCCCCGAGGCCAGGTAGAGGCCGCGATATCGCTGGGCCTGAACCCATTCCAGAGGCTGAGGCTGGTTATCCTGCCCCAAGCACTGAGGAGCATGGTGCCGCTTCTTAACAGCCAGTACATGAACGTCTGGAAGAACTCGAGCCTGGCCATCATAGTCGGGTTCAGCGACATATTCCTCGTCATCCTGATCATGATGAACAACGTGGGCAAGCTAGTCCCGCTCTTCATGCTCCTGCTGATTACCTACCAGGCCGGTAGCCTGCTCATTTCAGTAGTGATGAACGCGTACAACGCAAGGGTAACGAGGGTGAGGATATGACTGTCGGGAATCCTGAGGGAGTGGGCAATGGCCGGTTCGACGTGGAGAGGGCCATGTCGGTACTGAACGGTCTGGAAGAGGCGGTCTCAGGGAAACCTGCGAAGTGGGCTGGGGGGGAGAACAACCGAGTCACTTCAGGCGTAGCCCTGGCAATCTCGATAATCTCGTCTTTCTGGATGGTCATGAATAAGCATGGATCGATGACCGACGAACTAGAGACCAAGCACATGCTGTTCCTGCTCGCTTTCGGTGCTACCTCTTTCCTTCTAGTCTGGACAGTCCTACTCACCACAATCAAGGGGACCATCATAAAATCGAGATCCTCGGCTATTCTGGGTCTGATAGCGGCGGGCTCGATTTTCTTCCTGTGTGACTGGCTCCTAGGATTCGTGCTCGTAGAGGCGAACTGGGGCATAGTCTGGTCCGCCAGGGTCCAGCTCTTCGCCGGGCACGAGATGAACTACAGAATGATCAGCGATAGCCAAGAGAACCAGATGTGGAGGCTATGGTCTACCCTGGCCCTGCTAACGGCCGTGGTCAGCTCAGCGTACGGGACATCAGAAATCAAGACCCGTAACTTCGTGGGCGGATTCCTCCTGCTATCAATCGTCACCCTCGCGGCGACGTCATACCCTGGGCACAGGAGCTACAACCCAGAGGGGCCCATCACCAGATTCCTCCTCGTAAGCGCCGTGGGACTGGCATCCTTCCTGATCACCAGGAGATACTGCTCCAGATCCGAGGAGTTCCAGATAAACAGACTCAGGCGCTACCTCAGCCTGCTCGGTGTCTTCACGTTCTTCTTCTCGCTCTTTGTGATGGACCCCCCGGATTCCATCGTTGAGAGGGGCTGGATGGAGAGCGGACTGGAGCCCGCACTCTGGGGCGGACTGTTCGTAAACCTAGTACTGGCAACAGCAGGCGGCGTACTCGGGCTCGGGATAGGCATAGTACTAGCATTCGGGAGGCAAAGCGACCTCCCGATATTCAAGTGGCCTTCCACCGCTCTGATCGAGACCGTTCGTGCCGGGCCCATGATCGCATGGCTGTACTTCGCGAAATACCTGTTGGAGGACGTGATAGTCCCGTTCTCCGATGCGGACTCTATCATGAGGACCCTGCTGATGTTCGCCTTCTTCGGGGGGGTCTACACTGCAGAGATACTCAGGGGCGGCATCCAATCGATAAGAGGGGGCCAGATCGAGGCAGCAACGGCACTTGGACTGAATCCTAACCAGATCAAAATGACCGTGATCCTGCCCAACTCAGTCCGCACCACCCTACCTTCCCTGGTGAGCCTACTAATCGGACTCTGGAAGGACACGACCCTCATTTTCATCATAGGCATATTCGACTTCTTCAAGATCGCCAAGGACCTGAACACTTCCGACCTTCAATTCGCACTCGACATCCTCGAGCCGCTTTATATGGCTGCGTTCGTGTTCTGGATAATCGCATTCTATCTATCTCGTATCTCTTTGGGTATCGAGAAGAAGCTGGGCCTCGGCTCGGAAACAGGTGGGGAGAGAACATGACTGAGAACGAAGAAAATGAAATAATAAAGACGAAGGGCGTAAAGGTGAATTTCGGAGATTTCTGGGCCCTCAAGGGAATAGACATCACTGTGAGAACAGGGGAGATTATCGTCATCCTCGGACCCTCTGGATCGGGGAAGTCGACCTTCATCAGGACGCTCAACAGGCTCCAGCCACACAGCGGGGGCACGATCGAGGTCGATGGAATAACCATCGACGAAGAGACCAGCGTAGCAGACCTGAAGTACATCAGATCTGAAGTCGGATTTGTCTTCCAGCAATTCGAGCTGTTCCCCCATCTCACGATAATGGAGAATGTAACACTGGCCCCCATGAAGGTGAAGGGGATGTCGAAGAGCCAGGCGGAGGACAAGGCCATGGAACTGCTGGAGAGGGTCGGGATACCCGAACAGGCTTACAAGTACCCCAGCGGGCTATCTGGGGGGCAGCAGCAAAGGGTGGCGATCGCGAGAGCACTTGCCATGGACCCCAAGATAATGCTGTTCGACGAGCCGACTTCCGCTCTGGACCCAGAGATGATCAAGGAGGTGCTGGAGGTGATGATCGACCTGGCCAATAGGGACATCACGATGATCGTTGTCACTCACGAGATGGGGTTCGCGAAGGAGGTGGCAGACCGCTGTATCCTGTTCGACGAGGGCGAGCTCGTGGAGGAGAACACCCCGGAGGAGTTCTTCACCAACCCCAAGCACGATAGGACCAAATTATTCTTGGAGCAGATTCTCTAGTACTCACATAGTTCGTATTGAATAGTATAATTATCTCGCATAACCATGGCAGGGGTGCGTTGGTTCCTCCGGTCAAAGATCCACAGAGCTACAGTTACTGACGCTGATATTGACTATGTTGGATCAATTTCTATAGATGCAAACCTCCTCTCTTCTTCCGGTATATCTCACTGGGAAAGGGTTCAGGTAGTGGATCTGACTAATGGTTCACGTATCGAAACCTATGCGATTGAGGACGAGCCAGGATCTGGACGAATTCAGATAAACGGAGCTGCTGCACATTTGATCAAACCCGGAAATAAAGTCATAATCATGTCATATATCGGTCTCAAAAACCAGGAGATTGAGGCACATGAGCCAAAAATAATCCATCTCGATGACCAGAATAAAATTTTTACTCCATCTAACTAATGGTTTTCGATTCTATCCATCCAGACACTTGATCTAGAATCAGCCCTCTGAACGTCAGCAGCTTTAGTTTGGGGCCATCAATGTTTATTCTCAGAGTTGCACCACGTGTGAAGTGGGTTTCATCCCATCCGTCACATACGACATAACCCCTGTGCATATCGCTAGTGATGACTGTAGTTTCGTTTGTCCACTGCCAATAGGAGCCATCAGCAGACCTAGAATCTCTTGGGAGGTCTCTCGCCACGAATAGGTAGTGGTCGCCAATATCTCCCATAGGAAATTTTGAACCCTCTATGTCGGCCACATGTCTGAACCATGCCCCTTGTCCGAGAAAAGTCGAGAAAAGGCAACCTGATGAGTATTGATTACAATCAATAACTCCTCTCTTTAACCTATACTTAGAAGGCTGGTACTGGTGAGTATTGGCGACCAATAAGTCATTCAATGCAGGATCGCATCTCACTATATTCCCACTTGTCGTCTCTATTTCGGCCTGTAGGCGTGGAAGTACATTGATCATAGCTCCTCCGTCAAGAGCACTCCTAACATCCTCGGAGAATGACTGGGGGTCACTCCCCATGAAGAATCCGTAAGATCCATTATCGCTCTCGCTCCGAGGATGACTGTTCACTCCCATAACTGGCGTGATATCATCCACTGAATGGGCTATAGAGGTCAGAGTTCCATCACCTCCAAGGACGATAACAAGATCCGGCCCAGAGAAGTCTGCTCTGCCTACTGTTTCTCTTGCAGTGTATCCGACGTCAACCCCCCTCTCAGCTACTAGTTTATCCAGTTCCTGCCTTACCTTGTCTAGAGACCTATCATGGACTTCCTCGAAGTTCTTCTTGTAAACAACCAGTATTTCCTCAGGCATCCAGGATCACTCCTACTCAGTCGTCATAATGCCTGACATATAGGGGCAACGCAACCACTAAATCACAATCTAGGGACCCGACTTTAGTGAAAAGGGCAATATTGATTACACTATTACTATTTACTACTCCACTTTCAGGATGTGTTTCTCTTGGTGACGTGGAAAGCGACACTGGTTGTGATTACGAGGTGAACGACTCCTGCTTCCCCATGAGAGGGGGGGAGTTCGCTAGAATGATATCCGAGAAAAATCCCTTAGATGGCTATTCATTAGCTGCACAAAAACCTGGTTTCTTCAGAGTAGAGGCCGAGCAAGCCTCAACGGTCGATGGAGTAAATGTGGTTAACTCATGGGCAATAGAGAGATCCGATGATTTAGGAACTCGTTACGTTTCTCACACGCTCATGATAGGAGGCAACCTCGTGGCTGGATACCAGATATACGATGGCCTATCGGAAATATACATCTCAGACTCAAATATGCTCTCTATGAAACGGGGCAGAGACATGAGTCCCGATTATCAAGATCCTTTCGTTGAGATACAACTGCTCTCGCAACAGGAACCTGATGGGGTCTGGCCACCGTTCTACTACGATTTCACTCAGTTTGACGGTCATACTTGGACTGTAACAGGCGATGTTTCAGAGCTTTATCAAGTGGGCGGTACAAGCAAACTGATCAATGGAGAAGTAATCCAGGCCTATGTAGCAACCTCTGGATTCCCTCCCGAAATTACTGCCATAGAGGTCTTCAGGGAGACTACCGACATACTTTACAGGCTTGTATTTTACGAGGAAAGTGATATCCCTTACTACGAATTACTTCGAAATGGGACACTTGAGGAGATGTGGTTCGAAGCTGGTCTACTTCCAAGCCCCACATTCGACAGGGCCGCTATACCTTTCATTCCTTTTCCACAATTTCAACTAAATGAAGCTGGCATTACAGAAGTATCTGGATCCGTACCAGAAGCAATGATCTACGAAGTCAACCTATCTGAGATTGAGATGCACGTATTTATTGACAACTCCTCTGTCGCACAACTAATGCTCGGCAACTTAACGAGTAACGCTACTTCAGTCGATGGAACTTGGTGGGAATTGGAATGGCAGGACTCTGGACTCAAGGGGCTACTCTCCTTCCAGGACTCATTCTCGGTCAGGACAAACTCCACCGAAACTTTTGATATCAGGATGCTCGATTTATGGGCAAACGCCTGGACGGATGGGGGGGCTACGTGATGCTCCCCTCGTACAANGTCCTGGGAACAAACTTGCAAACCTGCTCCGAGGATCCACTGACCGGTTGGTTCAGGGATGGCTGCTGTAACACTGATCGAACGGATTCTGGTCTTCACACAGTATGCTGCATTGTGACTGACGAGTTCCTGGATTTCGCCAGATCAAGAGGCAACGATCTGATTTCTCCTGCACCTCAGTTTGGCTTTCCCGGTCTTGTCCATGGGGACAAATGGTGCGTATGCGCAAAGACATGGAAGGATGCCGCTGATTTGGGGCTAGCTTGTCCGGTAATTCTGGAAGCGACACATGAAGAGTCCCTACAGGTGATCCCCCTCGATCTTCTGAGGGAGCACGCTTNGAAAGAAGAAAACAATTCTGAAACCATTTCATAAGATTGGTTATTCTCGAGTGAATGTGAGATATGCGATAATCCTAGTGGCAGCCACATTAATGTCTATCAACTCATCATCTATTGCCGAGGAATCCGAGACCTTCGATTACAATATTACTGGAACTGTAGTCTTCTCTAATGGGCCACCAGTTGAACTAGAAGAAATTACCATAGAATGTGCAGAATTTGAGTATGACTGCCATCCCTTCCGGGGGATCTCACAGCAGACTGCTGAGGACGGGACATTTTTTCTAAAAATAGAAATTGACGATACGTTTGATGGTGCCGAGATCCTCCTCAATGTATTGGGCGAGACTTTCCTACATATTATCGATACCAATGACTCTGGATCTTCCAGCTCAATTACCAAGAACATCGACATTGAGTTGGAACAGAAATCTCAACCTTCTCCAGTTTTTACGGGCCTTGGGTGTGCTGGAATAGTATTCATTGTAGCCTTCTTTGCTGCTTTGGTTAGGAGGCCTATCGCCCCCTCCTCCCTGCAAATAACTTCAGCTAAGAATTCGATTATTGTTGAGTGTCCTTTGTGTGATGGTAGGTTGGAGAGCCATTTGCTAATTAGGCACCTCATTGTTCGGCATGGGGTTGATGTGGACGAGGCAAAGGAAATAGCTTACTCGGAAATGAATACAGTTTCAGAGGAAGAGTGAGTTTTATCCAACTAGACCCACTCATCGTTAGGGGCCCTTAGATCGCTTTCAACTTCACCTGTGTTAATGACGCCCTTGGGTTCAACTAGCATTATCCTACACTCATGTTCGGCAGATGGCTTGTGTCGAACGCCCTTGGGGACTACGTACATTTCTCCCTCGTTNAACTGAACGGTTTTATCCTCGAACTCAATTTTCATCNTTCCTTCTAAAACAATGAAAACCTCATCGGTCTCTGAGTGATTATGCCAAACGAATTCCCCTTCAATCTTCACTAGTTTGAATTGGTAGTCATTCATCTCTGCAATAACCTTGGGAGACCATTTTTCTGAGAACATTGATAGCTTTTCTCGTATATTCACTTTGGACATNTGCTTCGTTCCCCGGAAGAACTGGATGTATTCAAATTATTAGTGTGGACCAATCAGAGGATTCATGGAAACTGGCCTTGGGGGGAAGGTTATTCTCGTTACTGGGGGTTCAGGTGGGATAGGTCAAGCTGTTTGCAGAGCTTTTGCAGCAGAGGGTGCCAAGGTTGTTGTTCACTATCACAGATCCAAAAACGACGCTGAGAAACTAGCAGTAGAAATTGGCGGTAAATCAATCAAAGCGGACCTCAGGGTGCCCTCTGAAGCTAGTGATTTGGTCNAAAATTCCATCCTCGAAATGGGGGGTCTGGATGCTTGCGTAGCTAATTCTGGATACTATCCACCTGAAAATAGACCTATTTGGGAGATTGATGAAAATCGTTGGAACTCAACAGTCCTTAGCAATCTAGGGATATCTGCCAATACGGCTCGATCATATCTGTCTCATGCAAAGAATTGTGGGCACGGCTCCCTGATTTTTGTTGGTTCCACTGCTGGCATTTATGGGGAAGCAGGTCATTCCGACTATGCCGCAGCGAAGGGTGCGATAACTTCTGGGCTCTTGCTTTCATTGAAAAATGAAATCTCGGGCATAGGCTCGGTTAGGGTAAACGCCGTAGCTCCGGGCTGGACTCTGACCGAAAAGAAGTCCCAATCGGGATTAGATGATGAGGTAATTGGAAAGGCAAAACAGACAATGGCTTTGAAGAAGCTAGCCACGCCAATGGATATTGCAATGGCAATAGTTTCCCTATCTTCACAAGAAGTCTCTGGACATATCACTGGTCAGATTATTGAGGTTGCAGGCGGAATGGAAGGTAGAATTATCGATTGATTAGTGGAAATTGTCTATTCAACTTCAACGACTTTAGTAGGAATGCCAATTTCCCCAGCTCCTTCTATGACTACTCTCGTCCATTTGCTAGTAGGTGAGGGCATAGCCAAAATATGGGTCGCACTCCCCAGTATCTTTTCCGTAAGGCTATTTGGTGCCTCTGCACGGTTTCTGTCAATTAGACTTCGTCGAGGGTCACCCCACTCCTCGGAGAATATGGCAATAGGTACCAAATTATTGTCAGCCCATCGTTCTGCCATATAGTCGACCCCACTAGCACCGCCAACAACTATCATATCCGGAAAACCTGTCTTTGAAATCCATTTTTCAATTTCTCTTTCGAAAACCTCGAAGTCATAGAATCTACTACTTCCAGCAATAGCGAGATTGATGACGTCACCATCAGAGTTCAAGTCCTTTCCTCCGATTGAGTCAATGATCTCTTGGCCACTGGCGTCCGTCATCATAGGCTCATAGAGGTTACCATGAATAAACACTGCCCAAAAAGCGACTATATTATTTCACANTGTTCAAACCTCTATCACAATTTAAAATATGGCTCCCCTTTGCAGCCACTATGGCCAGGAACTGGAATACGATTTGGAGATGGATCCACCTCATCTCTGCATTACCCTTGATAGTATATTTCGCTGCGATATCTAACTTCGATTACGAATGGTCGGCATCGGCAGACTCCCTGATTGCTGATTATTTCATATGGATAATAATGTGGACAGGTATCGCAAAATGGCAACTTCCTAGGTATAAGAAATGGAAGAGAAATAGAGCAAAAAAGAAGTCTCTACAGCAATCTTAACTCACAATGATTTCCTCTTCAATTCTGAGATCAGTTTAGAGGGAATCTCACTTTCTACTCGAATCCTAGATCCATTTGGATGCTCAAATCTGATTGATGATGCGTGCAAGCATAATCTGTTGACGCTTGACTTCCCCCTTCCATAGCGGGTATCTCCGACAACTGGATACCCCATTTCACTCATATGTAGCCTGATCTGAGCTCTTCTACCTGTTTCGATTTTTATATGCATTAGGCTGTTGACTGGAAATTTCTGCTCAACTTTCCAATTAGTAATCGCTTCCTTGCCAGCTCTTCTGCCATCCTGTACCAAGCGAACCCTCTTGTCTCTGGTCTCTAAAATTCTAGATGTTGAAACACCAAATTCATTCGGCGGAGTCCCAAAAACTACTGCGTGGTATATCCTCTCAACCGACCGATTCTTGAATTGTTTTTGAAGGAAATCTCTNATCTCTTTACTCTTAGCTAAAATCAGGCACCCCGAGGTTTCTCTATCTAATCTATGGACGAGAAAGGCCCTATNGCGACTCTTTATCGATAGCCATCTAGANACCCTATCAAACATCGTGTCAGACTCGCCTCTGGGAGTAGCTACAGAGAGAAGCCCAGCGGGCTTATCCACTACAATCACACTAGCGTCCTCGAAAAGGATCTCGGGATTAGGGAGCATTCCATTCATCGAATTTCTCTTTCTGTCCCCCTCGTCTTTGGAAAGAATTACTACGGTCGCCCCAATAGGGATCTTTTCTTTCGCCCTTTTTGCCCTTTCCCCATCAACCAGAATCCGACCTCTATCGATCATCCTACGTAGGTTGTTTTTCTTGGATTTTGGATGAATTACGGCTAAGATATCAATCAAATTTCCTGATGATTCAACAACGAATCTTGGGTTTCCCACGAACTTGGCACTGGGACCTATGAATCAAGTTTGGCCGTGATTTCTATTCCCGGACCTGTAATAACCCTCCATCCTCCCGGGATTTCGTGGAGACCGCAATCGGGGCCACTATGGTTTGTCTGGGAATATATCTTTTCTGGGAGCCCAGCTATGGCACAAAGGCNGCTCAAAAAAATGCAAAGTCGCCCAAATCAAAGAATTCAGGGGTTATTGGAGATGCGCTATCTGCAACAATTAGGCCCGGTTTCATTCCACGNCAGGGTCTTAGAATATACAGGGCCTTCGCATTCGTAGGGGCGCTTTTGGGTTTCTTCTTAGCAAAGTTGCTGGCTTCTTTCCCTGATCTCACAGAACTGATCCCTCCAACTGGAATAATGTGGTTTTGTGTTCTTTTGGGGTCTTTCTTGGGGTATATCCTTCCCAGAGTGGCTGAGAACTACATTGTAGTTCTAGGACCTCCCGTGGGAGTGGTTCTGGGGTACGAGTATCTGAAGTATGAACGTGATATTGATCTGGAAGAGTTGGTTTCTCAGATTCCAGTGATTCCAGAAATCTCGCATTCAGTCTTCTCTAGCTTCATTTTAGTCTCCACAACTTTCCTCACCTTATTGTTCAGGATGCATCTTAGGCAGATCCTCCCAATAATAATGTCCGGTTTATTTTCAGGGGCTTTGATTGGAAACGGATCTTCAATTATTCAGACAAATTCATTCCCACTCTCAACGGAAGATTTGGAATTACAACTTTCAATCCTAATCGCGCTTTTTAGCNTCATTTCTCAGACATATGTGAAATTCTATGGCCGGGAGAAGGGGATGAAAAATCAGAGAGCCAAGGATAGGGAAAGACGACTAATTAAGAGGGCAGGGGACATAGTAGTTCTCCGATGTCCTGCCTGTGGAGAGAACTCACCTCATAAGGTAGAAGCTAGAAAGGAAACTGGTGCAGGCGTTCAGCTAATCGTTAATTGTAGAGGCTTAAATCAGTTCGATGAACTTTGTAATCATCACCACACAGTGATTGAGACTAGATAATTTACCAAGTAGATTTAATTGCTACCCTCTCCCGAATTTCTTCATGCTGCAGGTCGACAATCTCACTCGGTATTATGAAATGGCTTCTGGGACAGTCAAGGCATTAGATGGAATCAATCTGAGAGTTGAAAAAGGAGATCAGATACTCCTACTGGGGCCCTCGGGTTCAGGAAAAACAACTCTTCTGAACTGTCTTGCAGCGCTAGATAGTCCAACAGGAGGGGAATATTCTTTCCATGGAAGTCCCGTGCCAAGGGATAATTCAGAGCAGATGACCACATTTAGGCGAGAAAATATAGGTTATGTTTTCCAATTCTTTAATCTTCTGCAGGATTTGACAGTTTTAGAGAATATTTTACTGATTCAGGAAGTATCTGGTAATAGAGATAAGGATAGAGCTATGGAGCTGCTAACATTGGTAGGGTTGGAGGTCGAAAAAGATCGATTTCCAGCCGAGATTAGTGGCGGACAACAACAAAGAGTTGCAATAGCCCGAAGTCTCGCTAAAAGTCCCAAATTACTGCTCGGGGATGAGCTAACAGGGAATCTAGATTCAGAGACTTCTAACAAAGTGATGGAAGTATTGATGGAAGCGTGTATTTCCGAGGAAATGACAACTATCATGGTTTCACATGATGAAAGCCTAGCACGTTTCGCTTCCCGAGTTATCAGGATGGATAGTGGAAGAATAGTCTCGGACAAGCTCTCGGATAATTGACATTCATGACAAAAATATCTGCAGTTGAACTTTTCAGCAATTGGGCTGATATTGGAAAAGACGAGGGCATGGAGGCAGGCCATTCACCAAGTGTCGAAGTGATGATTAACACAGCAATAAAGCGGACTAATGATACTTTCACATCAATCGATGTGGGCTGTGGAAATGGATGGACAGTCCGTAGACTAGCAAATCATCCTGAATGTTCCTTTTCTTGCGGTGTAGATGGCTCGGAATCAATGATCAGAAAGGCCAGATTAATCGATCCCGAAGGGACGTATTATCTCGGCTCCCTCCCTAATTGGGAACCTCAAGAGAAATTTGACTTAGTAATCAGTATGGAATTCCTATACTACNTGGACAGGCCGTTTGTTTTTCTTGAATCAGTCCTTGAGAATTGGCTCAATCCCGGTGGTTGTGTAGTAGTTGGTATTGATCACTATCTCGAGAATGTGCCGAGTGTTGACTGGCCTACAAAACTAGCAGTAAACATGACCTCACTTTCAAAAGTAGAATGGGTCCAAGGATTCAAGAATGCCGGTTTGAAAAGGGTCGAACATCTGATTACAGGGGAAACTGAGGAATGGGGCGGGACTCTGATAATTATTGGGGAGTTGCAGTAAAGCAGACCCATCTTGGAGGGTAGCATTGAAACCCCTCAGTGCTAGCGAGAATCATGTCCGAGCACAGGCACCCTCTTTCCAGACTAGCAACTCAGATGGGACATCATAGAGGGACAATAATTCTAGCTTCAATTTGCTCAGTTCTGAACAGGATGTGGGACTTGGCTCCACCTGTTCTAATTGGGATGGCAATAGATGTAGTGCATCAGCAGGAGGAGTCTTTTCTAGCCGATTTCGGATATGCCGAACCGTGGATTCAACTGCAAATTCTGGCTGTTATTACCGTATTGGTATGGGTTCTAGAGTCACTTTTCCAATACTTCTATGGAGTATTGTGGAGGAACCTTGCCCAGACTTCTCAACATGAACTAAGAATGCGAACATATATTCACATTCAGGAACTAGAAATGCAATGGTTCTCAGAGCAAAGCACTGGGAACCTGATGTCAATAATGAATGACGATGTAAACCAACTAGAGCGATTTCTAGATCACGGAGCCAACGACCTCTTACAAGTGGGAACAACGGTTGTTGTTGTGAGCGCGATAATGTTCATCCTAGCTCCAGAGGTTGCAATATTAGCTATTTTACCAATACCAATAATTGTCGCAGGCTCCTTTCTTTATCAAAGAAGAATAGGAGTTAGATATGCTGAAGTCCGTAAGGAAGTAGCAGATTTGAATTCTATTCTGAACAATAACCTCCATGGAATTACTACCATCAAGTCATTCACCGCTGANANGAGGGAGGCCGATAGAGTAAGCGAGGCTTCCGAGTCTTATAGAAATGCTAACAGATCCGCAATCCGACTATCTGCTTCTTTCGTCCCATTAATTAGGATGGCAATTCTATTCGCTTTCACAGCAAACTTACTAGTTGGGGGAAAGTATGCTTTGGACGGTAGGATAGGTCTTGGTGAGTACTCAGTAATCGTCTTTATCACACAACGCCTTCTATGGCCTCTTACTAGGTTGGGTGAGACTTTTGACCTTTATCAGAGAGCACTTGCCTCGACAACAAGGGTTCTGGATTTACTAGATACTGAGGTCGGGGTAATAGAGGGAGAAACTAGACTAGGCAAAGTCAGCGGTAAGATTGAATTCGACGGACTCCGGTTCGACTATCCCGGAAGGGAGGGTATTCTCAATGGAATCAACCTCGAAGTCCCTGCTGGCAAAACATTCGGACTTGTAGGGGCTACGGGATCTGGTAAGACAACTTTGGTGAGGTTGTTACTACGATTCCATGATCCCGATAAAGGTGTTATAAAGCTGGATGGACACGATATCAGAGATCTCCAACTCGACTCTTTGAGGAGTGCGATTTCCCTTGTCAGTCAGACAACAACCCTGTTTCCCGGTTCAGTTAAGGATAATATTCTCTATGGCAATCCAGATGCTTCCATTGAGGAAATTACCCAGGCCGCGAGTATTGCAGAATCAATTGGTTTCATCGAAGAACTACCAGATGGATGGGAGACAAACATAGGTGAAGATGGACACAGGCTCTCAGGTGGCCAGAGGCAGAGGATTGCAATAGCTAGGGCAGTACTGAAGGATGCACCGGTCTTGGTTCTAGACGAGGCCACTAGCAACGTAGACAACGAGACTGAGGCTGCTTTACAGAGATCAATAGATAGAATTTCAAGAGATAGGACGACATTGATAATCGCCCACAGACTATCTACAGTAAGGAAAGCAGACAAGATCGCTGTTATGGAGAGGGGCATGATTACCGAGATGGGAAGTCATGACGAGCTGATATCCCAAGATGGCCTNTATGCTAGGCTTTGGTCTGTTCAGACAGGAGAGGCATCATAATGAGTGCAGATTATAATACTCCACGGCTAAACAACCTTGCCAAATCTCTAGGCATGGTGATCACAGATTTCACTGAGGGGTCCTGTGTGGTGGAACTAACTGTTGGGGAGATGCATCTAAACATGGGCGGAGTAGCTCACGGGGGAATTCATGCTACTCTGTTGGATACTGCTATGGGGGGGACTCTAGTTTCCATAATTTCGAAGAATGAGTGGTGCGCCACAGCGCAGCTAAATATTTCATATCTCAATCCTGCAAAGGAAGGCGACCACCTAGTTTGTACTGCAGAGGTGGTAAGGAAAGGAAGACATTTAGCCCATGTTGAAGGATCCTTAGTAACAGAAGAAGGCGAAAGAATCGCTTCAGCCAAGGGAACATGGGCTATCTGGGATACCAGANCTAAGGGTCGAGCTGGCTAATTGCCTAAACTCTCAGGGGTCATATTCAATAGTCCCTACTCTATCTTAGTACTATGGCAAGGAGAGACTCACTAACCTGGTTCATTTTAGGGATAGCCCAAATAATGATTGGGGAAGCTATTCTCGAAGCTGGCACCACTGAAGTTCTCGGCAGGGTCATCCAGGGTACCGGAAGCGGAACAATCGCACTTGGTCTCTATTTCCTACTATTCCTGGCTCGTAACGAGTCTGAATTCAAGGAGCTATACAGCCAGGCNGAGAGAACCCTACTGGTAACGGACGAAAATTCGGGACAAAAGGAACTAATCGACCAATCATCTAAGCCAATCAAAGCAATTTGGTATACCATTCCTGTAGGGATGGCCTTCATAGGCCTAATATCCCTGCTGATTAACGGTTAGTGAGTCACAATGCCCTCCGAGGATAATGAAAACCTCGTCGATAAAGCAATTTCAAACCCAGCCTTTGACCAGATGTTCGGCTACTACATATTCTTCAGAAGAGTGGCAATCCCAATATTTCTATTTATTTTGGGACTCTTTACATACACCATACTCGACTCATTCAGTTTTTCTCGGGATACTAGCCTAATCATATCATTCATGATTGTAGGCTTATCATTGGGACCGGTCATGAACTCAGAAAGATATCTAGGGTTAATTCTCTCTAAGAAAAAGGATCATGATTGATAGCTTTGCACCCGAACATGTAAAGTCTTAATCACGTCTCGGTTAAACATGGTGAGCATTCTAGGCTTCAGCCTATTTGAACTAGTAGGCTTGGGGGATGTGTCCGGAATAGAACTGATCTTCGCATCTAGCGCTCTAGTCGGAGGTATACTATTCGTACTCTACTTCTTCTTGTTAATGATAGGCGGCGTGGCCACCGATATCTTCGATGGTTTGTTTGGAATCGATGTTGATATGGGTGCAGACGCCTCCTTCAAAGCCCTCACATTTCAAGGAATTATGGCATTTATGATGTTCTTTGGTCTAGGTGGACTCTACGTTCTAAGAACCGACTCCGACGCTACTAGTCTAGCAGTTTTAGCGGGAGCTATCTGCGGAGGTATCTCAATGTATGGGACAGGAAAACTATTCGAGCTTTTTGTCGATCTACAACAAGATGGATCCATAGAAATGGAAGATTCGATTGGAGCCACTGGCCAGGTTTATCTCAGGATTCCGGGAGATGGGGTAGGGCAGGTTACCGTTGAGGTGTCGGGCGCCCTCAGGACTTACAATGCGAAGTCAGAGGGAGAAATTGAGATCCCCACAGATGCCTTCATCGAGGTAGTGGGTGTACTCGGGGAAGTCCTAGTAGTGAAAAAAACGTAAAATCGGACTTCTTCAACCGATTTCGATTAGAGAAAAGTGAGCCTTCCGGGTAAGGATTCTTAGGTGGGGCGCCCCTGCTAGGGATGAGTAGATGCTATGTCAGATTACCAAGGAAAGAGATTTACGCTAGCTAGAACAATGGTCGCCTTATTTGTAACCATATTTGCCTCCGGAATAGCGGTCGCAGATGACCATGAGGGTGGTTCAGCAGGTTTCATCGCCTCAATCATGATATTTGCAGTAGTTCTAGTACTNGTGGCCGCTGTAATGTTCTTCGCTCAAAGATACAAGAGATGCCCACCAGATCAGATAATGGTAATTTACGGGCGAACNCAGAGGACCCCGGACGGTAAAGCTAAGCCTTCCAAAGTTCTTCATGGGGGAGCGGCTTTGGTATGGCCGCTAATCCAGGATTTCGCATACATATCCCTCAAACCGATGACTATCAACATCGACCTTAGAGGAGCTCTTTCCTTGCAGAATATCAGAATCAACGTACCCAGCACTTTCACGATAGGCGTTTCAACAGAGGAGGCAGTAAGGAATAATGCAGCTGAGAGGCTCCTTGGATTCAAAGTCTCAGATATTGAGGAGATGGCCAAGGAAATAATCTTCGGGCAGCTCCGCCTAACTGTTGCTACACTCACAATAGAGCAGATTAACCAAGATCGAGACTCGTTCCTGGAGCTTATCCAGAAGAACGTCGGGGCAGAGATGAGAAAGGTCGGACTTTACCTAATCAACGTCAACATAGCAGATATCACCGATGAGTCTGACTACATTGAGAGCATCGGTAAGAAAGCGGCAGCCACCGCAGTCGAGCAGGCGAGGATAGATGTGGCGAACGCCGAGAGAGACGGTGCCATAGGAAAGGCCGAGGCAGACCGAGTAAAGGAGATCCAAGTTGCACAAAATACTGCAGAGGCCGAGAAGGGGCGAAAGGCTGCACAGGCCGATCAACGTGTCTATGTGGAGCAGCAAGAGGCTATGGCAGTCGGTGGGGAGAANGCCGCGCAGGCCGAGATTGCGAGTGCAAACGCAGACCTAGCAGAGGCAGAAGCCTCTGCGAAACAGCGAGCAGATGTGGCGACAGCTCAGGCCGAGGCCGAGATACAGAAAGCAGTCTATCAAGAAGAGGAGTCCAAACTAAGGGCTAGCGAGATTGCTCGTGAGACTGTTGCAAAGCAGCAAGTGGAGATTGCAGCAGATGCCGAGGCAGAGAGGCAGAGGAGAATAGCGCGTGGTGAGGCGGACGCCATCTTAGCAAAGTATGAGGCCGAGGCCGAGGGTATTCAGAAGGTTCTGGATGCTAAGGCACATGGATACAACAGCCTCGTAGCCAGCGCCTCTGGTGACCCAAAGGCCGCAGCAACTCTACTCATGGTGGAGAAGATAGAGGCGATGGTCTCCGCGCAGACTGAGGCCATTAGAAATCTGAAGATTGACAAGATCACGGTATGGGACAGTGGAAATAATGCTGATGGTAACTCTGCTACAAGTAACTTCGTTAGCAGCCTCGTCCAGAGTTTGCCTCCAATACACGACGTCGCAAAAATGTCAGGAGTAGAACTCCCTGATTATCTTGGTTCCATGACCGAGGAATCCGACGAATCCTGAAAATTGCGGAAGTCTTACAATGCCCGATAGTGCAGTAATTGTAGGCGGCGCAAGGACCCCATTCTGTGAGTGGTTAGGTGGAAAGAGAGGAGACGGAGGACCCGGAGGCAGGCTAGCCTCGGTTTCCGCTGAGGAGCTGGGAACATTCGCAATTAGGGGAGCCATGGAGGAGACAGACACAGATCCCAGTACCGTCGATCACGTGGTGATGGGTCATGCGTTACAGACTTCCGGACAAGCTATCTTCGGGGCCAGGCACGCAGGACTCAGGTCTGGGATTCCACAGGAAGTTCCGATGTTAACTCTGAACAGGCTCTGCGGAAGCGGGGCCCAGTCGATTATCAGTGCTACCCAGATGGTTATGCTTGGAGAGGCCGACATAGTGGTTGCGGGCGGTATGGAGAACCTTAGTCAAGCCCCACACGTCCTTAGAGGCATGAGGGGAACATACAAGCTAGGGAGGCCACCTTCGGCCGGAGAGGAGCTAACGCAGGACATGGAGGANTATCTCTTCACTAATCTCGTCGACGGCGTTAGTGGTATGTTCATGGCCCAGACTAGCGACGAACTCTGCCGGAGGAAGGGCGTAAAACGCGATCAAGCAGATGAGTACGCGGCGTTGAGTCACCAGAGGACAGAGTCTAGCATCAAATCGGGAGTGTGGGAAAAAGAGGTAGTACCCGTAGATACATCCGATGGCACGGTAGACTATACTCATGATGACCACGTAGTCCTTGGTACAACCGTTGCGACACTTTCGGGCCTGAGGACACACTTCGGAACTGACTCTCTGGTTACAGCAGGAAACGCCTCGGGGGTCGTCGATGGCGCAGCCGCAGTGGTGGTAAAGTCAGCATCCAGAGCCGAGGCTGATGGCGATGAGCCACTATCCAGAATCGTATCTTGGGGAGTAGTTGGTCTAGAGCCCAGTATCATGGCCTATGGGCCGGTCCCGTCCAGTCGCAAGGCAATAGACAAGGCTGGACTGTCCGTGTCCGATATTGATCTATGGGAGATAAACGAGGCCTTCGCAGGACAGGCAGTGGCCTGCATAAACGATCTCGGGATATCGTACGATATAGTCAACATCAATGGCGGAGCTGTCGGTCTCGGCCATCCACTCGCAGCAACCGGTACCAGACTAGTTCTAACTCTGTCTCACCAGCTCAAAGAAACCGGTTCTAGGTATGGAGTAGCTACAGCTTGTATCGGTGGCGGACAAGGGATTGCGGTCGTAATCGAGTCCATCTAGTCGTNACTTGTATCCGGAGANGTTATGAAAAATAATGTCTCNATAGGCTCATGGCGAACGCAGCTGGAGGAGGGCATGCAAACAAAAAACGCAGCCTTGCGAAGACATTCNTTTGGCGCGGAATCGCAACAACCGATACGATAATTATCTCTAGATTAATCACTGGGAGCTGGACCGAAGGACTAGCAATTGGGATTATCGAAGTCTTCACCAAGATGATGCTCTACTACTTCCACGAGAGGGCCTGGAGCGTATCTGATTGGGGCCTTGAGGAAAACGATGAACAAGAGGAGAATTCGCCGACCTCAGGTCACGCAAATAGAAAGCGTAGCGTCGCGAAGACATTCCTCTGGAGGGGGGTCGCGACTACCGATACGATAATCATCTCTAGACTTATCACTGGGAGCTGGACTGAGGGCTTGTCAATAGGTATAATTGAAGTCTTCACCAAGATGATTCTCTACTACTTCCATGAAAGGGCATGGAGCTCAACAGACTGGGGTCTAGACGATCCTGATGCCCCAGACACGAGCCCGATGCATTGAGACGAGTCCTATGTACGATTGCGCATCCGGCGTAATCTAAAACCCCTATTAATCGCAATTCGCTACATAACCAATACCGTGCATGTTATTTGCTCATTGACCAGACCGACGTTCTATGGCGATGGGAATGTATACTAAAGAACGCGTCCTTGCAAAGACATTTGCTTGGAGGATTATTGCAACATTAACAGGGGCAGCAGTTGCTGGACTCCTGACAGGGGAGATAGAAACGGCTGGGTGGTTCATCGTGATCGAATTCCCATTGAAGATGGGATTCTATTACTTCCATGAGAGGGCTTGGGAAGCCGTTGAGTGGGGAGTCACGGAAGAAATGCCAGTAGTATGATATTTGGCATAACTACTGATTAAAATAAATCTCATAATGGCTCCTGTCAGACGAACATGTATATGGAGATAAGACTGAAGAAAATCATTCCTGCTGATGAGATGGCCCCTATCGCGAATATTCTGGCACCTTCCTTTCCTATCCCATCCATAGAGAGAAAAAATCCAATGGAGGCCATTATTGGTGCCAAACTGAACTTAGCAAGATTGGACAATTGTTCTGAATATTCCTCTGGCATTAACCACGTCGCAAGAATCGCCGCGAAAATGAATCCAGGCAGGAAGTACGGGATTTTAGATAGAGGATTTTTCCAGTAATCGCTTCTTGCGGAACTACCTCCAATTACGGCACATAACGGGATTACTAAGACGAGCAATCCAACTCTTGAGAGCTTAACTGTAGTTGCCATGATCATTCCCTCGCCCCCAATTGCTTCCCCGGCCGAAATCGCTTGTGGGACAGCGTGGATTGTTGACCCGGCCCAGATTCCGGCACTCGCTTCTTCCAATCCTAGCATTGTGGAAAATATTGGTATGGCGATGAATGTGATTACTCCGAGAATGTTAATAGTTGCGAAAATAATAGCGAGAAAGTCCTGTCTGATTCTCAGAGGGGAGGAAACGGAGACAACAGCGCTATTGCCACATATTGCTCCTCCACAACCTACAGCCAATGACAACTCAGTTGTAATCCCGAGGAACCTTCCGATTAGAACACTAGAAACAAGGCAAAAAAATGCGGACGTAATCCCAATCATTAGACCTATTTTAGCCCCTCCATCACCAAAAAGTAAACTTAGATCTAGTCCGAAGCCCAAGCAAATTATTGTGATTGGCAGTATTTTCTTTATGACCCAATCACCACCACTTTGGATTCCCGTAAACAATTGAGCACAAACCCCGCCAAGAATGAATGCTAGTGTCCCCGAACCTAAACTGAATAAATCACTAGATTGTAGCCAACCATCTATCAGATAAGCCATTATTCCCAAAATAAAGCAAAGCCCAACTCCACGGTTTAAATCTCCCTTCTTTAAGTACGTCCCCGAAGCCTCAATCATATTCTCGCCTCACAATCAACCGATTAGTTGCCCCAATATCGCACCACCTGCTAGCCATGCTCCAACCATAGAACCGACATTGCCCAGCGCAGTAACTAACAGTACCCTACCTACTCTATTTTTCCAGAATAAAGAGGCCTCGTCTAGCTTGAGGAAATCTTGCGCGTCCTTACCCGTCGGGGAGGCTACCTTCAACTGCGTGTACCCAGCAAACCATCCGGCCGCCAAGGTCGGATTTAGGGATGTGATCGGAGAGGCTAGAGCGCCAACCAATATCGATAGGGGGTGGCCCCTTGCGATGAGTACTCCCAGTCCCGCTGTTAGGGCATTCAGAAGAAGCCAAGTCTGGGCAGTTTGCTTAAGCTCCTCAATTTCCCCATTATAGGCCATCCATCCGACTGCGCCAAGTAGAAAGATGGGAATCGCTGTCATGATGATTTTCGGCCATACTGACTTAGCTGGCTCCTCCGCTAGCTCTGATAACCTCGAGGTAGTCTCTGTTGCCGGCTGGCCAAGATTATGTACAACACCACTGAGATGTCCTGCTCCTATTACGGCTAGTACCCTTCCCTTCCCACGGATTTGCTGAATTCTACCAGCCAAGAATGTATCCCTCTCATCGATCAGTACCTCTCCCGCTCTGGGCGCCACCTCTCTAGCCTCCTCCATCATGCTACTTAGTAGGTCAGAGTCCGCAAGGACTTCTTCTATGTCAAAACTGTCTTCCTCTTCCTCCCAAAGGAGAGCATTGAGAATCCTCCATTTCTCGAAAAATCCCGTCTTTCTCCATGCTCTTCTTAGTGTTATCACAACGTCCCTATCGATCATTTCGACCGGGATATCCGCATCCTCTGCAGCATTAACCGCTGCCAGAAGATCCGCCCCCGGCTTCTCTCCGGAGGATATCCCCATCTTTCTTTGCTGGGCTGCGAGTGCCGATTGTAGTAGAATCATTGCTGATCGACCCTCTTTGATAATTTTGAGAAGGTCCTCTGAGTCAAGTGACTCAGGTTTTGTCAATGCAGCAATCCTTGAAGGGCACAACTCTACTGCAACTAGATCAGGCTTCCATTCTTTTATCTGATTACGAACCAGTTCCACTGACTCCCTACTTATGTGTGCAGTTCCCAAGATCCTCAGGTTCTCATCAACTTCTACGATATTGTCGTTACTCATCGAATCACCTAACTGCCTTCATTGCCCTGAATACATCCGAGTGATCAGCAACATCGTGAACTCTGATTATGTCAACCTGCTTCATAGGAGAAATTGCAGCTACACCAAGTGTCCCAGCAAGCCTTTCTTCAGTATCCTCTCTTCCAAGAAGGTCTAGGAATATACTCTTCCTGCTTACTCCCCACATAAGGGGCATACTATCGTATGGAACTATCTCCCTTCCAGATGATAGTAATGCAAGGTTGTGTTCTAGTGTCTTCCCGAAACCGATCCCCGGATCTGCTATGATTTGGCTTGGTTTTATTCCTTCATCGATTAGTAACCCCGTCACCTCTCTCAAGTATTCCTTTACCTCTTGAACAACATCGTTGTAACTGGGTTTATCCTGCATGTTCTCCGGCAGACCTTTCATATGCATTATGCAAACAGGACATCCATGTTTGGAAATCACATTCAACATTCCCGGATCACTCAACGCTGAGACGTCATTAACCATGTCCGCTCCTGATTTCAGAGCTTGGCGTGCCACCTCCGACCTCCTAGTGTCAATGGAGATACAGATATCGGGTAGTTCGCGCCTAATGTCCCTTATTGCAGGTATTACCCTCGCTAACTCATCTTCTAAAGAAACAGGACTCGATCCGGGCCTAGTTGACTCCCCCCCAATATCAATCCACTCCGCTCCTTCAGATGCCATCTTTGTCGCAGTTTGTACTGCATGACTGCTGTTTTCGGACCTCGAACGGGGATGGAATGAGTCTGGAGTGACATTCACTATTCCCATAATCCGCGGAAAACCGTCTTCTCGGCGATTTAGCATGGGTCGCCAGTCGGCCATATGTTACTCGCAAACGACGATTGCTTTATGATGTGACGGAGGGGCAATAGGTCGATGGTTCTGGGAGATGATGTTTCGTTAGAGACCTCCGAGACAAAAACCAAACCCGATTCCGTCGAACCTCATGATCCTGAAACACTGTTCATCCTCGACTCTATTATTCAGAGACTCAAGCCTCGCGATGCTCACCATGTCAGAGATATGATAACCGAGAGGGCCAGGACATCTGGTGCACTATTCATCTCAAGTGCTCTATGGTGGTGGATAGCCATTAGTGAGGGTTCCAAGCAAGTGAATGACTCAGAAATCCCGCATTCCACACTTGGTTCTTTTGATTTCGGAATAGTGAGCCTGATCATCCCGGCTCTGGTAATTGTCGCAACTCTTTTCACTGGAATTGGCAGGGAAAGAGGAAATGCGACAATGAATCTAATTGGGGGTGGATTAGCAGTTCTAGCAGCATTCTATATTCTTGAGCCGGTATTGATGCACTTTGGAGAATTGGAGGGGGATGCGCTTTTCGCTACAGGCAGGGTGTTAGTCCTTGCAATCATGGTTGGTTTTGCATCTCTAATGATGTTCGATGCCTTACTCTTGCAATGGGTTAGGGCCAGTATGCTACATATGGGGGTTGACGCGTTTCCATCTATAGGGTCAGACCATGCTGAGGGTCATGCTGATGAAGACTCCCCTTACTCGTGAGGTATGGGTAACGAGGGCAAGCCTAGTATTTCTGTCCTTAGGCTAGGTCACCGAATTGAGAGAGATAAGAGAATCACTTCACATTTGGGACTAACAGCAAGAGCATTTGGTGCCGATGAAATCATTCTCTCTGGTGACAGAGACCCTTCTCCCCTGGAGACCTGGGATTCTGTATCGGAAAGGTTTGGCGGAAACTTCGAAAGTAGATTCGAAGAAAGCCCAATATCTTGGCTCAGAAGTGCCTCAAAGTCATCCTCAAATACCATCATTCATCTTACTATGTATGGGAGGCCTTGGAGAAAATCCATCAAATCCATTTCCTTTGAAAAACCGATGATTATAGTAGTGGGTGGGACAAAGGTATCCAGCGAGATATACAGTCTTGCAGACCACAATATTTCAATCGGTAACCAACCGCATTCCGAGGTAGCGGCCTTAGCGATCTTTCTTGAAAGCTGTTTAGGCCCAATAGATGAATATTCTAAGTTTCCAGACCCCAAATTGAGAGTCCTTCCTTCTACTAATGGGAAGATTGTAATCAATGAAGAAGAAGAGTGAATTTGTAACCAACTTGGCCCAACATCTCTGTCAACCATTAAGAATCGTACTTGGGCAGCTTTGCTGATGTCGGTGAGAGAAGGCGACGGGGGCTTCTGTCCAGGAGCGGGAATTGCTGGGGTAGAAGATCCACCAACATTCCTCGACGCAGCAGATCCTCTTTTGAATTACTCCGGATCAGAACATCCGAGTGGTTCAAGCGGATTACTGCTTTTAGCAGATGGGACTCGCTTCAAAGGATCTCTTTTTGGCTCAGAAGAGATAGCAGAAGGAGAACTTGTTTTCACCACAGGAATGTGTGGATATCAGGAGAGTCTAACCGATCCCTCCTTTGCAGGGCAGGTTCTCACATTCACATATCCTCTTTTGGGAAACTATGGCATCCACCCAGGAGTTTCAGAATCATCCTCAGTACATCCTAGGGGAGTAGTGTGCAGGCAGCACATGACGTCCCCTGATCATAGAAATTCTATAGGCAGCGTACACGATCTCTTGGTCGCTCACAACATCCCTGGAATAGAGGGAATCGATACTAGGGCCCTCACAAGAAGGGTAAGGGAACATGGAACAGTTCTATGTGTATTTGGTCCGGCCGAGAGGGTCGAAGAGATGGAGGTCATACTGAAGGAAATGACTCCCCCAGATTCCGACGACCTAGTTGCAAAGGTAACATGTGATAAGCCTAGAATACTAAACCAAGGGGCTTTGGATGGAGACGGTCGGCCTCTTCCGCGTCTGGCTGCGATAGATTGTGGGGTCAAGTACAACATCCTCAGGGAGCTTTGTTCTAGATTCGAAGTTGTTTGGTGTCCGGCAACAATGACTCTTGAAGAGATAATTAGGGACTGGAATCCCGACGCATTATTCGCATCTAATGGCCCTGGTGACCCCGCTCATCAAGGAGCTGCAACTGATGCAAGAAAAACCCTAGCAGAAGCTGTACGCCTTGGGATGCCTGTTATGGGAATTTGTCTTGGTCATCAACTGATGGGTTTAGCTGCAGGACTAAGGACATACAAGCTAAGATATGGGCACCGAGGATCCAATCAACCTGTAATGGATCTTGAGACCGGAAGGGTCCATATTACCAGCCAGAATCATGGTTTTGCTGTGGAAGACCCAGTGCAGGGTATGCTTGCTCCCCATCCTAGCGGCGTATGTTCAGAATCAACAGAGAATATTCTCGGTGCGGAGTTCAGAGTCAGGCATGTAAATTCTAATGACGGCACAGTCGAGGGGCTTGATGTTTTAGACAAACCAGCTTTCACAATCCAATTCCATCCCGAGGCAAGCCCCGGTCCTCATGATGCCTCTCCGCTGTTCGATAGATTCCAGAACATTGTCTCTGATCACTTGAGTAGGGCGGAGAGTCAATTATTGAGCAAGGATGGCGGTTCCTGATGCCTCGCCGCGATGATTTGAACAGGATCATGATCCTTGGAAGTGGCCCAATAAGAATCGGCCAGGCTGCAGAGTTCGATTTCTCAGGTTCGCAGGCTTGCCGTGCGCTCCGCTCCGATGGATATGAGGTAATTCTTGTAAATTCTAATCCTGCTACAATTCAGAATGATCCGGAGATGGCTGACAGAATATACATCGAACCACTGCTTCCTGAGGTCGTAAAGAAGATAATGGAGTCAGAGAAGCCCGACGCTCTTTTAGCTGGAATGGGAGGTCAAACCGCTTTGAATATAGCATCAGCCCTTGCGAAGGACGGCTCACTAGATGAGTTAGGGGTCGAGCTTATTGGTTGCAACCTGGCTGCAATAGATGAAGCTGAGGATAGGGATTTATTCAAGAAGGTCTGCGAGGAAATCGACCTTCCAGTCTGCAAGGCAATGGCTTGCGACTCAATCGAGGCTGTGATAAATGCAGCAGAGGTACTCGGCTCCTTCCCCTTACTAATAAGACCAGCCTTCACTCTTGGGGGTCTAGGTGGCGGTACTGCATTCAATATGGGGGAACTTGTGGAGATAGCAAGCCAAGGAATTCTTCATTCTGCAATAGGTCAGGTTCTAGTAGAAGAGAGTATCCTTGGATGGCAAGAGCATGAGTATGAAGTAATGAGAGATGGTTCTGATAATGCCATCATCGTATGTACCATGGAGAATATTGACCCCATGGGAGTCCATACTGGAGAGTCAATCGTTGTAGCACCCCAGCAGACGTTGTCCGATAGCGACCATCAGGGGCTCAGAGACGCTGCGCTGAAGCTCATCAGAAGACTCAATATCAAAGGAGGGTGCAATGTACAATTTGCAGTTGAGCAGTCAACCGGCGAATACAGGGTAATTGAGGTCAATCCTCGAGTTTCTCGCTCTTCTGCATTAGCCTCAAAAGCCACTGGTTATCCTATTGCTAGGATGGCTGCTCTGATTGCAGTTGGTTATACTCTGGATGAGCTTCCAAACCCAATTACAGGAGAAGGAACAACAGCAGCTTTCGAACCAACTCTAGACTATTGTGTGGTAAAGATTCCCAGATGGCCTTTCGACAAGTTTCGTACTGCAGATAGAAAGATTGGCACTTCTATGAAGTCTACTGGGGAGGTTATGGCAATCGGACGCTCCTTCGAGGAGGCATGTCTGAAGGCTTGGGCGAGTTTGGAGTATGGTAAACCACATCCTAGACCGCTGACGATGTCCGACGCTTCAGATGGAGAGACAATGGACGAGAGGGCCTCCGAGAGACTTCCCGCCGCTCTGCATGAAGATTGGCTGCGTGTCCCTACTGATAGAAGATTAGGAGCACTTATGGAGGCATTTAGAAGAGGATATTCAATAGAGGATGTTAGGGATTTGACCGGTGGAATAACCCGTTGGTTTCTACGGCGTTTCGAGAAAATTGCCGCAATAGAAACCGAAATTAGAGCAGCTGGAGAGATAGGAATGAAGCCTTCCGGAATTCCTGAGTCGGAGATGCGGTCTTGGAAAGGTGCAGGATTTACCGATCTTCATATTGCAGATGCTCTTTGTGGATTCCCAGACTCAGGCTTCAAAAATCTTCCAGTGGGTCAGAATGAAATATCTGTAAGGACACGAAGACATGAGCTACGAATCCATCCAAGATATCGAATGGTCGACTCTTGTGCAGCTGAATTCGCCGCTGTCACTCCCTACTACTATTCGACATATGAGGGGGGCTCAGCTGATCTAGGTGTGGACTATGTCCCCGGGCTTTCAACATCAAAGCAGAGAATAGCAGTTGTTGGATCGGGACCCATAAGAATAGGCCAAGGCATAGAGTTCGATTACGGGTGCGTTCATGCTGCAGGTGCTATTCAGGACTTAGGACACGAGGCGATAATAATCAATAATAATCCCGAGACAGTTTCAACAGATTTCGATACTAGCGATCGTCTTTACTTTGATCCACTTACATTGGAGGCAGTTTCCGAGATTCTCCTAAGAGAGGATGCCAATGGGATTCTTCTGCAATTCGGAGGCCAAACAGCAATAAATTTAGCACTTCCATTGGCTAACGAGATACCACATCTATCCTCAATGGGTCTTAACCTGAACATGGAAGGAACCTCTCCGGAATCAGTAGACGAAGCGAGTGACCGTGAGCGGTTCGAAGAGTTCGCCTTGAGATGTGGTCTGAGAATGCCAGAAGGAGCGACTGCAACTACGCCAGACGGAGTCAGACATGCAGCAAATGAGATAGGATACCCAGTTTTGGTCAGACCTTCATACGTATTGGGGGGTAGAGGGATGGAGATATTAGCCAATTACAAGCAGCTAGAGTCTTACATGAGGGATGCTTACCTCTCTTCAGATAGGCCACTCCTCATAGACAAGTATCTTGGAAATGCGATGGAGCTAGACGTTGATGCAGTATGCGATGGGGAGGATGTACTCATCGGAGCAATTATGGAGCATTTAGAGGAGGCAGGCATTCATTCCGGTGACTCAACTTGCTTTATACCTCCGCAGAATGTTCCAAATGAAACTCTCGTACAGGTTAAAGAGTGGACTCGTGTTATTGGCTTGGAGTTGGGAGTAAGGGGTTGCTACAACATCCAGTTCGCTATACATGATGAGCTTCTATATGTCCTTGAGGTTAATCCTCGGGGCTCTCGTACATTCCCATTTGTCGCTAAATCAACTGGTATACCTCTTGCTAGGATAGCTGCTAGAGTCGCTCTTGGGGAAAGACTCTGTGATCTAGATATTCCCGAGCCACAAACTGACGCTGTCTGTGTTAAAGCGCCAGTCTTTCCCTTTATCAAACTGAGAGGTTTAGATCCAGCTCCTGGTCCTGAGATGAAATCCACAGGGGAAGTCATGGGCTCGCACTCTAGGGCTTCAGCAGCATATCTGAAGGCCAGACTTGCTACAGAAATTCCAGTTCCAACTACCGGGGGCGTATACATCACAGTCAAGGACGAGGACAAGTATTCCATGATACCACTAGCTGAGAGTCTACAAAAAATGGGCTTCACAATCTATGCTACTAGGGGAACATCAAGAGTTTTGAGATCAGCGGGAAATCTCGATGTTGAAACGTGTTATAGGATAGCCGAAGGACGATCCCCAGATGCTCTTGATCTGATGCGTCAAGGTAAGATACAACTGGTCGTAAATACTCCAAGATCGACAGGGGGGGCAGTACTAGATGGAAACATGATGAGGCGTCTAGCGGTCGAACTTAATATTCCATTCGTTACAACAATGGCCGGCGCAAGAATGGAAGTTGAGGCCGTCAAGGAGGCTTTACTTGGTGTCCCTGAGCCTAGACTACTTGAAATAAAGTCACTTAATTAGGGTAGCACCAGTTTCAGTACGAATAATCATACCATCCTGTATAGAGTGTACAGACATGACAGCTTCCCTAGAACCATCTGGAAAATCCATCACTGAGTGTTCAACTAGAATCTCTTCATTCTCGTAAATGCATCTGGGATTATTTATCACAACGTCAGGGTTAGCCATCATATGGGTCAACATCTCACTAACCTGGGTTTTGTCCATTGAAGTTCCAGTCTGATGTCTGACGAATTGAAAATCATCGTGCAGAGCCTCTATGTAGTGTTTTGCGTCCTTTTCTTCTATTGCCCTAATCAGTAATTCGTAAACTGCCATGGTCACGGGCAAACATATCTCAATTTGATATTTTTCTTTCACTATCTACTATCAAAAAGAGAAATTACAGTACTCCTCTCCATTTCGAAAAGTAGCGCGGATGCCTTCGGACCGTGAGTCCTGCCAATCATAGCCAAATAAACAGCCGAATAACCTTCTTTTCTTTCAATCCCAGTATTGTCGCAAGCTTGGGAAATAGCTGTAGATATCTCTTCTTCGTTCCACTCACAGTCAGAAAGAAGCGAGGAGAGATTAGTTAGAAACAAAACTCCCAATCTCCCAATCAAAGATTTTGTTTCATTGCTAATCTCGCTTTGAATATATATGCGCGACTCTTCAGGGAAGTGGGGCCCATTTATCCAAGTTCGCATTCTGGAGAGTCTGATTTTTAGTGCAGCTCCAGGATTTCCTTTGATGTGGCCAGATCTATTCAGAGAGGTCCAGACATCATCATCAGATGACTTGATTTGTGCTAGCATAGATAGATGCCTGAAGGTCACCCCTCCTATCGATTCTCTAGGATCTGAGTCAGTTTTCACCTGACTCAATCTAATCGCACCGGCCTGAGTCTGTTGTGCGACAAGCTGTCGTTTGTTCATTCCTTCTAAATCTGGAGAGGATGCTGATACAAGCCTCTCGTATTCATCCGCTGTTTGGAACAGAGAATTACCAGTATCGAACTCTATATGCCGATTAATCTTACTTCTAGCGATTATGTATCTAAGAATCTCGGGAGGAACTAAAGTAAGTGCTTCCATAGGACCTATAGTCACTCCCGAAGAGCTAGACATAGGCCCAATTCCCTTCAATTGAATCCACTCGTAGACTATCTTATCCGGAGGGTTGCCTCCAAGAATTTTGCAAATCGGGATGCCAGTGTCATAACTACCCCCTGAAGCTCCGTGATCTTTTCCCGCAGGTTCACAGGTTATGCCATGAATAATCCACCTTGCCGCCCAGTCAATTCTCCAGGGCATCTTCCCCTCTCCCTTTCTGATATCCGACCTGCCCTCCACGCCATGTGAGTCCGTCCAGAATACGTATGGTTTCTCATACCCTGTAACTATGACTCCATCTAAACTCCCATCAGATCCAATTGGGCTGTAAGGAAACCATTCTTTCGGCAGTTCTCTGCCTGAGATTTCTTGAATAGTACTCCTAATTTCCTCTTTATTATTAATGGCCGAGTCAATAAATTCTGCGAATTCACCCGCCTCGTAACTCTCGTGATTCATCACTACTTCCGGTTTTACTCCGATCTGTTCCAGAGCTTCCAGGAAAGGATTGAGGAAATATTCAGCATAAGAAATACTAGTGTCACTAGGCTTCCCCTCAGTGTCTGGTGCAGGTATGGTTGCCAGCGGGAATCCAATATACTCCTCGTATTCAGGTGAAAGGAAGTCGTACACCCTTCTCAATGGATCCATAGAATCTACGATGAAAATATATTTTGAGCTCATTCCGGCATCTAAGCATGCCCTATGAATCATCTCAGCAGAGAGTATTTCCCTGAGGTGGCCTATGTGGAATTCTCCAGACGGAGTGATCCCCGATGCGGAGACCTGATTTACCCCACGCTCCTTGAGCCTTTGTGCGGTGTAATCCGCCCAGTGCATATGCCACCTCAGACGGTAGCCGCCCTAACAAGTGCCCGGAGCGGAAACCCTCCCACATCATCATCCCAAGACTTATTCACCAGAACCATGCATAGTTTAACCTCGGCTCCTGCTTTAGTTAGATCTCCAGATATCTTCTTCATAGTTTTGCCAGACGAGTATACATCATCAATGATTACTACTCTTTTTCCTTCTACTCCAGCATATACTTGGGAAAGATGGCCACTGACATCTTCATTGATGCTTCTTACTACTGAAAGCTCCAAATCTAATATGGAAGAAACTGCCTGAGCGAAAGCTATTCCATTGATGCTTACACCCACGATAGTATCAATTTCCTCACCAACCATTTCTTCAATTATATCACAAAAAACATAAGATATAGCTTCAATTCTATCTCCTTTGACTGCTATTGATCTCCACCCCACTTTGACATCTACGGGCTTTTCATCGACCTCAAAGTCACTCGCAGAAAGCCATTGCACAGTAGTCTGAGATAATGATAGCTCGTCAGCTATTTGCTGAGTGTTGAGCCCGCTTGATCTGAACTCCTCCACCTTTTCCCGTAGTTCATCAACACTGAGGTGCATTAACTACCGCTGGAGTTCCGGCGATATGAATCCACCGGGGGGGATCTATGTATTGATACGTTTTGTCTACAGTTAGAATCTTCCTGTACTCCCGAATCCACCTTCTCCTCTCTCAGTTTTACCAAGATCATCAATTTTAACCTCAGAGAAATTAACATTTGGAATTGGTGCGATAACTAACTGTGCAATTCTTTCACCAGACTTTACCAGATATGACCCTCCTTCACCAATCCAAGTCATTAGGATGAACAACTCTCCCCTATAATCCGAATCTATAGTCCCAATGCTGTGAGGGAGGATAAGTCCCTTGGACCCCAATGAAGATCTTGCTCTCACCTGTCCTTCAAAACCCTCAGGAATTGCGACATGTAAACCAGTCCTCAATTTAACACTAGAACGAAATTTTACCTCAGTATCTTCTAATGAATATATGTCCCACCCTGCAGCAAATTCACTTCCCTTTGTGGGAATTTTGGCATTTAGATCAGTTCTAGCAAACTTAACTGAAACTCGCTTACTCATACTTCAGGGGGGGGCGAATAGGTCCTTGACGATTCTCCATACTCCCGGTGAGGTGAAAAGGGCCACTATTGTCGGGTGCATGTGACTAACCGCGAATATGAGTCTCTACTAGATAGGGCTAGAGAGCGTATACCTAAGGATATCAGTGAGCGTTCAAGATGGACAATGCCGACCCCAGATATACTCATCGAAGGAAGTCAAACTATTCTTAGAAATTTTTCAGAGATAGTGGATGCCATGGATCGCGATGCGAATCATGTTTTTCAGTATCTTCTAAATGAGCTAGGGACATCTGGGTCAATTGAGCAATTTCGAATCATGCTAAAGGGTAAGGTTCCCCCCAAGAGAATCAAGGAGAAGATTGTGTCATACGTAAAGACATATATTCTATGTGCAGAATGTAAGGCTCCAGATACCAGATTTTTAAGAGAAGACCGTACTACTCTTCTAAAATGTCAAGCTTGCGGAGCTACTAGGCCAGTAAGACTCTGATTATTTAGGAGAAAAATCCAGAAGTACCTTGCCTTTGTTTTTCCTGTCATGGATATGCATCTGCGCTTCTGCGACCCGCTCAAATCTCCAAATCGAATCAATAATTGGTTCCACACTCCCTTCGAGCAGCATATTGTTAATTGAAGTAAGATGACCCTCAAAAATGGACGAGTCTTCTAACAGACCCATATGGACCCCAAAAACCGCTTTGTTAGAACTCATCAACCTTAGTGGGTCGAAACGTGGCATTCCCAGCCACATTCTTAGCTCTGCTAACCTCGATCTTCTATTGCCCTTAACTGCTGCAGAAGCTCCGAAATAGTACAATTTTCCTCCCTTTCTAAGTGATTTATATGATTTCATAAGGTGGCTTCCACCGACAGGATCTATTGCATGATGGACCCCTTTACCGTCGGTTAGTCCTTTACATATCTTGACAAAATCTCCGGTCGAACTGTCTACAAATTTCATTCCCAAAGATTCTACAAAATCTCTCTTTCCTTCGGAAGCAGTCCCAATAACTTTGGATGCCCCCAATGACTGACATATCTGAGCAACTGCAGTCCCAACGCCACCCGCTGCGTGGTGGACTAGGACAGTCTCCCCCTTTGAGAATCTTCCAAGGTGGACAAGCATGTGGAAAGCAGTCCCATATGTGACAGGAATCGCCGCAGCTTGATCAAAAGTTACCGATATTGGTAGGGCCACCACTCTTTTGTAATTCAGACAGACCTTTTCTGCATATCCCCCAAAACCAGTCATTGCTATCACTCTGTCTCCAATCTGAAAGCCAGTTACGTCACTGCCAATGCTATCAATCTCGCCGGAGCACTCATATCCAGGAGTGAATGGAAAATCGGGACCAGATCCATAAATGCCTTGGCGCATCATTAGCTCTGCGAAGTTTATGCCAGCTCTATGGACTCTAACCCGGACTTCAGATGATTTTGGGATAGGGTCTTCAACTTCGATAATCTGAATCGTCTCTACTCCACCTGCTTTCGGGTAAACAATCTTCCTCATCACATCACCCGGACTAAAATTATAATTTCTGAACTAATCTAGATAACTCCTTATCTCAACTAAATCCTTCTTTTCTCTCCGAGGAACTTCTTCTGGATAACCAGCTTTGACGAATCCAATAATCCTCTCTTCATCTCTGGAGACGCCAATCGCAGAGTAAGCAGAATTAGACCGAGTGATCGATCCAGTACTCCATTGGCAACCAATACCCTGTGCCCATAATGAGAGGACCATATTGTGTGTAGCACAAACAGTGGCAGCATAATCTTCTTCCTCCTTAAATGAATCATCCGGACTTTTCAAACTAGTTACACAGATTAGAACAGGGGGTTGTAAAATTTTTCTTACAGCCCTTTCAATTACTTTACTCAAGTCATCACTTCCAGAATTTTTTGCCTTCTCGGTGGATAATCTTTCGATTTCCGGAACCATCATCCTTCTTGCTTCAGGCCCCAATACATAGAATCTCCATGGATTAGTATGTTTGTGACAAGGTGCGTTTCTGGCAGCCATGAAGGATTTCTCTAGCTCGGTTCGGCCTATAGCATCGTCTTTGAATCTGTATATTGTTCTTCTAGAAGTCAAAACTTCCTGGAACTCTTCCATTAGGTCACCGAAGCTAAATCTGATCAAATTTGGAAGCTAGGACAAAGTCTGATTCGGTAAGAGCGTCGATCTTGTGGGTGAAAATTATGGCTACAACCTTTCCCCAACTGAGTTGAAAATCCGCATGATGCCCCTGTTCCTCACAAATTGCCCCTAACTGATTTGTAAAATCGAGCGAGGTAGAAAAGTCAGGAAACTCCCATGTTCTGATTAGGTGATGATTATCAATAACACTCCAATCAGAATTAACCTGTGCTAGAAATGCTGCACTTTCCTCTTCACTCAAGGGAGGAACTCCTCCTTGGCAGGGTATACAGTCCTTTGCTGATAGATTATCCATATTTCACCCCCAGAGATTGCTCTCCCCATCACTATTCTTTTCAGCTAGTTCGAGCACTTCCGACCTCCTCTTCATATCGTCCTTTTCAAATTTAATCAGCTCTTTATCTTCTATGTAAGTCCTTCTCAGATGTGAAATTAACCTAACCTCAACTATGACATCTCTAGATATGGTTCTGAACTCTCCATTTTCATCGAGTAGGTCTATGGAAGAGCTCCTACCGCCTATCATCATACCCCTTAACCAAGGATCTCTATCCTCAGGGAGCATCCTTCTATCCATTAGTACCTCAACCAAATCGTCTCTCCTTAATCCGTATTTCCTTTCCATCAATGGCCCATGAAAAATATCTCCAAGATCACTAAGATCGGGGGAGCCATATTCTTCGTAGAATCTTCTAGCCCAGGCAGGCAAATCATCAACTTTCATCCCTTCACTACCTCCTGACATGTGCCTTCGATTATGTTTTCATAAAAAAACAAACGGGTAAGAGATGTAGTTTTTCCATACTTGAATTGCTAATGCTTGAAGTGCAATGTCGTTCGGGACGTGATGGGGCGAAATTGTATGGTGTCAGTTGAGTGGAGATCAATACCGACAGTTCTCTATCCCCAAGAGATTCTGGACAAGGCATTCGGAAGAGCAAGCAGTCAAGCGGATTTGGTCGAGGATCCGGACAAATATCATAGAGTTCGTAAACAGATGAATAGGATGGTGCAGTCCGCTTGTGATATTGTTACCAAAACCCTCAATTCTTACGTCGATAGATGGCCTAGTTTGAACGCCCTTTCGGAATTTGATCGAGCTCTAGTTGATGCAGCAGTTGGATGTGACGATTACAAAAGAAATCTAGGCGCCCTACAATGGGCAGCGGAGAGATCCCAACGTATCTCAGGAGAGGCCCAAGCAAAGATTCTGCGACTCAGGGATATAGATGGTTTCCACAAGGCAAGACGTCATGCATATGGGAGAGTGTCATCAGTCATCGATCAAATATCTCCTCAGATTTTGTGGCTTGGAGAAGCGAGAGATGTTATGAGGAAACTACCCTCTATAGACTCATTTGAGCCTTGCATAGTAGTAGCCGGCTCCCCTAATGTTGGTAAATCTGCCCTTATCAGTGCTCTATCAACAGGAGAGCCCCAAGTAGCATCCTATCCATTCACCACCAAGCAACTTCACCTCGGTCATTTCATCCATCGTAGAAGGGTATACCAGATGGTGGATACACCTGGTCTCTTGGATCGTCCAATGGATGATAGGAACCAGATCGAGATGCAAGCTATTGCAGCCCTGGAACATCTAGGTGATGTCCTCCTTTTCCTTATTGATAGGTCAGAACAATCAATGACCCCTTTATCCGAGCAGGAGAATCTACTCCAAGAGGTCCGTGAACTCTTACCTGGGAGATTAGTATTTGTTGCAGAGACTAAGTCAGACATAATTGAGAAATCCTCCGGGAAAGAAGATTTTAGAATAAGCTCGATAACCGGGGATGGACTAGAGAAGATGAAGGAATCACTGATTGAAATTATAGGCGCCGATGTTGTTGAAGACCCACTTTCTCTTCCTGAAAATTGGCCAAGAGAAGATGGACAAAAAACATAGTCAATCAGACATGCCATGTATGCCCACAGATTACACAATAGAAGTCATATCCACCATAAGATGCAGTTAGTCCCGTAGCCTCAATCTCAGAACCACAGTTTGGGCACTTCGTAACCTGCATATCTATTGCAGGGGGGAGGGGTTATTCAACGATGCTGAACCAAGATTACTAATCTCTAAATCTCCCAAAGATATTTCTTATTGGGAAGGCCATTTCTCCCGCTCCAGCAAGCAGTAATATTGCTATAGCTCCCAATGTAAACTCAACGAAATTACTAAGATGAATGCTAGTTTTTACCTCAATCAGCATAGAATCAAGTCCAGCACCATCATGTCCACCCGCAACGAATCTATAGCTACCGGGATCTATTCTAAATTCCATTGATCCACCTGATTCAGGCCCCCCAGCGACCAAGAAATCCTTGATATCTTCTGCAGTACATGCAGTGAGTCCATTTGAATCCGGCGGGCAATCCCGGGCTGCTTCAGATTCCACGACCCCAATCCATCCCCTATCAGGTTCATTCCATTCCACCTCTAATTTAATATCAAGAAGCATAAATGCCGAAGGAACACTCATGTCGTCTGACGTCATTCCCACATTACATCCTACGTCGTCATCTGCGCAAGGGACTATTGGTGCCTCGCTCCCAGTTTCATCTGGTTCAAAACCTATCAGGCTCAGAATAACTATCAATGCACACAATATTCCTATTATTCCCGGAAGAATTGACAGAATCCTCACCATCATTTCATTATCCCTTTCCCAATTAACTGGTCGCCCCTATGAAAATTTGAATTCCAAGAAGTCCCACAAAAATCGCGATTCCCAAATACATTACGAATGTAAATCTCCGTCTCGACTTTTCTCTTCTTTCAAACATATTTGAGCACTCTACACTTGAACAAATTGCTGGCTCACTGTCCAGAGGAATTGGCTTCCAACATACCGAACAATGCCGATGAGGATCAACGCTAGTAGAAACTCTTGATTTCTGTACCTTCCTAGAAGCAGCAGCATGTGCCTGCTTCGCTGTCCTCTTGGCTGCCTTGAGGATAGTTTCCTTCCGACTACTCATTCCCCCCTCACCATAGTTCCATCAAACTCCTCTCCTTGTAGAGATTTACGGATTTTATCTGTATCTCTCCCATCAAGAATGTCTAGATCGATATTATGCCTTAACGCCTTATCTACTCCAATCGGGTCTACTACCTGAGATTTGCCTGCTCCTGAGTGCTCTGGCTCGCCCACTATATTCTGCAGTTCCGTCAATGTTAACCTATCGAATGATTCAGAATCGGGATTTTCCTTGGGATCCTCAGCAAAAACCTTGGAAACATTAGTTGCTATAATGCACTTTCTCGCCCCAGCCTCTATTGCAAGACTAATTGCAACCGTATCCGTAGTATGGCCAGGTTCTGTACCGCCCATAACTACCAATCCATATTTTTCAAGCTCTAAAACGGCTCTATCTATGGTTTCAGGAATTAATTTAGAAATTGATATTCCCTGGGATGAGAGTGCCTCTCTGAAAATCGTGGCATTAAGACGTGTAGCAGCAATCCCCACTCTGTCGAGCTTTGCCAGTTCGTCAATAGCTGACTTGGCTAGAGCAATTCCTTCTCTAGCTGGTGCCCCTCCACCCAGAACTAGTCCTATTCTATCTCCTGCCATGACTCTTGATTTTATGATTGAAACCATATTGATTAGCCACTCATTACGATCCTCGACCTCAGGGCGGAGAAGGCTACCCCCTAGAGCAACTACCAGCGTCACCATCGTTCTCAGGTAGGCACCCTGCCTTTCAATCAGTATGCTTCATTGGAGCTGAAGGGTTGAAATGCCGCCTATGGTGCCATTTCACGGAGGGAGCGGCATTTCAGACGAACTCGCACAGCAGCAGCGAAGGCTGCGACTAAAGAAGGCCATAAGAGAACTATCAGAAATGAAAGGAATGGGGACCGAGTTAGTTTCAGTTGTCATCCCTCCAGATAGGATGATTAGCGATGTGAGGCACCAACTAGCACAAGAGTCCGGACAAGCAGCAAATATCAAGTCAAAGTCGACAAGAAAGCATGTATCGGATGCTATTGAATCAGCAATCTCTTCACTCAATAGATACAAGACTCCAGGGGAAGGCGGGATTGCAATTTTTGTAGGTCACGTTATCGTGGGAAATAACAAGACTAGATTGATTTCTACCGTCATTGATGATCCGCCTGAGCCTTTCTCCTCATTCAGATACAGGTGTGACTCAACCTTTGAGATCAGTCAGCTGGAAGAGATGATGATAGATAGAACCTCGTACGGGTTATTTGTTATCGATAGATCCGAAGCCGCATATGGTCTTGCTTCTGGAAAGAGGCTTCACTGCCAGGAGCACATTACATCCTTAGTTCCCTCAAAGCATGGTAGGGGTGGCCAATCTGCTCAGCGGTTTGAAAGACTGATTGAGGAAGCCGCTCACAACTTCTTCAAAAAAGCCTCAGAGAGGGCCTCAAACTATTGGCTACCGCTGATAAAAGATTTGAAGGGAATTATCATTGGAGGTCCGGGAGCCACTAAGGACTTCGTTGTAAAGAACGATTACTTCCATCACGAAATTAAGAAATTGATAGCTGAGCCTTATTTTGATGTCGGCTATTCAAACGAGAGTGGCCTAAGAGAGTTAATCCAGAGAGCAGGTTCAACAATGGATCAGATAGAACTTGACGTGGAAAGAACACTAGTCGACCATTTCCTCCAGGAAGTGATGAAATCAAATCCCAAAGCAACCTATGGGGAGCTTATGATTCGTTCAGCCTTGGAACAGGGAGCTGTCTCAACACTTCTCCTATCCGAATCTCTAAACCATAGAAGGGTCTCGTTTTATTGTAAGGATTGTAAGGAAGCGTGGGAGAGAACTAAGCTCAAGAACGTAGAAAATGGTAAATGCCCTAGTTGTGATTCTAACCAGGTCTACGAAGACGAAGAAAAGTCAATGGATCTCATAGATAACTTGTCATTATTGGCGGGACATACATCCGCACAAGTAAGACTCATTTCTCTGGATACCGAGGAAGGAGCAACCCTCAGTTCTGCATTTGGGGGAATTGCAGCTCTATTGCGGTATCCAATTTCATGAGGTGATTAGGATTAGGGAACTGATTGATGATTTGAAACCTATATTCTCCAAGGCTATGAAAAAGCTAGATGTTCCAGACGACTCATGGATTCCTCTTTTTGGTAAGGCAACCGTGGAGGATCATGGGGATGTAGCACTTCCCTGTCACTCACTAGCTGGAATTCTTAGAAAGCCCCCCCAGGAAATAGCGAAACAGATTTCCGAACTTGTTTATGCCGATTTACAATCATTCGCTTCAGTTTCTTCGATAAGTGGCTTTGTTAACATTAGTGCTAAGCCAACTTGGCTATTTAGACGAATTTCTGAGCTACTGCTAGATCCACGTTTGGGCGTCGGCATCGATGAGGAGAAAACCTTCGCCGTAGACTACTCGGCTCCAAATGTCGCAAAGGAGATGCATGTGGGACATCTCCGATCCACAGTCATAGGGGACTCGATAGTTAGGATGTTAGAATTCAAGGGGCATAAGGCTATTCGTGAGAATCATATTGGAGATTGGGGAACTCCATTCGGCATGTTAATCGAGCATCTTCTTGATTTAGGCGAAGATAGAGCCGCAACTGAACTAGGAGTGGGGGATCTGGACTCATTCTACAAGCAAGCTAGATCTAAGTTCGTGTCGGATAGAGATTTTGCCAACCGTTCAAGGAGTCGTGTAGTACTTCTTCAAGGAGGCGATGAAGAGACTCTGAGGCTATGGCGAATTCTAGTAGACGAGTCTATGAGATATTTTAACGAAGTTTACTCGATGCTCGGCGTATTACTAACTGACGAAGACATAATGGGTGAGTCAAACTATCAAGATCTTCTACCAGAGGTAGTTGAAAGGCTCAGAAACTCGGGAATTCTTGAGGAGAGCGAAGGAGCAGAAGTCGTGTTCCCAGGAGGGTGGGTCAATAGAGATGGTGAACCTCTTCCAATGATAATTAGGAAGGCCGATGGCGGATATAACTACAGTACCTCCGATTTGGCTTGTATTATAGATAGGGTGGAGAGGCTCGGATGCAATGGATTCCTTTATGTCGTCGGAACTCCCCAGAAACAGCACTTCGAGATGGTTTTCCAAGTAGCAAAGAAAGCTGGTTTTATGAGTCATAAGCACCAAGCTGTACACGTAAACTTCGGATCGGTTTTGGATACTGACGGTAAGGTTTTGAAGAGTAGGGAGGGGGAGGTGATTAAGCTCCATGATCTTCTAGAAGAAGCAATTAGACGAGCGAAGCAGACAATCGACGACAAGAACCCCGACCTACAAGGAAAGGAGAAGGATGATGTCGCACGAGCTGTGGGGATTGGTGCAGTAAAGTATGCAGATCTAAGTACTGAGAGGACCAAGGATTACGTTTTCGATTGGGAGAGAATGCTATCTTTCGAAGGAAACACCGCCCCATATCTCCAATACGCTCATGCAAGAATATGCAGTATTTTCAGAAAATGGGGGAGTGAGAGGGAATCTCTAACGAAAAACTTCGGATTTTCGACAGAAGAAGAAGTGCCCCCACTAACCAAAGAAGAGTTGACACTTTCACGCCGACTCGTTAAATTTCCTTCGATTTTGGATGACTCAGTCATCACTTTCAGTCCACATAAGTTATGCAAACATCTTCATTCCATAGCGTCTTCCTTCGCTTCATTTTATGAAAATTGTAGCATACTCACTGAGAAGAGAGATGCCATTGCCAAAAGAAGACTTGCCCTATGTGATCTAACAGCAAGAGAGCTGCAGCTAGGGTTAGGGATTATGGGAATCGATGTCCCAGAGAGGATGTAAATCTAGGCATGTTCAAAATATACCACCTCTCGCACGCTTCATGGTCAAAGTAGGAGACAAGGCTCCCGATTTTACACTGAAGAATGTCACCAAAGAAGCAGTAACACTGTCAGATTATTACGGAAAGACTGTAGTTTTAGCATTCTATCCCGGAGCATTCACCGGTGTCTGCGACCAAGAGATGTGTGCATTTCAAGAAAAACTCGCCAATCTGAGCGATTGCAATGCTATTGTATTTGGAATCAGCGTAGATTCTCCATGGGCAAATGCAGAATTTGCGAGAAGATACAATTTAGATTTCGAGTTACTATCCGATCTTGATAGAGAGGTGGTGGAGTTATACGACGCTAAATTTGTTGGTCTCGGAGGTCTCGAGGGCTATGTTAGTGCAAATCGTGCTGTTATCATTATCGATTCTCAGGGGATAGTCCAGTATCGTTGGATCGCTGACAATCCAGGGATAGAGCCAGATTACGACGAAGTAGTCTCCCAATGCGAGGCTGCCTAGCTCCAAGCCAGGTGCCGAGCTAGGGAACCGTATAATATCCCAGATACGGCCAAGCTTTCTTCGTTGAACCTTTCCATATTATCCAAGTAGGTATGATATTCGGAAGAGCCAGAACCATAGCATAGCATAGCAAGTCCAAACTCATCCTCATCTTGATGTATTTCGAATACGAACGGAGCATGATCGGAATTGTCTGGCATCTGCTCGGACTCCAGCTCCCTTACAGTGATGCTATACTTTTCATAAAGCCCTGGATGAGTTATGGAGAACTCTTCAACTAAGCCTTTGATGTGTCTAACATCCGTCAAGCTGTTTCCCTGAAGAGTTACTCCGTCATTCCTCTCTGCATCAACATGATTCATATCTAGGTTGATGTATAACCTGAGATTTTCCTCTAAGTTTTCTCTATGCTTATCTACCCACTCCTTTGATCCCCATAGCCCCCCTTCTTCACCCCCCCAGGTACAGAAATATATCGTCATTTTAGGAGGTCCAAACTCAGATTCGAATAATGCAATCTGACGTGCTATTTCCTGTACTGTGGCTGTGCCAGCAGTATTGTCCACCGCTCCTTGTCCGTTATACACGGTATCATGATGAGCCCCTATGACTATCAATTCATCAGTCTCTCCTTGAATAATTCCGCACACCACATGGATTTGACCTTCATCTTGATTGTCAACATCAACTTGAAATTGTAGCATTCCAGCACCATTAACCACCTCTTCCAGAATCGATTCACCTACGCTCCTTGAAACCATGACAAAACCGATATTGTAGGGCTTCTCTTCAAATTCTGTGATATCTAGAGACTTTGAATAAGGCACGCAATCACCCGAAACTAGATCATCACAATTCTGCCTAGAATTAATTGTAATCAAACCCCTAAGACTATTTTCTTGAGCCCTCTTCATCAAAACAGTATTGCTCTCCGTGCCCGGCTCTCCTTCCTCCCCATCCAATAGCCACACTATCCCAACGCCATTGGATGCCGAACCCCAGTTTTCTGACTCATTTCCAATCCCTAGGTCGACAACCTGGGTATTACTACTCGCAGGGATATTGACACTTCCGCTATAACCTTGAACTACGAAATCTACAGTATGAACAAAATCAGTCTCTTGCCTATTCAAATCCGCCGTAGAGCAGGGTGACGGGCCGCCAAGTAGTTCTCCAATGTTGCCCGGCTGACAAATCATCAAGTCAAACTGATTCCCCATGTAATAGATAGGAATCTCGAATTCTTCTATCGTAGAAGGTATGCCACTGTTGGAGAAATTCGTCTTAATAGACTGCGCTGCATTCTCTTCTTCCGCGGTTCCTGCAAGTCTTCCTCCCCATTCTGGATGCCCCAAGTTCACCAGACCTTCTGCATATGCCCTAGTCTGATTCTGATCAAAGTCGATCAATTGGTAATCATCATCACCCTTAATCCATTTGACTAAATCAGGCCCCAAAACGAATCCTCCTCCTGTAAAACCGATAATTATTATCAAAACTATCATAGATGCAGAAAATTTAGTCCTGACTCTTTCTCTGATGAACAACAAAACATTATCCGAATTAGTACTGTTTGCCTTTTCCTCAGTCATTCCAATGATCTCCGCCTCGACTACGCCCACCGATGCCGAAGCCTCATTCAGTCTGAGTACGAGGTCTGCCTTCTTTCCGCTTACCGACATCCCCCTTGAACGAAGCTCTTGCTTCAGCTCTTCCACAGTATTGTCGCTCCATTCACTCATGCTAATGATGCACAGAATCTCTGAGTCCCTATTGAACCCATTCCAGAGTGGAATCATCTTAGGATCATTTTGTCAGTTATACTTCTTCTCCGGTCCATCTCTTTCCTAGCGAATGTTCTATGTCCAGCTGATCCAATATCCTAGCAACAACAAAGTCCACTAAATCTTCAATACTTTGCGGAGAGTGATAAAATCCGGGACTGGCTGGAAGTACCACCACTCCCCACTCAGATAGATTTGCCATAGCCTTTAGGTGAGGTGTTGAATATGGGGCTTCTCTCGGTACAACAATCAGTTTTCTCCTTTCTTTCATAGCCACCAAAGCGCTTCTAGTTGCTAGATTATCACTTATTCCGGAAGAAATTTTCCCTATGGTTGTCCCGCTCGCTGGACAAATGATGTAAGCATCAAACCTTGCAGATCCAGAAGCTGATCTTGCAGCTAGGTTTCTATTTTCTTCTAGCGTAACCCCATCCCTATCAGCTAGCTCTTCAGGTGTAATTCCACACTCTAAATCTAGATTTATAGCTCCAGCACCAGTTACTATAAGATTCACTTTCCAATCTTGTTCTAGAAGTGAATCGACCAACCTAACTGCATATCTTGCACCCGATGCTCCAGTTAGAGCAACTACAGCTTCTGGCATGTTTGTGGGGAACCACACCCCTCCTTGAATGGTTGCATCCTTCAATTGTCTTTTCTCAGAGCCTCAGCGAGGAATAAATATTCATCTAAATGATTGTATAGATGAGCGGAGATTCTAATGTAACGTACCCCATGATGCATCCAGGGAAAAACTGGGACCTGTATTCCATACTCGTCAAGAAGAAAGTTGTGATACGGGTCTCCCTCGATACTCATTGCACCAACTTCCCCCTCTTCGGGCATCTCAACTGATGCTATTGAAGCCACCATTGAATCTGGAACGGGAGGCTCGGTACCTAGTGCATCGCAAATCACTTCTCTTCCCCTAAGAACTAGATCTCTATTCAAGTGCATAATTCCTGACCATCCTCCATCTACCAATTTCCCAATGTGTTCTATCGCCTTAGGGATACAAAGCCAAGGCGATGGATCCTGAGTTCCGGGCCATCCAAACTCAAATTCGAATCTCTCCTGAATAGTACCCTCAAGACTTGCACCATGGCCTATAACGAGTGGACGAATCCTGCTCTTTCTATCCTCCCTAATGTGCAAGAATGCTGAACCCTTTGGTGTACAAATCCATTTGTGACAGTTTCCAGTACAGTATGCAACATTCAACGAGGATAAGTCCAGTGGTACCATACCCGGTCCATGAGCTGCATCCAGAAGAACATCAACTCCTTTATTCTGCAACTTTGACACCAGCCTCTCGAAAGGCATTCTTATTCCGGTTGGACTGGTTACAGTATCAATCATAGCAAGAACAGTCCTATCAGTAACCTCGTCTAAGACGAGATCGATTATTTCATCCTCGGAATCTAGCCTGAATGGGATTTCTACAACAACAGTCTTGGCACCTGCACGTTCAGTTACGAAGTCAACGGCATTCCAGCATGCTTGATAGCTATGGTTTGGAACGATTATTTCGTCTCCCTGTTTCAATTCAATGCTTCTTAGAACTGTATTTACTCCTTCTGTGGCATTCTTTACGAACGTCATACCATTAAGTTCAGCATTGAGGAACCTGGACAGATACTCCCTGCTTTCCTTCATCATCGGCATGTAATCTCTCTCGAAGAATCTTACAGGGTCTTCTTCAATGCGACTCCTGATTTTTGTTTGTTCTTCAAGAACGTAAGTAGGGGTAGCGCCAAAAGAACCATGGTTTAGAAATACTGTGTTGGGGTCCAGAGACCAATATTTGGCTAGTGCCCCCTTTTCCGGTCTATTCATTGAACAATCACTCCGGACCACTCTACATCTAAGGCTGGCTTCCTTCCGAGAAATTTTTCACAAGTAGAAATTAGATTCTCCTGAACCATCAATGTATTGATTGGAACTCCCTTAGTATCTTCTGAGTAACCCAATTGGGAAAGGCTGGTATGCAATCCAGCCTTAATCCCACATCCTTCAAGCTGCTCAACTCTATTCTCCGGTGTTGCTATGTTTATGGACATCCCATGACGGCTTACCCAGTGCAAAAATGACAGTCCGATTGAACAAATCTTGTGTCCATCCACCCATGCACCCTGCATTTCCGAGCTTTTGTAAGCAAATACTCCACACATTTCTAGGGCACCGATAGCCCAATCTTCAAGCAAACTAATGATGCCCTTTACACTCTGTTCAGCCAGTTTCCATTTAATTATCGGATAAATTACCAATTGCCCCGGTCCATGCCAAGTTATCCCTCCACCTCTGTCGGTAAGACAGGTGGGATACCCATCAACAATGATTTCGTCCCTATTTGCTTTAGGACCAATAGTAACAATTTCTGGATGTTCAACGAAAAGGATAGTGTCACCAATTATTCCATCTATCCTCTGTTTTTGAAAATCCTTCATCAAGTCACACATTTCTTTGTAGTCGACCTTACCACATCTTAGAATTCTGATTTCAGTCATCAAACACCTCAGCTGATATGTATCGCATGACCAAGAGTTTTCAGTACGCTCTCGTGAAATGATTCTGACATTGTAGGGTGGGCGTGAACTGTTCCTGCAACGTCTTCCAGCAGAGATCCCATTTCTAAAGCTAGAACGAATTCTGCATGCAATTCCGCGACATGGCTACCAACTGCCTGAACTCCAAGAATTACATGGTCCGACTCTCGTGCGGTTACTCGGATGAAGCCACCCGTTTTTTCGGCTTCAATACTTAGGGCCCTTCCATTAGCTGCGAGCGGAAATTTACCTACAATAATCTCCTCATCTCTTTCCTCGGCCTCCTCTGGAGTAAGCCCGACCGATACTATCTCTGGCTCAGTAAAAACTACTGCTGGAATGGCTACCTTATCGAATTCCCTCTTGTGTCCGGCAATTATCTCAGCAACCATCTCCCCTTCCGCACTAGCCTTGTGGGCTAGCATTGGCTCTCCTGCTACATCTCCAATGGCAAAAACGCCTGGAACCGAAGTCCTACACTGTCTATCAGTTCTGATGAACCTTCCAGAGCCATCCATCCTGACTCCGGTATTCTCAAGCCCCCAACCTTTGGTATTTGGCTTTCTTCCAACGGTAACAAAAATCTTGTCTACTTTCATTTTGTGCTCTGAACCGTCCTTCTCAAAGGTCAGCTCTACCTTTCTCGATGCACCATTTCCTTTGATTTCCGACCCCTTCGCCAGAGTCTTGGTGTGGACTGAAACTCCATGCTTTTTCAGCCAAATTTCCAAAGGCCTCCTAATTTCCCTATCCATTATGGCCAGAATTGAATCCATCCCCTCAATTACTGTTACCTCCGATCCCAACTTGGCCATTGCACAACCTAATTCGAGTCCGATATAGCCCCCTCCAACTATCGCTATACTCTTAGGTAATTTGTCAAGCTCTAGTGCACCGGTGGAAGAAAGAATAAACTCTTCATCACATGGCATAAATGGGAGATCTATGTGACTTGATCCGGTTGCTAAAATTACATTTTCTGCTTCAATTCTGATTTCTGCTTCTTCCGATGAAACATTACAAGTCTTGGGCCCATCGAAGTTGGCCCACCCCTTCACTAATTCCGCTCCTGCCTGCTTCAGAAGCCCTTCTACTCCTTTGTTCAGTCTGGTAACTATAGCATCCTTCCAGGAAACTAACTCTGCCATGTTCAATTCTGGCTCAGAAGATATGGAAATGCCCATATGTCCTCCCTCCGAAGAATGTTGAGCCATCGATTCGAATCTCTCTGCAGCATGGATGATCGCTTTACTGGGTATACAACCTCTAATTAGACAGGTTCCTCCAGCCTTATCGCTTTCCACAATTATTGTCGATAGACCCAATTGTGCTGATCTTATCGCTGCCACGTACCCCCCCGGACCAGCTCCAACAACCAATACCTGACATTTCTTTGTCTCTACCAATTTCTCACCCTCACATGAATATGAGTGCAGGATTCTCGAGCATCCTTCTAAGGTGCTGAATCAACGAAGCACCATCAGCTCCATCCACAACTCTATGATCGAAAGCACTAGATAGGTTCATTATTCTCCTAACTACAATCTGTCCATTTCTTACTACCGGCATCTCCCTAGCCTTATGGACTCCTAAAATTGATACTTCAGGGTGATTGATGATGGGAGTTGCCCCCAAACCTCCTTCCCTACCTAAGCTTGTGATGGTGAAAGTTGATCCCGATAATTCATCCAAGCTAGCAGTGCCGTCTCTTGCAGCACCTGAAACTCTTTGCATCTCCGAGGCTGCTCTCCAAATGTCTAGAGTCTCAACATTCTTTACAACCGGGACGTACAAACCTCTCTCGGTTTGGGTTGCTATGCCTAAGTTGACTGCTCCATGCCTATTCACTACCCCTTCTTCATCATCGAAGTGGGCATTACACTCTGGGTGTTCTGGCATGATCTTAGATAGAGCTAACATGATGAAAGGTAGATATGTCAACTTAGGCTGAGAAACATCTCTGGACGTATTAAGAATCCCCCTCAATGACTCTAACTCCGTTATATCAACCTCCTCGAAGTACGAGAAATGGGGTATTCTCGACTTACTCAGACTCATTTGTTCAGATATTTTTCTCCTCAGTCCTACTACCTTGACTTGAGTGACTTCTGTTCTCTTAGTGGAGAATGATGTCTGTGGTGCCCCCGATACAGCCCCTCCAGCCGCGATGTAAGCATCTAAATCCGCATGTCTTATTCTTCCTGCAGGACCTGAGCCTCTAACTTCTGAAAGGTTAACATCACTTTCTCGCGCCCTCTTTCTAACTGCGGGACTCGCCAGAATTCTAGAACTAGAGTTTTTTACTTGTGTGGGAGGTGTAGCTTCCCTTTTTGGAATCTTTATTTCTGGCATTGGCCCCTCTTTAGCCTCTTCCTTTCCATTTTGGCCGGATATTGTAGTTACCTCTGAATCACTTACATCTGCAGAATCTGGCTCAATTAAATCTGACATATTCTCTACCGCAACTTGACTTTCCGATTCCTCTGAATTAATCTCCAGGAGAGTTGAACCTACGGCAATCATATCTCCAACTCCTCCGCTGAGAGAATCAACGGTTCCGCTAACTGGCGATGGAATGGTAACCGTGGCTTTGTCAGTCATAACATCAACAATTGGGTCGTCTTCTACTACTGAATCACCCACTGAGACATGCCATTGTACTATTTCTCCTTCAACAACCCCCTCTCCAATATCTGGAAGTTTGAAAACAAAATTTCCCATGTTAATCCTCCTGAGTTCTTGCTATCGCGTCGGCGATTCTAGTTGGTCCGGGCATGTAATCCCATTCAGTAGTATGGGGAAATGGCGTGTCCCAGCCAGTAACCCTTTCTATTGGTGTTTCCAAATGGTAGAAGCACCTCTCCTGTACAGATGCAGCTATCTCTGCGCCGAAACCACTAGTTTTTGGAGCTTCGTGAACAATCACGCAGCGACCCGTCTTCTTGATCGATTCTACTACTGTCTCCTTATCCCATGGAACAAGAGATTGCAGGTCTATTAAGTCACAAGAAATGCCGCTATCCAGTATCCCTTGTTGACAAACATGGACCATTGCCCCCCAGGAGATGACAGTGCAATTATTCCCTTCCATGGCTAATCTAGCCTTGCCTATGGGGATGCTATAGTGACCTTCTGGAACTTCAGCTTCTGGGTGATCAGACCAGGTTGGAACATTGTGAGGATCTCCATAAAAAGGTCCTCTATAGCACCTTTTGGGCTCAAAGAAAACTACCGGATCGTTACTCTCAATGGAACTGATTAACAGCCCCTTTGCATTGTATGGGGTGGAGCAATATACTACCTTTAGACCAGGGGTGTGTGTGAACTGAGATTCTGGAGATTGAGAATGGTGATGTCCCCCTCTAATGCCTCCACCAGCCGGAGTTCTCAGAGTTACAGGACACCAGTATTCTCCACCGGATCTGTGCCTAACCTTAGCCATCTCGTTTACTATCTGGTCATAGGCAGGGAAGATGTAGTCAGCGAATTGAATCTCAACTACCGGCCTTAGCCCGTTTATGCCCATTCCAAATGCGATTGCGGCTATTCCTCCTTCGGAAAGAGGCGAGTCAAATATTCTACGCTTGCCATGCTTTTCCTGGAGTCCGTCGGTTGTTCTGAATACTCCTCCGAAATAACCCACATCTTCTCCAAAAATTACCACATCCGAGTCGTTTCCTAACATTATATCCAGGGCACTATTTAGTGATTGTATCATATTCATATTAGCCAAACCTACTCCCCCATTAACTCTTCATGCTGCTCTTTCAGATGCCAAGGCATCTCTTCGTATACTTCAGTGAATATCGTTTCAGCAGAGGGGTAAGGGCCATTGGCAAGGTCGCCGTATTTTACTGCCTCCTTGTACGCATCAATAACCTCCGAGTCTATTTTTTTGATGAGCTCTGAATGTCTCCCATCACTCCATTCGCCAATATTTACCAGATGTTGCCTCAATCTTTCGACAGGGTCTCCTCCGGGCCATTTGGAATGCTCATCTTTTGGTCGATATCTACTAGGATCGTCACTACTGCTATGCGCTCCAGCTCTGTAAGTAAGAACCTCAATATGAGTAGGACCTGAAGATGCAGCTGCCCTCTCTCTGGCCCATTTAGTTACGGAGTATAGGGCAAGAAAATCATTTCCGTCTACTCTGATGGATGCAATCCCATAGGGCAAGCCTCTGGTAGCGAAGTTACCAGTCCCTGTAGCAAAGTTAGCATGTGTCGAGATTGCCCATTGATTGTTTACGAGATTAAGAATCACAGGAGCATTGTAAACGCTTGCGAAATTCAGTGCATAGTGGTAGTCGCCTTCTGCACTTGCACCATCTCCAATCCACGTAATAGTAACTTCATCAAGACCCTTGTGTTTGGAAGCGAGTGAGACGCCTACAGCCTGACTAAATTGCGTCCCAACTGGGCTTGATATAGATATGAAACGACCTTCTCTGAAGGAATAATGAACTGGCATTTGCCTTCCTTTGATGTTATCTTCCTCATTACCAATGCAATGACAAATCATACTAACCATGTCTCTGCCTCTTACGAACTGAGCTCCAGGTTGCCTGTAGCTAGGGAAAACCCAGTCCTGCTCTTCGAGAGCCATTGTTTGGGCAATTGCTACCGCCTCCTCCCCAAATGATCTCATGTAGAAAGATAGAAGCCCAGTCCTTTGCATCTTCATCATTCTATCATCAAAAATTCTCAGACGCAACATATGCTCCAGTCCCATTCGCAACACAGCAGGGGATAATTTAGGATCCCAATCTCCCAATGCATTACCTTCATCATCTAGGACTCTAACAAGTCCATTGGCAAGAATTTCTGTATCCATATGTTCGCAAGTCTTCGGATCAGGCTTCTTGAAATCCCCTGGCGACCAAACCCATTTTTCAAAACTGCAATCATCTCCAGGCCGAAATGGGGCATCTGGAACATCTATCCCAGACTCTTTTCCGGAACTCAAACTTCTACCTCCGCTATTTTATCTACAGAAGAAAGATGACTAACGGCAGATCCAGTAGAGTCTCTGGTAACTACTGGTTCGCCACCCATCGCCTCATCCCATAGTAGTCCTGCTCGATAACTGGATCTCACTAAAGGACCACTTGCTACAGCTTTGAAACCTAACTCTCTAGCCCTTCTGTCCCAATCTGCAAAAATATGTGGTTCTGGAAATCTATCAACAGGTAGATGCCGAGAACTTGGCTGTAGGTACTGTCCTAGAGTAATAATATCTACTCCCGCATTTCTAACAGAAATTAGAGCCTCTTCTATTTCTTTGTCTGTCTCTCCCAGCCCTACCATCAGACTGGTCTTAGTCATGAGGTCAGGACGAATTTCCTTAGCAGTGCTTAGTATTGACAGGGATTGGTTGAAAGAAGCTCGCTTATCTCTAACCAAACCATCTAGTCTGGGCACACATTCAACATTATGGGCGAAAACTCGTAGAGGAACTTTATCCAGTAGTTGTTCTAGGGCTTCTAGATTTCCATCCAAATCAGAACATAGCAACTCTATTCCAACTCCCGGGCTCCTCTCTGAAATCTCATCAATGCAATCTCGATAATGCTTAGCACCCCCATCTGGAAGGTCATCTCTGTTAACCACAGTAATTACCGCATAACTCAATCCCATCTTTGAAACGGCCTCGGCGAGCTCTTTCGGCTCTTCGTCATTTAGTGCGGGAGGACTCTTAACAGTCCCCACTGCACAGAATCTGCAACCTCTCGTGCAAACATCTCCCGCTATCATGAAGGTGGCCGTACCCCTTCCCCAGCAGTCGTGTACATTGGGGCATCTGGCCTCCTCACAGACAGTATTCAGTCCGTGCGAGACGACTTTTGATTTCGTATTGTTGTATCTCTCTTGTGAGATTCCTGTGGGGAGAGTAGTTCGGAACCATTGAGGGAGTCTTTTCCTCATGGATTTCCTCTTCTCCAGTGGGCTCATACTAGGAGCAACACCGCATCCTAAAGAAGCCTCTTTCCCAGATTCGATGATTGGCAGGCGCCTCTCCATCAATATAAGCGGATGGAAGAACGACATTAACCGTTCTCATCGAAAGGTCCCCTTCTTCTAGCAATCGGTAAAATATAGCTCCCCTTGCGAGTTGCATGGGCGGAGCAGTTCTGGTAACCGGAGGATCAAAGAGAATTGGAAGGGAAATCTCTCTGAGGCTCTCTAAGGCGGGTTTTTCAGTCGGTATTCACTATAACTCTTCAAGAGATGAAGCGACCAAACTCGTTAGAGAAATTAAGGAGATGGGTGGAGAAGCTCGTGCCTTGCATTGTGATTTGAAGGATGTTGAATCTGCAAGATCCATGATCGAAGAGACTACTGATTCTCTGGGTCCCTTAGAGGGTTTAGTAAACAATGCTTCTCTATTCAAACTGGATAGAATAGAAGATATTTCTCAGGAAAACTGGAATAGTCACATGGAAGTAAACGTTCTTTCACCTTTGGTTATGATTAGCGAATTATCAAAGAAGTCCGCAGTTGGGAATTCTTGGGTTGTAAATATACTAGATTTCAAGATTGAATCTCCCAATGCTGATTATCTCTCCTACACAGCTTCAAGATTTGCCTTACACGGTCTTACTTCAGCATTAGCAATAGACCTAGCTCCAGAAATAAGGGTTAACGCGGTGGCTCCGGGACATATTCTTACTAGCGATATTTTGAGTCAAGATACTTTGAAAAAAGCCCAATCCGAGTCTTTGCTGGGATATGGGGCAACTCCAGGGGATATTGCCGAGGCAGTTCTATTCTTAGCTAACTCAAAATCAATCACAGGCCAAACTATTTTCGTGGATTCTGGGGAAAGGATGAACCAACGCAGAAGGGATCCCGCTCTTGAAGGAGTAGATTAATCTTGAACCTAACAACTCCTCATCTAATATCAGCCATTAGCAACATAGGCTCGAAAGAATGGTCGACTATTCGTCTGGAGAATTCGATTAAGTCAATCGATGTAGGGGCACACGATTATGAGAAGGGCGTGGAACAACCAGTTAGATTTGATATAGAAGTAATGTTGAATGAGGCAAAGAAGCCTAAAAATGACGATTTAGGTGAAATTCTAGACTATGAATTTCTACACGATGCCGTAGAAAAAAATATCTCTTCAAGGAATTCTCTTCTCGAGACAATAGCATCAAATATTCTGGTAGAAATTCTCGAGCCCGAGAAAGTTATTGCAGGAGTAGTTTGCATCACAAAACTTTCGCCAGAAGGTTTCGATGGTGCGTTTGGATGTACTTTGGTAAGGCTGAAGCCTAATTTCCTTACATAGTGGTGCAGGGGGTGGGATTTGAACCCACGAAGCACTATGCACCGGAGCTTAAGTCCGGCCCCTTTGACCAGCTCGGGTACCTCTGCAGGTTACTAGGAAGAGGTCATACTCCTTGAATCGAGCGCTTCGAGGCCTCAAAATGAGTCATGTTGCCGACCCCCATAATTGACGTATCAGCAGCCCAAGGCGCACGAACGCTTTAACGCCACTTGTGTGGGCGGTTAATCGTGCAAGGGAGAAGTACAGCGAACTACGTTCGCAAGAGCAGAGCTATGGCACTGGCTCTTTGCTTGGTCCTTCTCATTCCATATGGGGCCTCCACAGTTTCCAATAGTGAGCTAAACGAAACCACAAATTTCAATGCTAACAGCGATGTTCAGATGAACCTCTACACGATGTATATCGCATCTCAGAATTCATCTGCAGGGGGAGATGGATACATCACCACACAAGTTCCCGAGTCCGGGGGACAGGAATCCATGAGTGCATTAAGTAGTAGCATCGAGTTCAAGACCAGTCCGATGC
>PBGH01000005.1 GCA_002720055.1 Methanobacteriota archaeon | reverse complement strand
ATGGCGATGGGAATGTATACTAAAGAACGCGTCCTTGCAAAGACATTTGCTTGGAGGATTATTGCAACATTAACAGGGGCAGCAGTTGCTGGACTCCTGACAGGGGAGATAGAAACGGCTGGGTGGTTCATCGTGATCGAATTCCCATTGAAGATGGGATTCTATTACTTCCATGAGAGGGCTTGGGAAGCCGTTGAGTGGGGAGTCACGGAAGAAATGCCAGTAGTATGATATTTGGCATAACTACTGATTAAAATAAATCTCATAATGGCTCCTGTCAGACGAACATGTATATCGAGATAAGACTGAAGAAAATCATTCCTGCTGATGAGATGGCCCCTATCGCGAATATTCTGGCACCTTCCTTTCCTATCCCATCCATAGAGAGAAAAAATCCAATGGAGGCCATTATTGGTGCCAAACTGAACTTAGCAAGATTGGACAATTGTTCTGAATATTCCTCTGGCATTAACCACGTCGCAAGAATCGCCGCGAAAATGAATCCAGGCAGGAAGTACGGGATTTTAGATAGAGGATTTTTCCAGTAATCGCTTCTTGCGGAACTACCTCCAATTACGGCACATAACGGGATTACTAAGACGAGCAATCCAACTCTTGAGAGCTTAACTGTAGTTGCCATGATCATTCCCTCGCCCCCAATTGCTTCCCCGGCCGAAATCGCTTGTGGGACAGCGTGGATTGTTGACCCGGCCCAGATTCCGGCACTCGCTTCTTCCAATCCTAGCATTGTGGAAAATATTGGTATGGCGATGAATGTGATTACTCCGAGAATGTTAATAGTTGCGAGAATAATAGCGAGAAAGTCCTGTCTGATTCTCAGAGGGGAGGAAACGGAGACAACAGCGCTATTGCCACATATTGCTCCTCCACAACCTACAGCCAATGACAACTCAGTTGTAATCCCGAGGAACCTTCCGATTAGAACACTAGAAACAAGGCAAAAAAATGCGGACGTAATCCCAATCATTAGACCTATTTTAGCCCCTCCATCACCAAAAAGTAAACTTAGATCTAGTCCGAAGCCCAAACAAATTATTGTGATTGGCAGTATTTTCTTTATGACCCAATCACCACCACTTTGGATTCCCGTAAACAATTGAGCACAAACCCCGCCAAGAATGAATGCTAGTGTCCCCGAACCTAAACTGAATAAATCACTAGATTGTAGCCAACCATCTATCAGATAAGCCATTATTCCCAAAATAAAGCAAAGCCCAACTCCACGGTTTAAATCTCCCTTCTTTAAGTACGTCCCCGAAGCCTCAATCATATTCTCGCCTCACAATCAACCGATTAGTTGCCCCAATATCGCACCACCTGCTAGCCATGCTCCAACCATAGAACCGACATTGCCCAGCGCAGTAACTAACAGTACCCTACCTACTCTATTTTTCCAGAATAAAGAGGCCTCGTCTAGCTTGAGGAAATCTTGCGCGTCCTTACCCGTCGGGGAGGCTACCTTCAACTGCGTGTACCCAGCAAACCATCCGGCCGCCAAGGTCGGATTTAGGGATGTGATCGGAGAGGCTAGAGCGCCAACCAATATCGATAGGGGGTGGCCCCTTGCGATGAGTACTCCCAGTCCCGCTGTTAGGGCATTCAGAAGAAGCCAAGTCTGGGCAGTTTGCTTAAGCTCCTCAATTTCCCCATTATAGGCCATCCATCCGACTGCGCCAAGTAGAAAGATGGGAATCGCTGTCATGATGATTTTCGGCCATACTGACTTAGCTGGCTCCTCCGCTAGCTCTGATAACCTCGAGGTAGTCTCTGTTGCCGGCTGGCCAAGATTATGTACAACACCACTGAGATGTCCTGCTCCTATTACGGCTAGTACCCTTCCCTTCCCACGGATTTGCTGAATTCTACCAGCCAAGAATGTATCCCTCTCATCGATCAGTACCTCTCCCGCTCTGGGCGCCACCTCTCTAGCCTCCTCCATCATGCTACTTAGTAGGTCAGAGTCCGCAAGGACTTCTTCTATGTCAAAACTGTCTTCCTCTTCCTCCCAAAGGAGAGCATTGAGAATCCTCCATTTCTCGAAAAATCCCGTCTTCCTCCATGCTCTTCTTAGTGTTATCACAACGTCCCTATCGATCATTTCGACCGGGATATCCGCATCCTCTGCAGCATTAACCGCTGCCAGAAGATCCGCCCCCGGCTTCTCTCCGGAGGATATCCCCATCTTTCTTTGCTGGGCTGCGAGTGCCGATTGTAGTAGAATCATTGCTGATCGACCCTCTTTGATAATTTTGAGAAGGTCCTCTGAGTCAAGTGACTCAGGTTTTGTCAATGCAGCAATCCTTGAAGGGCACAACTCTACTGCAACTAGATCAGGCTTCCATTCTTTTATCTGATTACGAACCAGTTCCACTGACTCCCTACTTATGTGTGCAGTTCCCAAGATCCTCAGGTTCTCATCAACTTCTACGATATTGTCGTTACTCATCGAATCACCTAACTGCCTTCATTGCCCTGAATACATCCGAGTGATCAGCAACATCGTGAACTCTGATTATGTCAACCTGCTTCATAGGAGAAATTGCAGCTACACCAAGTGTCCCAGCAAGCCTTTCTTCAGTATCCTCTCTTCCAAGAAGGTCTAGGAATATACTCTTCCTGCTTACTCCCCACATAAGGGGCATACTATCGTATGGAACTATCTCCCTTCCAGATGATAGTAATGCAAGGTTGTGTTCTAGTGTCTTCCCGAAACCGATCCCCGGATCTGCTATGATTTGGCTTGGTTTTATTCCTTCATCGATTAGTAACCCCGTCACCTCTCTCAAGTATTCCTTTACCTCTTGAACAACATCGTTGTAACTGGGTTTATCCTGCATGTTCTCCGGCAGACCTTTCATATGCATTATGCAAACAGGACATCCATGTTTGGAAATCACATTCAACATTCCCGGATCACTCAACGCTGAGACGTCATTAACCATGTCCGCTCCTGATTTCAGAGCTTGGCGTGCCACCTCCGACCTCCTAGTGTCAATGGAGATACAGATATCGGGTAGTTCGCGCCTAATGTCCCTTATTGCAGGTATTACCCTCGCTAACTCATCTTCTAAAGAAACAGGACTCGATCCGGGCCTAGTTGACTCCCCCCCAATATCAATCCACTCCGCTCCTTCAGATGCCATCTTTGTCGCAGTTTGTACTGCATGACTGCTGTTTTCGGACCTCGAACGGGGATGGAATGAGTCTGGAGTGACATTCACTATTCCCATAATCCGCGGAAAACCGTCTTCTCGGCGATTTAGCATGGGTCGCCAGTCGGCCATATGTTACTCGCAAACGACGATTGCTTTATGATGTGACGGAGGGGCAATAGGTCGATGGTTCTGGGAGATGATGTTTCGTTAGAGACCTCCGAGACAAAAACCAAACCCGATTCCGTCGAACCTCATGATCCTGAAACACTGTTCATCCTCGACTCTATTATTCAGAGACTCAAGCCTCGCGATGCTCACCATGTCAGAGATATGATAACTGAGAGGGCCAGGACATCTGGTGCACTATTCATCTCAAGTGCTCTATGGTGGTGGATAGCCATTAGTGAGGGTTCCAAGCAAGTGAATGACTCAGAAATCCCGCATTCCACACTTGGTTCTTTTGATTTCGGAATAGTGAGCCTGATCATCCCGGCTCTGGTAATTGTCGCAACTCTTTTCACTGGAATTGGCAGGGAAAGAGGAAATGCGACAATGAATCTAATTGGGGGTGGATTAGCAGTTCTAGCAGCATTCTATATTCTTGAGCCGGTATTGATGCACTTTGGAGAATTGGAGGGGGATGCGCTTTTCGCTACAGGCAGGGTGTTAGTCCTTGCAATCATGGTTGGTTTTGCATCTCTAATGATGTTCGATGCCTTACTCTTGCAATGGGTTAGGGCCAGTATGCTACATATGGGGGTTGACGCGTTTCCATCTATAGGGTCAGACCATGCCGAGGGTCATGCTGATGAAGACTCCCCTTACTCGTGAGGTATGGGTAACGAGGGCAAGCCTAGTATTTCTGTCCTTAGGCTAGGTCACCGAATTGAGAGAGATAAGAGAATCACTTCACATTTGGGACTAACAGCAAGAGCATTTGGTGCCGATGAAATCATTCTCTCTGGTGACAGAGACCCTTCTCCCCTGGAGACCTGGGATTCTGTATCGGAAAGGTTTGGCGGAAACTTCGAAAGTAGATTCGAAGAAAGCCCAATATCTTGGCTCAGAAGTGCCTCAAAGTCATCCTCAAATACCATCATTCATCTTACTATGTATGGGAGGCCTTGGAGAAAATCCATCAAATCCATTTCCTTTGAAAAACCGATGATTATAGTAGTGGGTGGGACAAAGGTATCCAGCGAGATATACAGTCTTGCAGACCACAATATTTCAATCGGTAACCAACCGCATTCCGAGGTAGCGGCCTTAGCGATCTTTCTTGAAAGCTGTTTAGGCCCAATAGATGAATATTCTAAGTTTCCAGACCCCAAATTGAGAGTCCTTCCTTCTACTAATGGGAAGATTGTAATCAATGAAGAAGAAGAGTGAATTTGTAACCAACTTGGCCCAACATCTCTGTCAACCATTAAGAATCGTACTTGGGCAGCTTTGCTGATGTCGGTGAGAGAAGGCGACGGGGGCTTCTGTCCAGGAGCGGGAATTGCTGGGGTAGAAGATCCACCAACATTCCTCGACGCAGCAGATCCTCTTTTGAATTACTCCGGATCAGAACATCCGAGTGGTTCAAGCGGATTACTGCTTTTAGCAGATGGGACTCGCTTCAAAGGATCTCTTTTTGGCTCAGAAGAGATAGCAGAAGGAGAACTTGTTTTCACCACAGGAATGTGTGGATATCAGGAGAGTCTAACCGATCCCTCCTTTGCAGGGCAGGTTCTCACATTCACATATCCTCTTTTGGGAAACTATGGCATCCACCCAGGAGTTTCAGAATCATCCTCAGTACATCCTAGGGGAGTAGTGTGCAGGCAGCACATGACGTCCCCTGATCATAGAAATTCTATAGGCAGCGTACACGATCTCTTGGTCGCTCACAACATCCCTGGAATAGAGGGAATCGATACTAGGGCCCTCACAAGAAGGGTAAGGGAACATGGAACAGTTCTATGTGTATTTGGTCCGGCCGAGAGGGTCGAAGAGATGGAGGTCATACTGAAGGAAATGACTCCCCCAGATTCCGACGACCTAGTTGCAAAGGTAACATGTGATAAGCCTAGAATACTAAACCAAGGGGCTTTGGATGGAGACGGTCGGCCTCTTCCGCGTCTGGCTGCGATAGATTGTGGGGTCAAGTACAACATCCTCAGGGAGCTTTGTTCTAGATTCGAAGTTGTTTGGTGTCCGGCAACAATGACTCTTGAAGAGATAATTAGGGACTGGAATCCCGACGCATTATTCGCATCTAATGGCCCTGGTGACCCCGCTCATCAAGGAGCTGCAACTGATGCAAGAAAAACCCTAGCAGAAGCTGTACGCCTTGGGATGCCTGTTATGGGAATTTGTCTTGGTCATCAACTGATGGGTTTAGCTGCAGGACTAAGGACATACAAGCTAAGATATGGGCACCGAGGATCCAATCAACCTGTAATGGATCTTGAGACCGGAAGAGTCCATATTACCAGCCAGAATCATGGTTTTGCTGTGGAAGACCCAGTGCAGGGTATGCTTGCTCCCCATCCTAGCGGCGTATGTTCAGAATCAACAGAGAATATTCTCGGTGCGGAGTTCAGAGTCAGGCATGTAAATTCTAATGACGGCACAGTCGAGGGGCTTGATGTTTTAGACAAACCAGCTTTCACAATCCAATTCCATCCCGAGGCAAGCCCCGGTCCTCATGATGCCTCTCCGCTGTTCGATAGATTCCAGAACATTGTCTCTGATCACTTGAGTAGGGCGGAGAGTCAATTATTGAGCAAGGATGGCGGTTCCTGATGCCTCGCCGCGATGATTTGAACAGGATCATGATCCTTGGAAGTGGCCCAATAAGAATCGGCCAGGCTGCAGAGTTCGATTTCTCAGGTTCGCAGGCTTGCCGTGCGCTCCGCTCCGATGGATATGAGGTAATTCTTGTAAATTCTAATCCTGCTACAATTCAGAATGATCCGGAGATGGCTGACAGAATATACATCGAACCACTGCTTCCTGAGGTCGTAAAGAAGATAATGGAGTCAGAGAAGCCCGACGCTCTTTTAGCTGGAATGGGAGGTCAAACCGCTTTGAATATAGCATCAGCCCTTGCGAAGGACGGCTCACTAGATGAGTTAGGGGTCGAGCTTATTGGTTGCAACCTGGCTGCAATAGATGAAGCTGAGGATAGGGATTTATTCAAGAAGGTCTGCGAGGAAATCGACCTTCCAGTCTGCAAGGCAATGGCTTGCGACTCAATCGAGGCTGTGATAAATGCAGCAGAGGTACTCGGCTCCTTCCCCTTACTAATAAGACCAGCCTTCACTCTTGGGGGTCTAGGTGGCGGTACTGCATTCAATATGGGGGAACTTGTGGAGATAGCAAGCCAAGGAATTCTTCATTCTGCAATAGGTCAGGTTCTAGTAGAAGAGAGTATCCTTGGATGGCAAGAGCATGAGTATGAAGTAATGAGAGATGGTTCTGATAATGCCATCATCGTATGTACCATGGAGAATATTGACCCCATGGGAGTCCATACTGGAGAGTCAATCGTTGTAGCACCCCAGCAGACGTTGTCCGATAGCGACCATCAGGGGCTCAGAGACGCTGCGCTGAAGCTCATCAGAAGACTCAATATCAAAGGAGGGTGCAATGTACAATTTGCAGTTGAGCAGTCAACCGGCGAATACAGGGTAATTGAGGTCAATCCTCGAGTTTCTCGCTCTTCTGCATTAGCCTCAAAAGCCACTGGTTATCCTATTGCTAGGATGGCTGCTCTGATTGCAGTTGGTTATACTCTGGATGAGCTTCCAAACCCAATTACAGGAGAAGGAACAACAGCAGCTTTCGAACCAACTCTAGACTATTGTGTGGTAAAGATTCCCAGATGGCCTTTCGACAAGTTTCGTACTGCAGATAGAAAGATTGGCACTTCTATGAAGTCTACTGGGGAGGTTATGGCAATCGGACGCTCCTTCGAGGAGGCATGTCTGAAGGCTTGGGCGAGTTTGGAGTATGGTAAACCACATCCTAGACCGCTGACGATGTCCGACGCTTCAGATGGAGAGACAATGGACGAGAGGGCCTCCGAGAGACTTCCCGCCGCTCTGCATGAAGATTGGCTGCGTGTCCCTACTGATAGAAGATTAGGAGCACTTATGGAGGCATTTAGAAGAGGATATTCAATAGAGGATGTTAGGGATTTGACCGGTGGAATAACCCGTTGGTTTCTACGGCGTTTCGAGAAAATTGCCGCAATAGAAACCGAAATTAGAGCAGCTGGAGAGATAGGAATGAAGCCTTCCGGAATTCCTGAGTCGGAGATGCGGTCTTGGAAAGGTGCAGGATTTACCGATCTTCATATTGCAGATGCTCTTTGTGGATTCCCAGACTCAGGCTTCAAAAATCTTCCAGTGGGTCAGAATGAAATATCTGTAAGGACACGAAGACATGAGCTACGAATCCATCCAAGATATCGAATGGTCGACTCTTGTGCAGCTGAATTCGCCGCTGTCACTCCCTACTACTATTCGACATATGAGGGGGGCTCAGCTGATCTAGGTGTGGACTATGTCCCCGGGCTTTCAACATCAAAGCAGAGAATAGCAGTTGTTGGATCGGGACCCATAAGAATAGGCCAAGGCATAGAGTTCGATTACGGGTGCGTTCATGCTGCAGGTGCTATTCAGGACTTAGGACACGAGGCGATAATAATCAATAATAATCCCGAGACAGTTTCAACAGATTTCGATACTAGCGATCGTCTTTACTTTGATCCACTTACATTGGAGGCAGTTTCCGAGATTCTCCTAAGAGAGGATGCCAATGGGATTCTTCTGCAATTCGGAGGCCAAACAGCAATAAATTTAGCACTTCCATTGGCTAACGAGATACCACATCTATCCTCAATGGGTCTTAACCTGAACATGGAAGGAACCTCTCCGGAATCAGTAGACGAAGCGAGTGACCGTGAGCGGTTCGAAGAGTTCGCCTTGAGATGTGGTCTGAGAATGCCAGAAGGAGCGACTGCAACTACGCCAGACGGAGTCAGACATGCAGCAAATGAGATAGGATACCCAGTTTTGGTCAGACCTTCATACGTATTGGGGGGTAGAGGGATGGAGATATTAGCCAATTACAAGCAGCTAGAGTCTTACATGAGGGATGCTTACCTCTCTTCAGATAGGCCACTCCTAATAGACAAGTATCTTGGAAATGCGATGGAGCTAGACGTTGATGCAGTATGCGATGGGGAGGATGTACTCATCGGAGCAATTATGGAGCACTTAGAGGAGGCAGGCATTCATTCCGGTGACTCAACTTGCTTTATACCTCCGCAGAATGTTCCAAATGAAACTCTCGTACAGGTTAAAGAGTGGACTCGTGTTATCGGCTTGGAGTTGGGAGTAAGGGGTTGCTACAACATCCAGTTCGCTATACATGATGAGCTTCTATATGTCCTTGAGGTTAATCCTCGGGGCTCTCGTACATTCCCATTTGTCGCTAAATCAACTGGTATACCTCTTGCTAGGATAGCTGCTAGAGTCGCTCTTGGGGAAAGACTCTGTGATCTAGATATTCCCGAGCCACAAACTGACGCTGTCTGTGTTAAAGCGCCAGTCTTTCCCTTTATCAAACTGAGAGGTTTAGATCCAGCTCCTGGTCCTGAGATGAAATCAACAGGGGAAGTCATGGGCTCGCACTCTAGGGCCTCAGCAGCATATCTGAAGGCCAGACTTGCTACAGAAATTCCAGTTCCAACTACCGGGGGCGTATACATCACAGTCAAGGACGAGGACAAGTATTCCATGATACCACTAGCTGAGAGTCTACAAAAAATGGGCTTCACAATCTATGCTACTAGGGGAACATCAAGAGTTTTGAGATCAGCGGGAAATCTCGATGTTGAAACGTGTTATAGGATAGCCGAAGGACGATCCCCAGATGCTCTTGATCTGATGCGTCAAGGTAAGATACAACTGGTCGTAAATACTCCAAGATCGACAGGGGGGGCAGTACTAGATGGAAACATGATGAGGCGTCTAGCGGTCGAACTTAATATTCCATTCGTTACCACAATGGCCGGAGCAAGAATGGAAGTTGAGGCCGTCAAGGAGGCTTTACTTGGTGTCCCTGAGCCTAGACTACTTGAAATAAAGTCACTTAATTAGGGTAGCACCAGTTTCAGTACGAATAATCATACCATCCTGTATAGAGTGTACAGACATGACAGCTTCCCTAGAGCCATCTGGAAAATCCATCACTGAGTGTTCAACTAGAATCTCTTCATTCTCGTAAATGCATCTGGGATTATTTATCACAACGTCAGGGTTAGCCATCATATGGGTCAACATCTCACTAACCTGGGTTTTGTCCATTGAAGTTCCAGTCTGATGTCTGACGAATTGAAAATCTTCGTGCAGAGCCTCTATGTAGTGTTTTGCGTCCTTTTCTTCTATTGCCCTAATCAGTAATTCGTAAACTGCCATGGTCACGGGCAAACATATCTCAATTTGATATTTTTCTTTCACTATCTACTATCAAAAAGAGAAATTACAGTACTCCTCTCCATTTCGAAAAGTAGCGCGGATGCCTTCGGACCGTGAGTCCTGCCAATCATAGCCAAATAAACAGCCGAATAACCTTCTTTTCTTTCAATCCCAGTATTGTCGCAAGCTTGGGAAATAGCTGTAGATATCTCTTCTTCGTTCCACTCACAGTCAGAAAGAAGCGAGGAGAGATTAGTTAGAAACAAAACTCCCAATCTCCCAATCAAAGATTTTGTTTCATTGCTAATCTCGCTTTGAATATATATGCGCGACTCTTCAGGGAAGTGGGGCCCATTTATCCAAGTTCGCATTCTGGAGAGTCTGATTTTTAGTGCAGCTCCAGGATTTCCTTTGATGTGGCCAGATCTATTCAGAGAGGTCCAGACATCATCATCAGATGACTTGATTTGTGCTAGCATAGATAGATGCCTGAAGGTCACCCCTCCTATCGATTCTCTAGGATCTGAGTCAGTTTTCACCTGACTCAATCTAATCGCACCGGCCTGAGTCTGTTGTGCGACAAGCTGTCGTTTGTTCATTCCTTCTAAATCTGGAGAGGATGCTGATACAAGCCTCTCGTATTCATCCGCTGTTTGGAACAGAGAATTACCAGTATCGAACTCTATATGCCGATTAATCTTACTTCTAGCGATTATGTATCTAAGAATCTCGGGAGGAACTAAAGTAAGTGCTTCCATAGGACCTATAGTCACTCCCGAAGAGCTAGACATAGGCCCAATTCCCTTCAATTGAATCCACTCGTAGACTATCTTATCCGGAGGGTTGCCTCCAAGAATTTTGCAAATCGGGATGCCAGTGTCATAACTACCCCCTGAAGCTCCGTGATCTTTTCCCGCAGGTTCACAGGTTATGCCATGAATAATCCACCTTGCCGCCCAGTCAATTCTCCAGGGCATCTTCCCCTCTCCCTTTCTGATATCCGACCTGCCCTCCACGCCATGTGAGTCCGTCCAGAATACGTATGGTTTCTCATACCCTGTAACTATGACTCCATCTAAACTCCCATCAGATCCAATTGGGCTGTAAGGAAACCATTCTTTCGGCAGTTCTCTGCCTGAGATTTCTTGAATAGTACTCCTAATTTCCTCTTTATTATTAATGGCCGAGTCAATAAATTCTGCGAATTCACCCGCCTCGTAACTCTCGTGATTCATCACTACTTCCGGTTTTACTCCGATCTGTTCCAGAGCTTCCAGGAAAGGATTGAGGAAATATTCAGCATAAGAAATACTAGTGTCACTAGGCTTCCCCTCAGTGTCTGGTGCAGGTATGGATGCCAGCGGGAATCCAATATACTCCTCGTATTCAGGTGAAAGGAAGTCGTACACCCTTCTTAATGGATCCATAGAATCTACGATGAAAATATATTTTGAGCTCATTCCGGCATCTAAGCATGCCCTATGAATCATCTCAGCAGAGAGTATTTCCCTGAGGTGGCCTATGTGGAATTCTCCAGACGGAGTGATCCCCGATGCGGAGACCTGATTTACCCCACGCTCCTTGAGCCTTTGTGCGGTGTAATCCGCCCAGTGCATATGCCACCTCAGACGGTAGCCGCCCTAACAAGTGCCCGGAGCGGAAACCCTCCCACATCATCATCCCAAGACTTATTCACCAGAACCATGCATAGTTTAACCTCGGCTCCTGCTTTAGTTAGATCTCCAGATATCTTCTTCATAGTTTTGCCAGACGAGTATACATCATCAATGATTACTACTCTTTTTCCTTCTACTCCAGCATATACTTGGGAAAGATGGCCACTGACATCTTCATTGATGCTTCTTACTACTGAAAGCTCCAAATCTAATATGGAAGAAACTGCCTGAGCGAAAGCTATTCCATTGATGCTTACACCCACGATAGTATCAATTTCCTCACCAACCATTTCTTCAATTATATCACAAAAAACATAAGATATAGCTTCAATTCTATCTCCTTTGACTGCTATTGATCTCCACCCCACTTTGACATCTACGGGCTTTTCATCGACCTCAAAGTCACTCGCAGAAAGCCATTGCACAGTAGTCTGAGATAATGATAGCTCGTCAGCTATTTGCTGAGTGTTGAGCCCGCTTGATCTGAACTCCTCCACCTTTTCCCGTAGTTCATCAACACTGAGGTGCATTAACTACCGCTGGAGTTCCGGCGATATGAATCCACCGGGGGGGATCTATGTATTGATACGTTTTGTCTACAGTTAGAATCTTCCTGTACTCCCGAATCCACCTTCTCCTCTCTCAGTTTTACCAAGATCATCAATTTTAACCTCAGAGAAATTAACATTTGGAATTGGTGCGATAACTAACTGTGCAATTCTTTCACCAGACTTTACCAGATATGACCCTCCTTCACCAATCCAAGTCATTAGGATGAACAACTCTCCCCTATAATCCGAATCTATAGTCCCAATGCTGTGAGGGAGGATAAGTCCCTTGGACCCCAATGAAGATCTTGCTCTCACCTGTCCTTCAAAACCCTCAGGAATTGCGACATGTAAACCAGTCCTCAATTTAACACTAGAACGAAATTTTACCTCAGTATCTTCTAATGAATATATGTCCCAACCTGCAGCAAATTCACTTCCCTTTGTGGGAATTTTGGCATTTGGATCAGTTCTAGCAAACTTAACTGAAACTCGCTTACTCATACTTCAGGGGGGGGGCGAATAGGTCCTTGACGATTCTCCATACTCCCGGTGAGGTGAAAAGGGCCACTATTGTCGGGTGCATGTGACTAACCGCGAATATGAGTCTCTACTAGATAGGGCTAGAGAGCGTATACCTAAGGATATCAGTGAGCGTTCAAGATGGACAATGCCGACCCCAGATATACTCATCGAAGGAAGTCAAACTATTCTTAGAAATTTTTCAGAGATAGTGGATGCCATGGATCGCGATGCGAATCATGTTTTTCAGTATCTTCTAAATGAGCTAGGGACATCTGGTACAATTGAGCAATTTCGAATCATGCTAAAGGGTAAGGTTCCACCCAAGAGAATCAAAGAGAAGATTGTGTCATACGTAAAGACATATATTCTATGTGCAGAATGTAAGGCTCCAGATACCAGATTTTTAAGAGAAGACCGTACTACTCTTCTAAAATGTCAAGCTTGCGGAGCTACTAGGCCAGTAAGACTCTGATTATTTAGGAGAAAAATCCAGAAGTACCTTGCCTTTGTTTTTCCTTTCATGGATATGCATCTGCGCTTCTGCGACCCGCTCAAATCTCCAAATCGAATCAATAATTGGTTCCACACTCCCTTCGAGCAGCATATTGTTAATTGAAGTAAGATGACCCTCAAAAATGGACGAGTCTTCTAACAGACCCATATGGACCCCAAAAACCGCTTTGTTAGAACTCATCAACCTTAGTGGGTCGAAACGTGGCATTCCCAGCCACATTCTTAGCTCTGCTAACCTCGATCTTCTATTGCCCTTAACTGCTGCAGAAGCTCCGAAATAGTACAATTTTCCTCCCTTTCTAAGTGATTTATATGATTTCATAAGGTGGCTTCCACCGACAGGATCTATTGCATGATGGACCCCTTTACCGTCGGTTAGTCCTTTACATATCTTGACAAAATCTCCGGTCGAACTGTCTACAAATTTCATTCCCAAAGATTCTACAAAATCTCTCTTTCCTTCGGAAGCAGTCCCAATAACTTTGGATGCCCCCAATGACTGACATATCTGAGCAACTGCAGTCCCAACGCCACCCGCTGCGTGGTGGACTAGGACAGTCTCCCCCTTTGAGAATCTTCCAAGGTGGACAAGCATGTGGAAAGCAGTCCCATATGTGACAGGAATCGCCGCAGCTTGATCAAAAGTTACCGATATTGGTAGGGCCACCACTCTTTTGTAATTCAGACAGACCTTTTCTGCATATCCCCCAAAACCAGTCATTGCTATCACTCTGTCTCCAATCTGAAAGCCAGTTACGTCACTGCCAATGCTATCAATCTCGCCGGAGCACTCATATCCAGGAGTGAATGGAAAATCGGGACCAGATCGATAAATGCCTTGGCGCATCATTAGCTCTGCGAAGTTTATGCCAGCTCTATGGACTCTAACCCGGACTTCAGATGATTTTGGGATAGGGTCTTCAACTTCGATAATCTGAATCGTCTCTACTCCACCTGCTTTCGGGTAAACAATCTTCCTCATCACATCACCCGGACTAAAATTATAATTTCTGAACTAATCTAGATAACTCCTTATCTCAACTAAATCCTTCTTTTCTCTCCGAGGAACTTCTTCTGGATAACCAGCTTTGATGAATCCAATAATCCTCTCTTCATCTCTGGAGACGCCAATCGCAGAGTAAGCAGAATTAGACCGAGTGATCGATCCAGTACTCCATTGGCAACCAATACCCTGTGCCCATAATGAGAGGACCATATTGTGTGTAGCACAAACAGTGGCAGCATAATCTTCTTCCTCCTTAAATGAATCATCCGGACTTTTCAAACTAGTTACACAGATTAGAACAGGGGGTTGTAAAATTTTTCTTACAGCCCTTTCAACTACTTTACTCAAGTCATCACTTCCAGAATTTTTTGCCTTCTCGGTGGATAATCTTTCGATTTCCGGAACCATCATCCTTCTTGCTTCAGGCCCCAATACATAGAATCTCCATGGATTAGTATGTTTGTGACAAGGTGCGTTTCTGGCAGCCATGAAGGATTTCTCTAGCTCGGTTCGGCCTATAGCATCGTCTTTGAATCTGTATATTGTTCTTCTAGAAGTCAAAACTTCCTGGAACTCTTCCATTAGGTCACCGAAGCTAAATCTGATCAAATTTGGAAGCTAGGACAAAGTCTGATTCGGTAAGAGCGTCGATCTTGTGGGTGAAAATTATGGCTACAACCTTTCCCCAACTGAGTTGAAAATCCGCATGATGCCCCTGTTCCTCACAAATTGCCCCTAACTGATTTGTAAAATCGAGCGAGGTAGAAAAGTCAGGAAACTCCCATGTTCTGATTAGGTGATGATTATCAATAACACTCCAATCAGAATTAACCTGTGCTAGAAATGCTGCACTTTCCTCTTCACTCAAGGGAGGTACTCCTCCTTGGCAGGGTATACAGTCCTTTGCTGATAGATTATCCATATTTCACCCCCAGAGATTACTCTCCCCATCACTATTCTTTTCAGCTAGTTCGAGCACTTCCGACCTCCTCTTCATATCGTCCTTTTCAAATTTAATCAGCTCTTTATCTTCTATGTAAGTCCTTCTCAGATGTGAAATTAACCTAACCTCAACTATGACATCTCTAGATATGGTTCTGAACTCTCCATTTTCATCGAGTAGGTCTATGGAAGAGCTCCTACCGCCTATCATCATACCCCTTAACCAAGGATCTCTATCCTCAGGGAGCATCCTTCTATCCATTAGTACCTCAACCAAATCGTCTCTCCTTAATCCGTATTTCCTTTCCATCAATGGCCCATGAAAAATATCTCCAAGATCACTAAGATCGGGGGAGCCATATTCTTCGTAGAATCTTCTAGCCCAGGCAGGCAAATCATCAACTTTCATCCCTTCACTACCTCCTGACATGTGCCTTCGATTATGTTTTCATAAAAAAACAAACGGGTAAGAGATGTAGTTTTTCCATACTTGAATTGCTAATGCTTGAAGTGCAATGTCGTTCGGGACGTGATGGGGCGAAATTGTATGGTGTCAGTTGAGTGGAGATCAATACCGACAGTTCTCTATCCCCAAGAGATTCTGGACAAGGCATTCGGAAGAGCAAGCAGTCAAGCGGATTTGGTCGAGGATCCGGACAAATATCATAGAGTTCGTAAACAGATGAATAGGATGGTGCAGTCCGCTTGTGATATTGTTACCAAAACCCTCAATTCTTACGTCGATAGATGGCCTAGTTTGAACGCCCTTTCGGAATTTGATCGAGCTCTAGTTGATGCAGCAGTTGGATGTGACGATTACAAAAGAAATCTAGGCGCCCTACAATGGGCAGCGGAGAGATCCCAACGTATCTCAGGAGAGGCCCAAGCAAAGATTCTGCGACTCAGGGATATAGATGGTTTCCACAAGGCAAGACGTCATGCATATGGGAGAGTGTCATCAGTCATCGATCAAATATCTCCTCAGATTTTGTGGCTTGGAGAAGCGAGAGATGTTATGAGGAAACTACCCTCTATAGACTCATTTGAGCCTTGCATAGTAGTAGCCGGCTCCCCTAATGTTGGTAAATCTGCCCTTATCAGTGCTCTATCAACAGGAGAGCCCCAAGTAGCATCCTATCCATTCACCACCAAGCAACTTCACCTCGGTCATTTCATCCATCGTAGAAGGGTATACCAGATGGTGGATACACCTGGTCTCTTGGATCGTCCAATGGATGATAGGAACCAGATCGAGATGCAAGCTATTGCAGCCCTGGAACATCTAGGTGATGTCCTCCTTTTCCTTATTGATAGGTCAGAACAATCAATGACCCCTTTATCCGAGCAGGAGAATCTACTCCAAGAGGTCCGTGAACTCTTACCTGGGAGATTAGTATTTGTTGCAGAGACTAAGTCAGACATAATTGAGAAATCCTCCGGGAAAGAAGATTTTAGAATAAGCTCGATAACCGGGGATGGACTAGAGAAGATGAAGGAATCACTGATTGAAATTATAGGCGCCGATGTTGTTGAAGACCCACTTTCTCTTCCTGAAAATTGGCCAAGAGAAGATGGACAAAAAACATAGTCAATCAGACATGCCATGTATGCCCACAGATTACACAATAGAAGTCATATCCACCATAAGATGCAGTTAGTCCCGTAGCCTCAATCTCAGAACCACAGTTCGGGCACTTCGTAACCTGCATATCTATTGCAGGGGGGAGGGGTTATTCAACGATGCTGAACCAAGATTACTAATCTCTAAATCTCCCAAAGATATTTCTTATTGGGAAGGCCATTTCTCCCGCTCCAGCAAGCAGTAATATTGCTATAGCTCCCAATGTAAACTCAACGAAATTACTAAGATGAATGCTAGTTTTTACCTCAATCAGCATAGAATCAAGTCCAGCACCATCATGTCCACCCGCAACGAATCTATAGCTACCGGGATCTATTCTAAATTCCATTGATCCACCTGATTCAGGCCCCCCAGCGACCAAGAAATCCTTGATATCTTCTGCAGTACATGCAGTGAGTCCATTTGAATCCGGCGGGCAATCCCGGGCTGCTTCAGATTCCACGACCCCAATCCATCCCCTATCAGGTTCATTCCATTCCACCTCTAATTTAATATCAAGAAGCATAAATGCCGAAGGAACACTCATGTCGTCTGACGTCATTCCCACATTACATCCTACGTCGTCATCAGCGCAAGGGACTATTGGTGCCTCGCTCCCAGTTTCATCTGGTTCAAAACCTATCAGGCTCAGAATAACTATCAATGCACACAATATTCCTATTATTCCCGGAAGAATTGACAGAATCCTCACCATCATTTCATTATCCCTTTCCCAATTAACTGGTCGCCCCTATGAAAATTTGAATTCCAAGAAGTCCCACAAAAATCGCGATTCCCAAATACATTACGAATGTAAATCTCCGTCTCGACTTTTCCCTTCTTTCAAACATATTTGAGCACTCTACACTTGAACAAATTGCTGGCTCACTGTCCAGAGGAATTGGCTTCCAACATACCGAACAATGCCGATGAGGATCAACGCTAGTAGAAACTCTTGATTTCTGTACCTTCCTAGAAGCAGCAGCATGTGCCTGCTTCGCTGTCCTCTTGGCTGCCTTGAGGATAGTTTCCTTCCGACTACTCATTCCCCCCTCACCATAGTTCCATCAAACTCCTCTCCTTGTAGAGATTTACGGATTTTATCTGTATCTCTCCCATCAAGAATGTCTAGATCGATATTATGCCTTAACGCCTTATCTACTCCAATCGGGTCTACTACCTGAGATTTGCCTGCTCCTGAGTGCTCTGGCTCGCCCACTATATTCTGCAGTTCCGTCAATGTTAACCTATCGAATGATTCAGAATCGGGATTTTCCTTGGGATCCTCAGCAAAAACCTTGGAAACATTAGTTGCTATAATGCACTTTCTCGCCCCAGCCTCTATTGCAAGACTAATTGCAACCGTATCCGTAGTATGGCCAGGTTCTGTACCGCCCATAACTACCAATCCATATTTTTCAAGCTCTAAAACGGCTCTATCTATGGTTTCAGGAATTAATTTAGAAATTGATATTCCCTGGGATGAGAGTGCCTCTCTGAAAATCGTGGCATTAAGACGTGTAGCAGCAATCCCCACTCTGTCGAGCTTTGCCAGTTCGTCAATAGCTGACTTGGCTAGAGCAATTCCTTCTCTAGCTGGTGCCCCTCCACCCAGAACTAGTCCTATTCTATCTCCTGCCATGACTCTTGATTTTATGATTGAAACCATATTGATTAGCCACTCATTACGATCCTCGACCTCAGGGCGGAGAAGGCTACCCCCTAGAGCAACTACCAGCGTCACCATCGTTCTCAGGTAGGCACCCTGCCTTTCAATCAGTATGCTTCATTGGAGCTGAAGGGTTGAAATGCCGACTATGGTGCCATTTCACGGAGGGAGCGGCATTTCAGACGAACTCGCACAGCAGCAGCGAAGGCTGCGACTAAAGAAGGCCATAAGAGAACTATCAGAAATGAAAGGAATGGGGACCGAGTTAGTTTCAGTTGTCATCCCTCCAGATAGGATGATTAGCGATGTGAGGCACCAACTAGCACAAGAGTCCGGACAAGCAGCAAATATCAAGTCAAAGTCGACAAGAAAGCATGTATCGGATGCTATTGAATCAGCAATCTCTTCACTCAATAGATACAAGACTCCAGGGGAAGGCGGGATTGCAATTTTTGTAGGTCACGTTATCGTGGGAAATAACAAGACTAGATTGATTTCTACCGTCATTGATGATCCGCCTGAGCCTTTCTCCTCATTCAGATACAGGTGTGACTCAACCTTTGAGATCAGTCAGCTGGAAGAGATGATGATAGATAGAACCTCGTACGGGTTATTTGTTATCGATAGATCCGAAGCCGCATATGGGCTTGCTTCTGGAAAGAGGCTTCACTGCCAGGAGCACATTACATCCTTAGTTCCCTCAAAGCATGGTAGGGGTGGCCAATCTGCTCAGCGGTTTGAAAGACTGATTGAGGAAGCCGCTCACAACTTCTTCAAAAAAGCCTCAGAGAGGGCCTCAAACTATTGGCTACCGCTGATAAAAGATTTGAAGGGAATTATCATTGGAGGTCCGGGAGCCACTAAGGACTTCGTTGTAAAGAACGATTACTTCCATCACGAAATCAAGAAATTGATAGCTGAGCCTTATTTTGATGTCGGCTATTCAAACGAGAGTGGCCTAAGAGAGTTAATCCAGAGAGCAGGTTCAACAATGGATCAGATAGAACTTGACGTGGAAAGAACACTAGTCGACCATTTCCTCCAGGAAGTGATGAAATCAAATCCCAAAGCAACCTATGGGGAGCTTATGATTCGTTCAGCCTTGGAACAGGGAGCTGTCTCAACACTTCTCCTATCCGAATCTCTAAACCATAGAAGGGTCTCGTTTTATTGTAAGGATTGTAAGGAAGCGTGGGAGAGAACTAAGCTCAAGAACGTAGAAAATGGTAAATGCCCTAGTTGTGATTCTAATCAGGTCTACGAAGACGAAGAAAAGTCAATGGATCTCATAGATAACTTGTCATTATTGGCGGGACATACATCCGCACAAGTAAGACTCATTTCTCTGGATACCGAGGAAGGAGCAACCCTCAGTTCTGCATTTGGGGGAATTGCAGCTCTATTGCGGTATCCAATTTCATGAGGTGATTAGGATTAGGGAACTGATTGATGATTTGAAACCTATATTCTCCAAGGCTATGAAAAAGCTAGATGTTCCAGACGACTCATGGATTCCTCTTTTTGGTAAGGCAACCGTGGAGGATCATGGGGATGTAGCACTTCCCTGTCACTCACTAGCTGGTATTCTTAGAAAGCACCCCCAGGAAATAGCGAAACAGATTTCTGAACTTGTTTATGCCGATTTACAATCATTCGCTTCAGTTTCTTCGATAAGTGGCTTTGTTAACATTAGTGCTAAGCCAACTTGGCTATTTAGACGAATTTCTGAGCTACTGCTAGATCCACGTTTGGGCGTCGGCATCGATGAGGAGAAAACCTTCGCCGTAGACTACTCGGCTCCAAATGTCGCAAAGGAGATGCATGTGGGACATCTCCGATCCACAGTCATAGGGGACTCGATAGTTAGGATGTTAGAATTCAAGGGGCATAAGGCTATTCGTGAGAATCATATTGGAGATTGGGGAACTCCATTCGGCATGTTAATCGAGCATCTTCTTGATTTAGGCGAAGATAGAGCCGCAACTGAACTAGGAGTGGGGGATCTGGACTCATTCTACAAGCAAGCTAGATCTAAGTTCGTGTCGGATAGAGATTTTGCCAACCGTTCAAGGAGTCGTGTAGTACTTCTTCAAGGAGGCGATGAAGAGACTCTGAGGCTATGGCGAATTCTAGTAGACGAGTCTATGAGATATTTTAACGAAGTTTACTCGATGCTCGGCGTATTACTAACTGACGAAGACATAATGGGTGAGTCAAACTATCAAGATCTTCTACCAGAGGTAGTTGAAAGGCTCAGAAACTCGGGAATTCTTGAGGAGAGCGAAGGAGCAGAAGTCGTGTTCCCAGGAGGGTGGGTCAATAGAGATGGTGAACCTCTTCCAATGATAATTAGGAAGGCCGATGGCGGATATAACTACAGTACCTCCGATTTGGCTTGTATTATAGATAGGGTGGAGAGGCTCGGATGCAATGGATTCCTTTATGTCGTCGGAACTCCCCAGAAACAGCACTTCGAGATGGTTTTCCAAGTAGCAAAGAAAGCTGGTTTTATGAGTCATAAGCACCAAGCTGTACACGTAAACTTCGGATCGGTTTTGGATACTGACGGTAAGGTTTTGAAGAGTAGGGAGGGGGAGGTGATTAAGCTCCATGATCTTCTAGAAGAAGCAATTAGACGAGCGAAGCAGACAATCGACGACAAGAACCCCGACCTACAAGGAAAGGAGAAGGATGATGTCGCACGAGCTGTGGGGATTGGTGCAGTAAAGTATGCAGATCTAAGTACTGAGAGGACCAAGGATTACGTTTTCGATTGGGAGAGAATGCTATCTTTCGAAGGAAACACCGCCCCATATCTCCAATACGCTCATGCAAGAATATGCAGTATTTTCAGAAAATGGGGGGGTGAGAGGGAATCTCTAACGAAAAACTTCGGATTTTCGACAGAAGAAGAAGTGCCCCCACTAACCAAAGAAGAGTTGACACTTTCACGCCGACTCGTTAAATTTCCTTCGATTTTGGATGACTCAGTCATCACTTTCAGTCCACATAAGTTATGCAAACATCTTCATTCCATAGCGTCTTCCTTCGCTTCATTTTATGAAAATTGTAGCATACTCACTGAGAAGAGAGATGCCATTGCCAAAAGAAGACTTGCCCTATGTGATCTAACAGCAAGAGAGCTGCAGCTAGGGTTAGGGATTATGGGAATCGATGTCCCAGAGAGGATGTAAATCTAGGCATGTTCAAAATATACCACCTCTCGCACGCTTCATGGTCAAAGTAGGAGACAAGGCTCCCGATTTTACACTGAAGAATGTCACCAAAGAAGCAGTAACACTGTCAGATTATTACGGAAAGACTGTAGTTTTAGCATTCTATCCCGGAGCATTCACCGGTGTCTGCGACCAAGAGATGTGTGCATTTCAAGAAAAACTCGCCAATCTGAGCGATTGCAATGCTATTGTATTTGGAATCAGCGTAGATTCTCCATGGGCAAATGCAGAGTTTGCGAGAAGATACAATTTAGATTTCGAGTTACTATCCGATCTTGATAGAGAGGTGGTGGAGTTATACGACGCTAAATTTGTTGGTCTCGGAGGTCTCGAGGGCTATGTTAGTGCAAATCGTGCTGTTATCATTATCGATTCTCAGGGGATAGTCCAGTATCGTTGGATCGCTGACAATCCAGGGATAGAGCCAGATTACGACGAAGTAGTCTCCCAATGCGAGGCTGCCTAGCTCCAAGCCAGGTGCCGAGCTAGGGAACCGTATAATATCCCAGATACGGCCAAGCTTTCTTCGTTGAACCTTTCCATATTATCCAAGTAGGTATGATATTCGGAAGAGCCAGAACCATAGCATAGCATAGCAAGTCCGAACTCATCCTCATCTTGATGTATTTCGAATACGAACGGAGCATGATCGGAATTGTCTGGCATCTGCTCGGACTCCAGCTCCCTTACAGTGATGCTATACTTTTCATAAAGCCCTGGATGAGTTATGGAGAACTCTTCAACTAAGCCTTTGATGTGTCTAACATCCGTCAAGCTGTTTCCCTGAAGAGTTACTCCGTCATTCCTCTCTGCATCAACATGATTCATATCTAGGTTGATGTATAACCTGAGATTTTCCTCTAAGTTTTCTCTATGCTTATCTACCCACTCCTTTGATCCCCATAGCCCCCCTTCTTCACCCCCCCAGGTACAGAAATATATCGTCATTTTAGGAGGTCCAAACTCAGATTCGAATAATGCAATCTGACGTGCTATTTCCTGTACTGTGGCTGTGCCAGCAGTATTGTCCACCGCTCCTTGTCCGTTATACACGGTATCATGATGAGCCCCTATGACTATCAATTCATCAGTCTCTCCTTGAATAATTCCGCACACCACATGGATTTGACCTTCATCTTGATTGTCAACATCAACTTGAAATTGTAGCATTCCAGCACCATTAACCACCTCTTCCAGAATCGATTCACCTACGCTCCTTGAAACCATGACAAAACCGATATTGTAGGGCTTCTCTTCAAATTCTGTGATATCTAGAGACTTTGAATAAGGCACGCAATCACCCGAAACTAGATCATCACAATTCTGCCTAGAATTAATTGTAATCAAACCCCTAAGACTATTTTCTTGAGCCCTCTTCATCAAAACAGTATTGCTCTCCGTGCCCGGCTCTCCTTCCTCCCCATCCAATAGCCACACTATCCCAACGCCATTGGATGCCGAACCCCAGTTTTCTGACTCATTTCCAATCCCTAGGTCGACAACCTGGGTATTACTACTCGCAGGGATATTGACACTTCCGCTATAACCTTGAACTACGAAATCTACAGTATGAACAAAATCAGTCTCTTGCCTATTCAAATCCGCCGTAGAGCAGGGTGACGGGCCGCCAAGTAGTTCTCCAATGTTGCCCGGCTGACAAATCATCAAGTCAAATTGACTCCCCATGTAGTAGATAGGAATCTCGAATTCTTCTATCGTAGAAGGTATGCCACTATTGGAGAAATTCGTCTTAATAGACTGCGCTGCATTCTCTTCTTCCACGGTTCCTGCAAGTCTTCCTCCCCATTCTGGATGCCCCAAGTTCACCAGACCTTCTGCATATGCCCTAGTCTGATTCTGATCAAAGTCGATCAATTGGTAATCATCATCACCCTTAATCCATTTGACTAAATCAGGCCCCAAAACGAATCCTCCTCCTGTAAAACCGATAATTATTATCAAAACTATCATAGATGCAGAAAATTTAGTCCTGACTCTTTCTCTGATGAACAACAAAACATTATCCGAATTAGTACTGTTTGCCTTTTCCTCAGTCATTCCAATGATCTCCGCCTCGACTACGCCCACCGATGCCGAAGCCTCATTCAGTCTGAGTACGAGGTCTGCCTTCTTTCCGCTTACCGACATCCCCCTTGAACGAAGCTCTTGCTTCAGCTCTTCCACAGTATTGTCGCCCCATTCACTCATGCTAATGATGCACAGAATCTCTGAGTCCCTATTGAACCCATTCCAGAGTGGAATCATCTTAGGATCATTTTGTCAGTTATACTTCTTCTCCGGTCCATCTCTTTCCTAGCGAATGTTCTATGTCCAGCTGATCCAATATCCTAGCAACAACAAAGTCCACTAAATCTTCAATACTTTGCGGAGAGTGATAAAATCCGGGACTGGCTGGAAGTACCACCACTCCCCACTCAGATAGATTTGCCATAGCCTTTAGGTGAGGTGTTGAATATGGGGCTTCTCTCGGTACAACAATCAGTTTTCTCCTTTCTTTCATAGCCACCAAAGCGCTTCTAGTTGCTAGATTATCACTTATTCCGGAAGAAATTTTCCCTATGGTTGTCCCGCTCGCTGGACAAATGATGTAAGCATCAAACCTTGCAGATCCAGAGGCTGATCTTGCAGCTAGGTTTCTATTTTCTTCTAGCGTAACCCCATCCCTATCAGCTAGCTCTTCAGGTGTAATTCCACACTCTAAATCTAGATTTATAGCTCCAGCACCAGTTACTATAAGATTCACTTTCCAATCTTGTTCTAGAAGTGAATCGACCAACCTAACTGCATATCTTGCACCCGATGCTCCAGTTAGAGCAACTACAGCTTCTGGCATGTTTGTGGGGAACCACACCCCTCCTTGAATGGTTGCATCCTTCAATTGTCTTTTCTCAGAGCCTCAGCGAGGAATAAATATTCATCTAAATGATTGTATAGATGAGCGGAGATTCTAATGTAACGTACCCCATGATGCATCCAGGGAAAAACTGGGACCTGTATTCCATACTCGTCAAGAAGAAAGTTGTGATACGGGTCTCCCTCGATACTCATTGCACCAACTTCCCCCTCTTCGGGCATCTCAACTGATGCTATTGAAGCCACCATTGAATCTGGAACGGGAGGCTCGGTACCTAGTGCATCGCAAATCACTTCTCTTCCCCTAAGAACTAGATCTCTATTCAAGTGCATAATTCCTGACCATCCTCCATCTACCAATTTCCCAATGTGTTCTATCGCCTTAGGGATACAAAGCCAAGGCGATGGATCCTGAGTTCCGGGCCATCCAAACTCAAATTCGAATCTCTCCTGAATAGTACCCTCAAGACTTGCACCATGGCCTATAACGAGTGGACGAATCCTGCTCTTTCTATCCTCCCTAATGTGCAAGAATGCTGAACCCTTTGGTGTACAAATCCATTTGTGACAGTTTCCAGTACAGTATGCAACATTCAACGAGGATAAGTCCAGTGGTACCATACCCGGTCCATGAGCTGCATCCAGAAGAACATCAACTCCTTTATTCTGCAACTTTGACACCAGCCTCTCGAAAGGCATTCTTATTCCGGTTGGACTGGTTACAGTATCAATCATAGCAAGAACAGTCCTATCAGTAACCTCGTCTAAGACGAGATCGATTATTTCATCCTCGGAATCTAGCCTGAATGGGATTTCTACAACAACAGTCTTGGCACCTGCACGTTCAGTTACGAAGTCAACGGCATTCCAGCATGCTTGATAGCTATGGTTTGGAACGATTATTTCGTCTCCCTGTTTCAATTCAATGCTTCTTAGAACTGTATTTACTCCTTCTGTGGCATTCTTTACGAACGTCATACCATTAAGTTCAGCATTGAGGAACCTGGACAGATACTCCCTGCTTTCCTTCATCATCGGCATGTAATCTCTCTCGAAGAATCTTACAGGGTCTTCTTCAATGCGACTCCTGATTTTTGTTTGTTCTTCAAGAACGTAAGTAGGGGTAGCGCCAAAAGAACCATGGTTTAGAAATACTGTGTTGGGGTCCAGAGACCAATATTTGGCTAGTGCCCCCTTTTCCGGTCTATTCATTGAACAATCACTCCGGACCACTCTACATCTAAGGCTGGCTTCCTTCCGAGAAATTTTTCACAAGTAGAAATTAGATTCTCCTGAACCATCAATGTATTGATTGGAACTCCCTTAGTATCTTCTGAGTAACCCAATTGGGAAAGGCTGGTATGCAATCCAGCCTTAATCCCACATCCTTCAAGCTGCTCAACTCTATTCTCCGGTGTTGCTATGTTTATGGACATCCCATGACGGCTTACCCAGTGCAAAAATGACAGTCCGATTGAACAAATCTTGTGTCCATCCACCCATGCACCCTGCATTTCCGAGCTTTTGTAAGCAAATACTCCACACATTTCTAGGGCACCGATAGCCCAATCTTCAAGCAAACTAATGATGCCCTTTACACTCTGTTCAGCCAGTTTCCATTTAATTATCGGATAAATTACCAATTGCCCCGGTCCATGCCAAGTTATCCCTCCACCTCTGTCGGTAAGACAGGTGGGATACCCATCAACAATGATTTCGTCCCTATTTGCTTTAGGACCAATAGTAACAATTTCTGGATGTTCAACGAAAAGGATAGTGTCACCAATTATTCCATCTATCCTCTGTTTTTGAAAATCCTTCATCAAGTCACACATTTCTTTGTAGTCGACCTTACCACATCTTAGAATTCTGATTTCAGTCATCAAACACCTCAGCTGATATGTATCGCATGACCAAGAGTTTTCAGTACGCTCTCGTGAAATGATTCTGACATTGTAGGGTGGGCGTGAACTGTTCCTGCAACGTCTTCCAGCAGAGATCCCATTTCTAAAGCTAGAACGAATTCTGCATGCAATTCCGCGACATGGCTACCAACTGCCTGAACTCCAAGAATTACATGGTCCGACTCTCGTGCGGTTACTCGGATGAAGCCACCCGTTTTTTCGGCTTCAATACTTAGGGCCCTTCCATTAGCTGCGAGCGGAAATTTACCTACAATAATCTCCTCATCTCTTTCCTCGGCCTCCTCTGGAGTAAGCCCGACCGATACTATCTCTGGCTCAGTAAAAACTACTGCTGGAATGGCTACCTTATCGAATTCCCTCTTGTGTCCGGCAATTATCTCAGCAACCATCTCCCCTTCCGCACTAGCCTTGTGGGCTAGCATTGGCTCTCCTGCTACATCTCCAATGGCAAAAACGCCTGGAACCGAAGTCCTACACTGTCTATCAGTTCTGATGAACCTTCCAGAGCCATCCATCCTGACTCCGGTATTCTCAAGCCCCCAACCTTTGGTATTTGGCTTTCTTCCAACGGTAACAAAAATCTTGTCTACTTTCATTTTGTGCTCTGAACCGTCCTTCTCAAAGGTCAGCTCTACCTTTCTCGATGCACCATTTCCTTTGATTTCCGACCCCTTCGCCAGAGTCTTGGTGTGGACTGAAACTCCATGCTTTTTCAGCCAAATTTCCAAAGGCCTCCTAATTTCCCTATCCATTATGGCCAGAATTGAATCCATCCCCTCAATTACTGTTACCTCCGATCCCAACTTGGCCATTGCACAACCTAATTCGAGTCCGATATAGCCCCCTCCAACTATCGCTATACTCTTAGGTAATTTGTCAAGCTCTAGTGCACCGGTGGAAGAAAGAATAAACTCTTCATCACATGGCATAAATGGGAGATCTATGTGACTTGATCCGGTTGCTAAAATTACATTTTCTGCTTCAATTCTGATTTCTGCTTCTTCCGATGAAACATTACAAGTCTTGGGCCCATCGAAGTTGGCCCACCCCTTCACTAATTCCGCTCCTGCCTGCTTCAGAAGCCCTTCTACTCCTTTGTTCAGTCTGGTAACTATAGCATCCTTCCAGGAAACTAACTCTGCCATGTTCAATTCTGGCTCAGAAGCTATGGAAATGCCCATATGTCCTCCCTCCGAAGAATGTTGAGCCATCGATTCGAATCTCTCTGCAGCATGGATGATCGCTTTACTGGGTATACAACCTCTAATTAGACAGGTTCCTCCAGCCTTATCGCTTTCCACAATTATTGTCGATAGACCCAATTGTGCTGATCTTATCGCTGCCACGTACCCCCCCGGACCAGCTCCAACAACCAATACCTGACATTTCTTTGTCTCTACCAATTTCTCACCCTCACATGAATATGAGTGCAGGATTCTCGAGCATCCTTCTAAGGTGCTGAATCAACGAAGCACCATCAGCTCCATCCACAACTCTATGATCGAAAGCACTAGATAGGTTCATTATTCTCCTAACTACAATCTGTCCATTTCTTACTACCGGCATCTCCCTAGCCTTATGGACTCCTAAAATTGATACTTCAGGGTGATTGATGATGGGAGTTGCCCCCAAACCTCCTTCCCTACCTAAGCTTGTGATGGTGAAAGTTGATCCCGATAATTCATCCAAGCTAGCAGTGCCGTCTCTTGCAGCACCTGAAACTCTTTGCATCTCCGAGGCTGCTCTCCAAATGTCTAGAGTCTCAACATTCTTTACAACCGGGACGTACAAACCTCTCTCGGTTTGGGTTGCTATGCCTAAGTTGACTGCTCCATGCCTATTCACTACCCCTTCTTCATCATCGAAGTGGGCATTACACTCTGGGTGTTCTGGCATGATCTTAGATAGAGCTAACATGATGAAAGGTAGATATGTCAACTTAGGCTGAGAAACATCTCTGGACGTATTAAGAATCCCCCTCAATGACTCTAACTCCGTTATATCAACCTCCTCGAAGTACGAGAAATGGGGTATTCTCGACTTACTCAGACTCATTTGTTCAGATATTTTTCTCCTCAGTCCTACTACCTTGACTTGAGTGACTTCTGTTCTCTTAGTGGAGAATGATGTCTGTGGTGCCCCCGATACAGCCCCTCCAGCCGCGATGTAAGCATCTAAATCCGCATGTCTTATTCTTCCTGCAGGACCTGAGCCTCTAACTTCTGAAAGGTTAACATCACTTTCTCGCGCCCTCTTTCTAACTGCGGGACTCGCCAGAATTCTAGAACTAGAGTTTTTTACTTGTGTGGGAGGTGTAGCTTCCTTTTTTGGAATCTTTATTTCTGGCATTGGCCCCTCTTTAGTCTCTTCCTTTCCATTTTGGCCGGATATTGTAGTTACCTCTGAATCACTTACATCTGCAGAATCTGGCTCAATTAAATCTGACATATTCTCTACCGCAACTTGACTTTCCGATTCCTCTGAATTAATCTCCAGGAGAGTTGAACCTACGGCAATCATATCTCCAACTCCTCCGCTGAGAGAATCAACGGTTCCGCTAACTGGCGATGGAATGGTAACCGTGGCTTTGTCAGTCATAACATCAACAATTGGGTCGTCTTCTACTACTGAATCACCCACTGAGACATGCCATTGTACTATTTCTCCTTCAACAACCCCCTCTCCAATATCTGGAAGTTTGAAAACAAAATTTCCCATGTTAATCCTCCTGAGTTCTTGCTATCGCGTCGGCGATTCTAGTTGGTCCGGGCATGTAATCCCATTCAGTAGTATGGGGAAATGGCGTGTCCCAGCCAGTAACCCTTTCTATTGGTGTTTCCAAATGGTAGAAGCACCTCTCCTGTACAGATGCAGCTATCTCTGCGCCGAAACCACTAGTTTTTGGAGCTTCGTGAACAATCACGCAGCGACCCGTCTTCTTGATCGATTCTACTACTGTCTCCTTATCCCATGGAACAAGAGATTGCAGGTCTATTAAGTCACAAGAAATGCCGCTATCCAGTATCCCTTGTTGACAAACATGGACCATTGCCCCCCAGGAGATGACAGTGCAATTATTCCCTTCCATGGCTAATCTAGCCTTGCCTATGGGGATGCTATAGTGACCTTCTGGAACTTCAGCTTCTGGGTGATCAGACCAGGTTGGAACATTGTGAGGATCTCCATAAAAAGGTCCTCTATAGCACCTTTTGGGCTCAAAGAAAACTACCGGATCGTTACTCTCAATGGAACTGATTAACAGCCCCTTTGCATTGTATGGGGTGGAGCAATATACTACCTTTAGACCAGGGGTGTGTGTGAACTGAGATTCTGGAGATTGAGAATGGTGATGTCCCCCTCTAATGCCTCCACCAGCCGGAGTTCTCAGAGTTACAGGACACCAGTATTCTCCACCGGATCTGTGCCTAACCTTAGCCATCTCGTTTACTATCTGGTCATAGGCAGGGAAGATGTAGTCAGCGAATTGAATCTCAACTACCGGCCTTAGCCCGTTTATGCCCATTCCAAATGCGGTTGCGGCTATTCCTCCTTCGGAAAGAGGCGAGTCAAATATTCTACGCTTGCCATGCTTTTCCTGGAGTCCGTCCGTTGTTCTGAATACTCCTCCGAAATAACCCACATCTTCTCCAAAAATTACCACATCCGAGTCGTTTCCTAACATTATATCCAGGGCACTATTTAGTGATTGTATCATATTCATATTAGCCAAACCTACTCCCCCATTAACTCTTCATGCTGCTCTTTCAGATGCCAAGGCATCTCTTCGTATACTTCAGTGAATATCGTTTCAGCAGAGGGGTAAGGGCCATTGGCAAGGTCGCCGTATTTTACTGCCTCCTTGTACGCATCAATAACCTCCGAGTCTATTTTTTCGATGAGCTCTGAATGTCTCCCATCACTCCATTCGCCAATATTTACCAGATGCTGCCTCAATCTTTCGACAGGGTCTCCTCCGGGCCATTTGGAATGCTCATCTTTTGGTCGATATCTACTAGGATCGTCACTACTGCTATGCGCTCCAGCTCTGTAAGTAAGAACCTCAATATGAGTAGGACCTGAAGATGCAGCTGCCCTCTCTCTGGCCCATTTAGTTACGGAGTATAGGGCAAGAAAATCATTTCCGTCTACTCTGATGGATGCAATCCCATAGGGCAAGCCTCTGGTAGCGAAGTTACCAGTCCCTGTAGCAAAGTTAGCATGTGTCGAGATTGCCCATTGATTGTTTACGAGATTAAGAATCACAGGAGCATTGTAAACGCTTGCGAAATTCAGTGCATAGTGGTAGTCGCCTTCTGCACTTGCACCATCTCCAATCCACGTAATAGTAACTTCATCAAGACCCTTGTGTTTGGAAGCGAGTGAGACGCCTACAGCCTGACTAAATTGCGTCCCAACTGGGCTTGATATAGATATGAAACGACCTTCTCTGAAGGAATAATGAACTGGCATTTGCCTTCCTTTGATGTTATCTTCCTCATTACCAATGCAATGACAAATCATACTAACCATGTCTCTGCCTCTTACGAACTGAGCTCCAGGTTGCCTGTAGCTAGGGAAAACCCAGTCCTGCTCTTCGAGAGCCATTGTTTGGGCAATTGCTACCGCCTCCTCCCCAAATGATCTCATGTAGAAAGATAGAAGCCCAGTCCTTTGCATCTTCATCATTCTATCATCAAAAATTCTCAGACGCAACATATGCTCCAGTCCCATTCGCAACACATCAGGGGATAATTTAGGATCCCAATCTCCCAATGCATTACCTTCATCATCTAGGACTCTAACAAGTCCATTGGCAAGAATTTCTGTATCCATATGTTCGCAAGTCTTCGGATCAGGCTTCTTGAAATCCCCTGGCGACCAAACCCATTTTTCAAAACTGCAATCATCTCCAGGCCGAAATGGGGCATCTGGAACATCTATCCCAGACTCTTTTCCGGAACTCAAACTTCTACCTCCGCTATTTTATCTACAGAAGAAAGATGACTAACGGCAGATCCAGTAGAGTCTCTGGTAACTACTGGTTCGCCACCCATCGCCTCATCCCATAGTAGTCCTGCTCGATAACTGGATCTCACTAAAGGACCACTTGCTACAGCTTTGAAACCTAACTCTCTAGCCCTTCTGTCCCAATCTGCAAAAATATGTGGTTCTGGAAATCTATCAACAGGTAGATGCCGAGAACTTGGCTGTAGGTACTGTCCTAGAGTAATAATATCTACTCCCGCATTTCTAACAGAAATTAGAGCCTCTTCTATTTCTTTGTCTGTCTCTCCCAGCCCTACCATCAGACTGGTCTTAGTCATGAGGTCAGGACGAATTTCCTTAGCAGTGCTTAGTATTGACAGGGATTGGTTGAAAGAAGCTCGCTTATCTCTAACCAAACCATCTAGTCTGGGCACACATTCAACATTATGGGCGAAAACTCGTAGAGGAACTTTATCCAGTAGTTGTTCTAGGGCTTCTAGATTTCCATCCAAATCAGAACATAGCAACTCTATTCCAACTCCCGGGCTCCTCTCTGAAATCTCATCAATGCAATCTCGATAATGCTTAGCACCCCCATCTGGAAGGTCATCTCTGTTAACCACAGTAATTACCGCATAACTCAATCCCATCTTTGAAACGGCCTCGGCGAGCTCTTTCGGCTCTTCGTCATTTAGTGCGGGAGGACTCTTAACAGTCCCCACTGCACAGAATCTGCAACCTCTCGTGCAAACATCTCCCGCTATCATGAAGGTGGCCGTACCCCTTCCCCAGCAGTCGTGTACATTGGGGCATCTGGCCTCCTCACAGACAGTATTCAGTCCGTGCGAGACGACTTTTGATTTCGTATTGTTGTATCTCTCTTGTGAGATTCCTGTGGGGAGAGTAGTTCGGAACCATTGAGGGAGTCTTTTCCTCATGGATTTCCTCTTCTCCAGTGGGCTCATACTAGGAGCAACACCGCATCCTAAAGAAGCCTCTTTCCCAGATTCGATGATTGGCAGGCGCCTCTCCATCAATATAAGCGGATGGAAGAACGACATTAACCGTTCTCATCGAAAGGTCCCCTTCTTCTAGCAATCGGTAAAATATAGCTCCCCTTGCGAGTTGCATGGGCGGAGCAGTTCTGGTAACCGGAGGATCAAAGAGAATTGGAAGGGAAATCTCTCTGAGGCTCTCTAAGGCGGGTTTTTCAGTCGGTATTCACTATAACTCTTCAAGAGATGAAGCGACCAAACTCGTTAGAGAAATTAAGGAGATGGGTGGAGAAGCTCGTGCCTTGCATTGTGATTTGAAGGATGTTGAATCTGCAAGATCCATGATCGAAGAGACTACTGATTCTCTGGGTCCCTTAGAGGGATTAGTAAACAATGCTTCTCTATTCAAACTGGATAGAATAGAAGATATTTCTCAGGAAAACTGGAATAGTCACATGGAAGTAAACGTTCTTTCACCTTTGGTTATGATTAGCGAATTATCAAAGAAGTCCGCAGTTGGGAATTCTTGGGTTGTAAATATACTAGATTTCAAGATTGAATCTCCCAATGCTGATTATCTCTCCTACACAGCTTCAAGATTTGCCTTACACGGTCTTACTTCAGCATTAGCAATAGACCTAGCTCCAGAAATAAGGGTCAACGCGGTGGCTCCGGGACATATTCTTACTAGCGATATTTTGAGTCAAGATACTTTGAAAAAAGCCCAATCCGAGTCTTTGCTGGGATATGGGGCAACTCCAGGGGATATTGCCGAGGCAGTTCTATTCTTAGCTAACTCAAAATCAATCACAGGCCAAACTATTTTCGTGGATTCTGGGGAAAGGATGAACCAACGCAGAAGGGATCCCGCTCTTGAAGGAGTAGATTAATCTTGAACCTAACAACTCCTCATCTAATATCAGCCATTAGCAACATAGGCTCGAAAGAATGGTCGACTATTCGTCTGGAGAATTCGATTAAGTCAATCGATGTAGGGGCACACGATTATGAGAAGGGCGTGGAACAACCAGTTAGATTTGATATAGAAGTAATGTTGAATGAGGCAAAGAAGCCTAAAAATGACGATTTAGGTGAAATTCTAGACTATGAATTTCTACACGATGCCGTAGAAAAAAATATCTCTTCAAGGAATTCTCTTCTCGAGACAATAGCATCAAATATTCTGGTAGAAATTCTCGAGCCCGAGAAAGTTATTGCAGTAGTAGTTTGCATCACAAAACTTTCGCCAGAAGGTTTCGATGGTGCGTTTGGATGTACTTTGGTAAGGCTGAAGCCTAATTTCCTTACATAGTGGTGCAGGGGGTGGGATTTGAACCCACGAAGCACTATGCACCGGAGCTTAAGTCCGGCCCCTTTGACCAACTCGGGTACCCCTGCACCCTGCCGACAACAGACTTTCGATTTCAACCGAGCGGAGCGTAGGGTGCAATAACCGATGCATCTCCGACTCCAAACTCCCGAACTCTTTAACATCCAGAATGCCGCGCATAATCGTGCGAAAACAAAGGCCCCTCTCAAAGAAGAGGAATCCAACCCTAGTTTGTGTTTCTTTGACATTGCTTATTTTGGCACCATATAGCGCTCAAATAGAATACTCAGAACTTTCCGATGAGGTGATTCAACGCTATTCAGAGAGCGCTCCAGACGCAAATCAATACTCCTTGTACTTCGTTGACCCGGGAAATAACCAGACCTCCGGGATGGACGGACTAATTACTACCAGAGCTCCCGATGCAAGTGACGACCAATTTACATCTAGCGCATTAGACGATGACGTAATGTTCATATCAAATTCAATGATGTCTACTATCGAGTTCTTCGGAAGGCTAAATTCCCAGAATGGGACGTACTATATTCCCATAGAATTGTTCCTGAAGGCCGAGGGCCCCTCAGACAACTCAAATGTAGACTGGACAGTAACCATTCTAACAAATTCTGGTTCTGTAGGGAGCCATACATTCAGCACAGATGTTTGCACATCTTCCTTTGGGAGTACATGTGACTTTGAGGATGAGGATATCGAGGTAAACATTGGTTCTTCAGAATCCTTCGAGGTTAGGAAGGATCAGCGCCTGACGGTAAAAGTAAGAGCTAGTATGTCTGGTTGTGACGGTGGCGGCAGTCCATTCGGAGGATCAGATTGTACCGCTGAGGTGGCGTTCAACAAAATAGATGCCCAATCTAGCAAGTTTTCAATGATGGAAGCTGATGGAAATGCACTAATGAATAGCATTATTGTCGTTCAAAGGGAAGGAGCAAATATAGCAGAAGGTCCAGAATTAGATTGGTATCCCAATGATATCTTGGAGGATAGGAAGATGCAGTTCTCCATAGATGCAATCAGCGCTTTCGGGAGAGCGGATATTTCTAGAGTAGAAATTCTGATGCAAGGTCCCGATGGAAGCTATGAGATCGACGAAAGAATAACTGGCGATATGGAGGAAATAGACGACTCAAGTACAGGTATTTTTGGAGAATACCTCCACACTTACAAGAGTGGACTTGAGCCAGGGGAGTACAGCGTTACGCTGAAGATTATCGATGTTGGAGGAAACGAGATTGAAATCGAGCATGAGCCAATAGAAATGCATCAGTTTGGAGTCTCGCTAAAACACAGATTCGATAGAGGTGTGGAATACTTCGCCCCCGATAAGGTGACTCCAATACCGTTAGTGCTGGTTCATAGGGGAGATTCCACGAAATCTATGATTGTACGTCTAGAAGTTGAGACAAATCTTGATTCATCTTGGTTGGTTGAATTCGACTCACCCGGGGGTTATGAGATGAGTTCTGGAGGCAATGTCTTGAATCCATCGCTGTCACTTACCGCTCCAGAAGATCTAACCGGAATGCCGAAGAAAATTTCTATCAGGGCCATTGCAGAAGCAGATGTTGATGGGCAACTCTCGGTAGTTCATCAGGATACCCTAGTTCTGAGCGTCGAGAAGATAGACGTTTACCAGCCCCCAGTGGTTTCAATATGGTCCGACGACCACAAGGTCCCTATTGCTAACTCATCCAGAGGGGATGCTTTGGATAGCACAATTCCTCGTTTCGCTGAATATGGGGAGTTCAATCCATTCATACTGGAGATTTTCAATACAGGTTTCGATTCTGACTATTTCAGGATCGATATCCTGAAGAGGTCCAAGTCTATATTCCAGTTATTTGACAACAATACCGGACAGAGAATACTTGAGGACGAAGGGGATGGAACATTTCATACCCCATTGATGGAGAGGCATAATACCCAGGTCTTGATATTGGGTGTGAAGCCAAGCTTAGATAGGGACGATCTAGATATTGGAGAAATCGAAATAGAAGTCATTAGCGGGGGCAATTCATCATCCAGTACTCAGGTTTCTTTCACTGTACAGAGAACCTACGGGATTCAGGGCGAGATATCTCAGGATTGTGACGGGACCCCTCTTGGCCACATGAAAGTCTCATTATGTGCTCCAGGCCAAGATCGTCCTGTTTTAGATTTCAGAGCTCGTATTTCCAATAGCGAAACAGAACAGCAGTCTGCATCATGGTGGATTCTACAGAACCCTGCTTCACTACCTGAAAATACTGATCGAAACTATGCATACGGCCAATGGGAATACAGAATCACTGATTCAGATGGTGAGGCGATTCCGAGAGTCTCATTGGGTCCAGGAGATTTTACTGAGGTCTCAATAAGTGTCACTCTTACAAATCAAGTAGAAGTTGGCAATCACACGATATACCTACGAATAATCGAAGATATCGATGATGAAGATCCAAGATATTTTGATCTGCCTATGACCTTCGAAATTGAATCAGATCCACCAAATCTAGAAATTGTTCAAGTTTCCCAGAATACCAAGCTTACCCCCGGAAGTGACCACTCTATTCAGATGAAGGTGAAGAATGAGGGAAATAGCCCGATGACTGTATTGCTGGATGCCGATGTCGAAAAGGGAGGTTGGTCGGTGGATATAGGAGGGCTTTCTGGATCTCCGCTAATCGAAATAGAACCTTTCGGAGATGCTACATTTTCTATTGAGATATCAGTCTCAGAATCCGCAAATAATGGAGAATCAGTCCCCATAATCGTCACTGCAACTCCTCTTGATACTGAGCAGAGCTTTTCCGATTCTTTGACTGCAAGGTTTACCCTTACTGCGACTGTTGAGATTAGTTCGATTTCGGAAATAATCTTGAATGAGATTTCACACCCCAGACCAGTAACATTGGTCGCGGCTCTTATCGGGGTATTGCTGTTGTTTGCCGGAATCCAAGGAAGTATGAATAGGAGAAGGTGGAATGCCCAAATGAGGGTCATGGAGGCACTTTCAGAAAACGAGGAGGATAATTTTGTTCATGAGGATATTCCCGCTCCTGTTCAGTCTCAGGAGCAACCTGCTGATGCCGAGAGGTACGACGATGAAGATATTGAACTTCTCTAACTAAGAATATTGTACGAACGACGCTCCATTCGTCTTAAGACCCCGACTTTGCGCCAATAAATTTGGAGATGTCATGATGTTCGTAATTTCTGATTACGATAGGGCAAAACTATCGTCAAAGAAGTGGTCGGCCTCTTACATCACATTCTTGATGCTAATTTCCAGCCTTTCTACAATTTTGATTTCGTCGAAGGAAGCTTTAGCTGATACTAATGATCAAGATTCGGACGGTCTACCGTACGGGATAGAATTCTTGATCAATACCCAACCTCAGGATTGGGACTCAGATAATGACGGCCTTCCAGATGGTTGGGAATGGCAATATGGTCTCGACCCATTATCCTCCGTCGGAGAAAACGGCTCAACAGGAGACCCTGATTCGGACGGCCTGACAAATCTAAATGAATATCTATATGCTATTCCAACAGGTTGGGACGAACCCTCCACTCCAAGCATCCTAGAAAATGGAGTTTGGTGGAACGGTACAATACCCGTTTCAAACTGGGACGAGGAGAGTGCTATGCAAGTCATACAAGGCTCAGGAACAGATGGTGCTGATGAAGATCCAGTCGGAAATATTTGCAGAGATACCTTCGATAATGATCACGATGGAATGGTCGATATGGATGATTCTGATTTTGATGGCGATCTAGATTGTGACTCTAATGATGACGATGGGGACGGCGATATTGACGAGGATCCGAATGGTTGGGATACAGACGGAGATGGCATGCCGGATGGGTGGGAAGCAGCCAATGGGTTGGATCCGACATCTAGCTCAAATCAAGATGGAACATTTGGAGACCCCGACTCCGATGGTCTGGCCAATATATACGAGTACGTCAATCCAGCTTGGGGTACGAGGAATGGATCATCATTCCCTCCCGTACAATACTTCAGGCCGGGACCTACCAATATGACACAGACTGAATCTCCATGCAACCCAATTCTTTCATTAGGCCCAGGGGGATGCGAAATATTCACTGCAGAGGTAGATGGAATCACTCAGACTGATCCTTTCAATAACGACACTGACGGCGATGGGCTCAACGACTCCCTCGAGGCACTGGTTCTCCTGACGGACCCAACTTCTTCAGATACCGACTCCGATGGAATCTTAGATGGAATAGAATTCAACGGATCATATGGCGATCCAGCACAGGCATCCGATCCAAGGAATAACAATACAGACGGGGATCACCTAGATGACGGTGATGAAGATATAAACGGGAACGGCATAATTGACGATGGAGAGACCGATCCAACAAGAATAAATGACGAAGGTGACTTTGATGGGGATGGCCTTCAGAATTGGGAAGAAAATAACTCCTGTACTCTTTGGAATGTCTTCGATTCAGATGGTGGAGGGATTGGAGATGGGGACGAGGAATTCCCTGGACAGACAGATCCATGCACATCCATTTTCGAACTCCAATTTTCTATTGCAGATTGGGATGCTGATTCAGACTCCCTTTCACTAAACTCAACGGAAGGTATCGATCCTGACCCAGTTGATTGGAGAAGCAGAGCACCTCATGCATATTATATCTCTCAGAACGGATCCAGAATTCCATTTGTTTATTCTTCAATGCAATCGCCATTCCTGAAGGGAGTCGATACAGCCCCACCAAATGGATCAACAACTATTGTGATAACAAATGGTTCTTGGTGCTGGAATGCAACTTCGGGGGCTGTAAACGATCCATGGTGCGATGATGATTACAAGGATACGGATGGAGATGGTTTGGCCGATTGGGAGGAACTTCATGCAATTTGGGGTTTCCTCTCGGATCCAAACGTCTTCGATACCGATGGAGATGGAGTGGGAGATCTCTCTGAGACCCTCAATAGTACCGATCCCCGTGAACCTTGTGATAACGTCTTGGATTCAGATGGAGACGGACTAAACAACTACTTCGAAAATACAACTGGTTGTCTAATGATTTATGGGCCGGGACAATTTGGTTTAGGAAGTAATTTCACTTCAGATATTTGGTTTACACTTTGGAACTCTGCGGACTCAGATAATGGTGGTGTCGAAGATGGCCAAGAGTACTTTGACGGTACAAACCCACAGGATAACCCGGATGACGACATCAGCCCTCTAGATACTGATGGAGATGGAATTCCAGATTCAGTTGAGCAAGACATAGGCACAGATTGGCGAGATCCCGATACGGACGGGGGAGGTGTTCCCGATGGAGAAGAGTGCACTCAAGATTTCTGGTTATTGGATTGCTTTGGTTCACCCGGAGACCCATTCGACCCTCTAGACGATATACAGAAAAACTCCCTATTTTTTACCGCATCTAATACTTCCGTGGGACTCGACCCAACGATTACACATTATTGGAGGTGGCACACCTACGATTATTATACAGGCGTTTCTTGGGGTGTCAACAGCTCACTATTAGGAAATACTTTGGTTACATCTGAATTTTCTACAGAACAAGGCGTCGCAGATCAGACATTCTGGAATCACTCAGGACCACTATCGTGGGAGATAGTATTTGACCAAGCTGGTTATATCGGTCCAGGGGAGGAATTGATACAGCCACATAACGTGATGAACTTCACTACTTGGGTCGACCTCTCAGCAGGCCTAAACTTCTCTAACTATACTCGGGACGTAATCGTCGATTCTGCAATAGTCGAGGCGCTTTACGTAAATGCTCCTGAAGTCATACTTTCCACTGAAATTCGTGATAACTCTACCGCATTCCAGGCTTCAGACTATGGTACCGATCTTCCATCAAATTTCATATCAAACGGCCAATTCGTTTATGATCTAACACAACAAATCCTGGATGAGTCAGGTGCTATTTCTGCTTGGGATAAGGTTTCAGCAATTCAGGATTTTATAGTCAATGGAAATGATTCTACCACATTCCTCAGAAATCATGATGGGTCTGGAAGACAGGATGGGATGGGTAACGATAGTGATATCACACATTGGATACTCAATTCTAGCAAAGAGGGAAGCTGCGATGAGTTTACCACTGTCTTCGTAGCCATGCTCAGGGTGGCAGGATTTCCTGCAAGGAAGGTCACTGGATTTTCAGGAGGGGATTGGGACGGCAAAGAGTTCAGTGTTTATGGCAAAGATTTCACTAGATGGGCAGAGGTCCACCTACAGACAAATCAGAATCAAGGAGAACTAGACTTGGGTTGGATCCCCTTCGAGGCATGCCCTGAGATGTCGTTAGTTGATGTCAATATTGATTCATGGGGGCCAAATTCCATCGAAAGGAACATCTCTCAGTCTGATCACATCTGGGTCGAGGGATCCCTCGAGTTCGTAGATAACGGATCTTCTGCTAGCAATATCTCAGTCTCCATGTTTCTAGTCCAGTCGGATATGTCAGTGGATGTCCCAGGAAGTGCTGCTATTCCGGAATATGTAGTGGCCACCGTGACAACTGACCAAAATGGCTCTTTCAATCTGACTGGCCTGCCGTCCCAAGTAATTCAACCTGGTTTTGGTAAGCTAGTTCTACTAACCTCAGAGAAGGGATACGTCGGCGTACAAGGCATCCCTATGGATTGGGAAATCAATGTAACTGATAATATTTCAATTTCTATTTCTGATCCTCCACCAATAGGTCAGCCAATGCTTGGTATAGGCGTCAACTCTTCGATCACCGGTCAACTCTCATGGGCTAGCTCTCCTACGTTCGATCCCTCATTGGTCGACGACCTACAGTTGGTGTTGAATTACACATCTGTTGTTGATGGTAATGTCTCAATAACATCCGAAGTCACAGGTGGCGGGTACTACGAGTTCATTGTTTCAATAGATGAGCTGGAACCACTCGGGCTAATCGATGCATCAATTTCTTTCCTAGGATGGCATTTCTCAGATTTAAACAACGCCACACCTCCGGAATATCACGCCAGACCATATTCACTTGACTTCCAGTTTAACATCACGTTATCACCCAATCTTACTATTGATTTGGAATCTCAGGGATCAAATAACTCTGTCCTAGAGGTCGATAGCTACATCTTCCTAAATGGCACTGTTCTTAGTAGAGGTGCGTCACCCGCACCACTCAATGGATCGCTAATTTTACAGATGAGAAGAGCAGATGTATCTGGTCCGTTCGTGACTATTTATTCATGGTATCTGAATGACTCTTCATGGGGGGCTAACCCTGGAGATTTTTCCATATTATGGATGTTCAGCTCTTCCGAAGTTCCTCTTCCTGCGGGACCGGTCGACGTAAGGGTACAATTCGATTCAGATAATCTAAATGCAAACGATCAGGACTTATTTGTCGATCAGTATGGGATCCGCAGCTTCGTTATTTTTGACTACAATCTTACTTCTGCCATAAGAGGAAGATCATACGAAATCGACGTCTCCCTCTCGGATCATTCTGGCACTCCTTTCGCTTTATTTGATGGTAACTTCACCTTAGACTTTGATGATGAATTGGAGTGGAATTCAACAGGCTCTGATGGAGGTAGGATCACTCCTGTGTTCACTCCATCTTTCACAATGACTCCTGCAGACTACTTTTGGAATCTAAGCTATGAGGGATCTACATGGCTTACCCCCAATACTACATCAGGGATTGTCAGAGTAAGGGGGCTGGCCAATGCAACTGTAACTTTGGGTAATGAATGGACTCCCCGAGGCTCTACAAACTGGATTTCCGGTTTTGCCAGGGATATGGTTTTATTGAACCAGATTTCTGGAAATAACTCATCCGTAGATGTGAAATTGCGTGTCCCATCTGAACTTCCACTGACTCCTGATGGTCAACCTGCCCCCCCAGTTATCTATAACCTAGCTAGCGGGTGGACTAATTCCACAGGTTCTTACAATATTTCATTCCAAATGCCATCTGGAGTTCCATCTGGTGTTTATGAAATAGAAGTCAGTCTAGACTTTACTGACAACCCCCCTCTTGGGGGTAGCTTCTACAATCCCGGCGATCCAGCCACCATTCAGGCGGGAATTCAGTCAGAATTTGTCCTCGAGGTAGACCCCCAGTCATCAATCCTAGTGGCCGGAGAGCAACTAACTTTGGAAGTAGAAGCCTCGGACGTTGAAGATAACAGTCGTCTAACCGGAGTTTCTCTCGACCTATACTTCGACTGGGGCGGTCCGCTGCAACAAGTCCTTCAGTCAGGAATAACCGACTTTCAGGGAATAGCTTCTTTCAATCCAGTCATTCCTTCATCTATTCCACCAGGATTCTATGATGTCCGAATCCATGCTCCAGATGATCTCTCTGACAACCTAACTTCACCAGATGCTGGGAGATGGACAGGTAACGAGACGTTCCACAATCTAACAGTTCAAGTATCCAGTTCTGTTGATATCTCCTGGATTCCGACCCAAGTAACCGCACTACAATATTTTACTATAGAAGGAACTATTCTGGATTCCGTCGATTCCAACAGATCTGTTTCTGGACCAGTTGGAATAAACGTTTTCTTCCTAGATGAGCCAGATGAATTGTTAATTGAGAACCAATCCACTAATCTTTCGGGCGGATTCAATATTTCAGTACCTACTGATACTTTGGGCAATGGGGTAATTAGAGGAGAGAGAATAGTTGTTGTTAGTGTAGTAAATGGCTCTACGCCTTTCTATCTTACCGGCTCAGGGGATGCCTCAATTCTTGTAATGGGGGTATCCCAATTTGTAGGACTCAGCCCATTCATCAATACTATCGTGGATCGGGGCGATACGGCATCCATTACCTCAAGACTCGTGGAATTTAGCGATAACGAAAACCCTCTCGGCGGCTTTCCTGTGTTGCTTAGATTCCATGATACCTGGATAGAATCAGAGATCACCGGCTCTGACGGAAGCGTAGCATTCGAATTCAATATACCTCATGATCATCCTCTCGGATTGGTCAATGTCACATTCCTCTTCAATGGGTCTTCGGATCTAAATGCTGCAATTAGCGTACTCAATACTATAACTGTCCGTTCCCCAACCAGCATGGCGATAGACACCATAACGGAAAATCCCCTCCCTGGTGAGTTTTTCAATGTCACAGGATCTCTGACATCTAGTAATGGATCAGGACTATCCGATAGAGATGGAAACCCACTCAGTCCAACCCTGACATTCTCTATCGACGAAGAAACTAATTCGTTCACAGTTTCCCAAGTTTCATTCGAAGATAATGGAACATGGTCAGCGCAGTTGAGACTGGATCTTTCATTCCCAAGGGGTCCACACGGTCTATCAGTTTCTTTTAACCCTCAAGTAACATATTTCACTTCCGCCACGGGATTCTCTGTTTTCGAGAGCCGTGGATTTTCTGTAATCACAATCAATAGTCCAAGTGATTTGGATCTAGATAGTCGAATTATCAGAGGGCAAACTTTGGACATCGATTTGTCGTTGATTGATAACTCGGGAGAACCGGTCCGGTCTGCTACCATCATAGTTGAGATTGACAACTCCACCGTTTGGGGCGGCCTAACTGACTTGGAAGGCAATACTTCCGCTTCAATTATCGTTAGACCAGATAGAGATCCGGGACCCATGCAAGTCACGGCAACATTTTCTGGAATAAATGGAACAACAGGTTTGTTGGGCGATGAGACATGGACAAGAGTAGTAGTCTTGGCTCCAACACAATTGGAGCTCTTACAAGCCTCCAATCCTTCTTTGGCGGGTGACTCAGTTACATTCTCAGGGAAGCTTCTGGACGAGAGGGGGCAACCTCTCATGGAGGCCGGAGAACTGAAAGGAGGCCTGATTCACCTGTATATCGATGGTATTGACGTCGGCCCTTCTTTTACAAATCTCTCGAACTCATCCTCTGGTACATGGTCAATAACATTCCAAATCCCAATGGAAATGAATTTTGGTCCCCATAATGCTACTGTTGAATTTCTGGGAGGATTCTCATGGGTAGACCCCATAGGCCAAGGGGACTCACTGAACCCCGAATACTATCTGGCCTCTTCGGACTACATTGAATTCAATGTGACTCAAACATCTCAGGTAATAATCAACACTTCACCTGGTGAAATTGATAGAACTGAGGTAGCCATCGTCGAAGGTCTTCTAACAGATGGAATAGGAAGGATAATCGAAAATAGGACACTCTCTCTGACACTTAACAGTGAGGAAATCTCTTCAATTTCTGTAGAGAAAAACGGCTCTTTCATAGGATTCATCCCAATTCCCCCAGATATGCCCCTTGGGCCCATGATTGTTGGAGTTTTCTTCGAAGGTGAGGAATTCATCACTCCTTCAAACTCAACAATAGTCTTCACAGTCTTTTCCCCTGTATTCCTAACTTTGGATGAACCAAACCCCGTTGCTGTGGGGGATACTCTCCTTCTTTCTGGTAAAGTAAAAGACAATCTCGATGATGGCTGGCTTGGAAGTCATACTCTGGAGGTATTCGTCGACGGAATACTAGTAGGAATTACTAGTAGTCAAGAAAATGGGAACTGGTCTCTTCAGTGGACTGTTCCAGAATCTATGGAAGTAGGTAATCACTCAATCTCTATTCTAGCCCCTGAGCAGGGATTCTACAGGTCCAGTAGTTCAGAATCATCCTTCACAGTCTCCTACCATACCTCCATATCCTCCCAAGTCCAAGAAACCCACTCCACTAGGGGATCTTTCTGGAATCTTTCTGGAAGACTCTTCGAATCCGATACTGGTTTCGAGCAAGGGCTAGATGGGAGGGTTGTGAGGATTCTTTTGGACGGAAACTTGGTCGAAGAAGTAACTACAGAGGAGGGTGGATTCTTCTCTTATTCACATAGAGTCTCATACTCTCTCAGTAGAGGATCACACAACTTTTCATTTTCCTATCCTGGTGAATTCCTTTATTTGTCAACTTCTGCTTCCGAGGAAGTATTCGTCCTTTCGGACATTACCTTGGAGGTCCAGCCTATAACCAATATGATAGTTCGGGGCGATGCTTCGCCATCGGGATCTATTATGATTCAAGGATTGATAAGAGAAGTTGGAGGGGAGTCTGCCATATTCTCAAATCTATCTATGGCACTTTCTTGGGGTGAATCTAACCTACCAATAACGTACGGTCCATGGGAGAATCCCAATACTATGAACTTCCAGATAAGGTCAAAGGCACAGGAATTCATGAATCCTGGCGAGAATACTGTTACTCTCGAAGTGTCTTCGGATTTGGAAAGATTCCTCAATGGTGCCTCGAAGGATATCCAGATTTTGGTGATGGTCGAAGTCGACTTCGTTCTTTCCGAAATAGAACTCTCTGAAGGTCAAAGGGTAATTAGGGGTACAGTAAATGCTACTGCAAGGGATACGGGAATTCCATTGGAAGGACTCGCTCTATCAGCGACTCTAGCAAACGGTAGCACTACACATTTCTCTGTTTCAAAATTGACTAGTTCGGAGGGAGTTTTCGAATACGAATTCAAGTCAATGGCACCACTGCCTCCACTTTCCTCTAGGTCACCACCACCAGAGGGTTGGGGAGTTCTGAGCATTATTATTAGTTCAGAATCTGAATTCATCGAACCCGGCAGCCTAGCACTCCTACCACCTGATGGGTTAGTAATCCTATACGAAGAGCAGGAGTCTGGATCTTTAATGAGTACCGCTGTGTTCGCAGCAATCTCTCTGATTGCTGCAGCAATGATCGTTTCACTGGGGGCGATGCTAGCGAGTCGAAGGAAGAAGACAGCGATTAAGGAATTGGCGAATATTTTCGGCCAAACAGTAGAAATGTTGGCGTCGGGCGACGAATATAGGAAGGCTATTTTCATGTGCTACGAGAACCTCTGTTCTACACTAATGAAAGGGGGATTCCTGAGAAGAAACTTCGAGACGGTAAGAGAATTCGAAACTGCAATTAGGAAAGCACTCCCAATTAGCGAGGCATCTCTGATTTCTTTGGATAGGATTTTCGAAGAAGCAAGGTACTCCAGTCACGTTCTTGGTGACTCCCATAGGGATAACGCCCAACTAGCACTATCCTCTGTAATGAGTGAAGTGGAATCATTAGATGAGATCCCAAAGAGAGTGGAAACTCAAATCGATCCAGACGAGTAGTCATCAAGTTTGATTGACAGAAACTCACCTTCAATTTCGGCCCCAACTACCTCTCTTCTCGGTGGAAGGCGGAATGATTTAATCAAACCTCCAAATCTCTCCGACTCAATTATCCTAACTATTTGTCCCTCAACATCGTCCTTCGCCTCCATTGAAATTCCCGATAAGTTAGTAGATCTGAACGGAATAATTATTTCCAATTCGCTCAACTTTGCTCCGTACTCGGCAACAAAGTCATCAAGGGGTTTAACAATAGTACGTTGAATTCCCGACTCTATTTCTGCTATAACATTGTAGTGACTCTCTTGGACCTCCGAGAGATGAGTCAATCCGGAAAGAAACTCACTGTGCATTGACTCAGCATTGGTTTCAAAGCCCATCTTACTTCCAACCATATCACTATCGTCACTTTCTATCGAATCGTCTATTTCTACATCGATCCTTCTCCATTCCATAGACTTCCGAGAAACTCCGCCCGAATGAACCCATTGATGATCAAATCTCGAAGAATGACCTCACTCTCTCTGCCGTTCTAGTCGGATTTGAGGTCTGCATCTTTTGCATTTCTGGCATACATCTACTGACTCTGTTTTCTAAGATTCTTTTCTCAAGGAGTATAATTATCGCTCTGTCCTCTTTCTTTCTAATCGGTCTCCCAAGAGCTTGGAGAATACTGTTAACTGCAGGTTGGAGACTAGCATATTTCCACGCTCTATTCCTATCGAATTTCTTGGAATAGTATTCCAATAGGGCATCCTGTCTGGTACTTGGAGGTGGAAGTGGTAGCCCTACACAAACCAATGCGCTTAGTACATTGTCAGAGTAGTCAACTCCTTCGGACAACTTTCCACTGAGGACTCCGAAGAGGGCAGCCCCCCTCATATCCCTATGTTCGTACAACTTGGATACCATTCTCTCAACCCTCCTTTTACTCATCCTCTGCTCTTCTTTGATAATTACCTTGGAGCATCCCCAACTAAATTCGGCATGTATCCTTTCTAGCATTGAGTAGCTAGGAGCGAAGATTGCAACGTTTCCTCTTGTATTGTCAATAACAGATTTTACATGTCCAATTATTGAGTCAAAACTCTTCTCTCTTTCACTGAATTTAGTTGTGACGTCACTGGCAATGAGCACAGGCCTATTCCCTAGTGGGAAACCCGAGGAATATTTTTCACACTTCGCAAGATCCATAGGAATCCCCAGAATCTCTGCATACATTTCTGGAGGGAACAAAGTTCCCGACATGAGGATTGACCCCATACATTCTTCAAAGATTGGCTCACCAACAACACTCGGATCTAGAAGATGACTCGTAATTCTAGGATGTTCTAAAAATTCATCAAAAACCAGGGCTAATGCTGAACTATCGCGATACTTGATACAAATCTCTAGAATCTCGCCAAGCCTAATGCAATCATTTTGCTCTTCTTCATCTAAGTCCTCGTCTTCTTCAACCACTACTGACAATAATCTAGAAATCATCATCCTGATTCTTTGTATTCCGTCATCAGAATCGCCTTCCAGAACTCCTTCAATTGCATAAGAGATTATATCGAGGAATTCTCGAGTATCAATTCTCAGATCGTCACTCCTCGATCCCTCAATCTCCTTCTTCTTATTTTCGAACCATCTCATCAGTCCTTTATCTTCTTTCAATGATCTGATCTGCTTCTCTAGTGATTTTGCTTCTCTAAGTTGGTTGGATTCCGGTATGTCCAACTCTTTCTGACTCTTCTCCAAGTTTCCTTTATGTTCTATAACATCAGACAAAGCTCGCTCGAATACTTTCTCAGTAATTCTCCTCTCCAAACCACTCCTAATTCTATCGGGAAGATTGTGCGCCTCATCTACAATTAGTATGGAATTCTTCAATTCAACCCCCATCACTGGGAGAGAAGCCTCTCTTACCCCTTCAACGAAAACATGATTGTAGTCGCAAACGATTACATCTGTTGATCTAGCAGCATCTCTCGCTGTAGCCCAAGCACAAACTTCAGTCTTCTCGACTCGTTTCAAGATTTGATCAACATGTCTCGGCTCAGAGTGGATGAACTCCTCTAGATTAGCCCTCAAGAACCTTCTTTCTGACTCTGTCACCCCAATCTCACAATTGCATTTACCAGTAGATTTGTCTACGACTTTACACATCCCTTCCCTTCCAATTATATCAACTAACTTGACTTTGGAGAACCCTTGAGGAATCCTTCTGTTAATCTCTCTAATTGTATCTACTACTATCCGGTGCTGAGATTGTCTTCCAGTTAGGAATAGAATCTTTGGAGTCTCAGAACTGATACTGTATAGATTCGCTACTCTTAGAGCAGAGGCCAATGCCGCAGCCGTCTTCCCTATCCCCGTGGGTGCCGCGGCAAGAAGGAAACCTCCATCATTTAGGATCTTTATTCCATCCGCAATCATGCCTATCTGCGACTCTCTCGGAGAATCATGAGCAAAGAATGGCCCCCCATTCTCTATTCCCTGCTCCGGCATGGAGATGAATTGGGAATTGACCGTTCATAAGTTTGCATCCCAACTCATAATTACATCTGCCCGAAGTTAGGTTGCCCCGCACAAAGTGCGGGACGGTGTGTGTGTTGAAACTAATTATTCTCTGGAATTTCTTCTAACTCTTGGGACTTCTTTGGAGTCATAGCCCACTGCATCGCTGAGATTTTTCGCCCTGTTTCTGATATTTCTCAGACCGGACCCAAACTCCTTGGTTTCTTTTGAATTTTGGTTGGGGGAGCGGTCTAGCCGCTCCCCCAGATTTTGTGCATGCATCCCAACATCGCCCATATCTCTCTCACCTCATATGTTAGATTCGTCTTCGTGTCTGGAACGTATTTCTTCCATACGCTTTCTAAGTAGGTCCACAACTGTGGCACCCTCGATCATTTCCTTCCTGATCATCTCTCTTGCAGATTGCCTTAGGACTACGTCTGCAGGCTCGCCAATAATTTTGCAATAGTCCCGAAGTCGTACAGTTAGTTCAGGACCAAGGTCTACCTCTACTCGGTCACCTTTGCCAGGTAGGGGAGATGAAAGCATCCTTCGGACTGCTTCCCTGATCACGTCCGACCTATTCCTCATTCCATCAAAACCAACTAACCTATCTAATTCCAACAAGTGGTCTTCTGGAATTCTTAGTGAGACCATCGGACTGTTGCCTGGCACCTTCCACCCCTCCTGAGTCTATGAGAGACGAAAGAAGGTTATAATTGTATTGCAAATGTAAGACAATTGTATTATGTTGTACATTTGTGTAATTTGTTGTTCTGACACTTCTTACGTGCGATTCAAGGCATAGGGGCTTCTCGAGGAACTAGGTGTCCGCATGAAAGTAATCAATGATACAATTCACGGTCAGTTCAAACTAGAGGGAGTTTTGGAAAATCTTCTTAAAACCCCTGAGATGAATAAACTAAGTCATATCAAGCAACTAGGCCTTGCACATTTGGTGTTTCCAGGAGCTCACCATACTAGGTTTGAACATTCACTGGGCGCATCTCACATTGTAGGGAGGATAGCTGACTCACTGTCTATGGAAAAACAGGATAAGGATACAATACAGGCAGCCGCTATGCTTCATGATGTGGGGCATGGCCCCTATTCGCATACTCTCGAACATATTTTAGCAGAACGAGGTGGGATGGACCATATGGAAGTAACCAAGGGGATAATTCTTGGTGAGTACGATGTATTAGTGGGGGATGAAGAAAACACATTCTCAGAAAGACAGATGATCCCCGATATTTTGGAGAGAAATGACCTAGATCCAAAACTTGTTTCCTCGTTGATCACAGGGGCCGATGCTTCTGGGACCGAGAGATCATTACTCAATTGGACTGAAGGCAGAGATCACTTTTCCGATGACGATAGGACAATGGCCCAATTAATCCATGGACCGGTCGACTGTGATCAACTTGATTATCTTTTGAGAGATTCTCACTTCACCGGTGTCAAACATGGAGTAGTCGATCATAATCGAATAATCGAGTGTATTAGGAGTCAGGGTGGCGATATCGCCATAGAACAAGGTGGACTATCTGCACTTGAGGGCATGTTGGTGGCTAGAGGATTGATGTATAGCGCTGTTTATTTTCACAGAGTTACCAGAGTTACAGAGGTTATGCTTTCTAGAGCAGTCGAGAGAGCAGGTGATAACCTGCCCGATTCATTAGATCTCCAAAGGAGAGTAGATGCAGAGATATGGGGGGCACTAGCAAAGGCAGGAGACTTCTCAAAAGATATGATTACCAGGCTGAAGTATAGGAGACTCCTCAAGGTATGCTTGAGCAGAAGGAAGGAAGACCTATCCGGAAATCAGATAGATGCTTTAATATCCATCGTAAAAGATCCTCAAAGTAGAAGAGAAATGGAAGATGATCTGGCAATAAGGGCAGGACTTAGTCCCGGATACGTTGCTATTGATATTCCAAGTATCAAAATCCTACTTTCTGAGCCCAGAATGTCCCAGGTTGATGTCAGAGTCATGGGTGATGATGGTAAAACTCGATGGCTCCGTGAAGTTACTCCTATGGCGGAGGCCCTGAGAAAGAGACAAGTCAGCCAAGAGGCGGTCTATGTTATGACTTTACCAGGAAGTGAGGCTAAAGTAGCCGAAATCGCGGAAAGAAGACTATTCTCCTAATCTCCATATTACAGAGTTTTCTCTGGAACATTCAAAAGGGGAATGGTGGCAGAGGCGACCGCCCCACATCCGGGTATCACAATCGTTGGTGACCAAATGGACAATACGATGAAAACAGTTTACGAGACAGTGAAAGCTAGAGATCCGAACCAGCCTGAGTTTCATCAGGCAGTTGAAGAAGTACTTGACAGCATAAGTCCGGTATTGGGGGAAAATCCCCAATATTACGATGTAGCACTTGGATTGGTAGAGCCCGAAAGAGTGATCCAATTCAGGGTTCCATGGTATGATGATGAGGGATCTCTTCATGTCAACAGAGGATTCAGAGTACAGTTCAATAGTGCTATTGGCCCCTACAAGGGGGGTCTCAGATTTCATCCTAGTGTAAATTTATCAATTCTGAAGTTCCTAGCATTTGAGCAGGTATACAAAAATAGCCTCACTGGCCTTCCATTGGGGGGCGGAAAGGGAGGTTCTGACTTCGATCCTAAAGGAAGGTCAAATGATGAAGTTAAGAGGTTCTGTCAATCATTCATGAGCGAATTATGGAGACATATTGGGGCAGATCTCGATGTTCCAGCGGGCGACATAGGAGTCGGACGTAGGGAGATAGGATATCTCTTTGGAATGTATCGTAAACTAGCAAATGAGTTTACTGGGGTGCTTACAGGAAAAGGACTCTCTTACGGTGGATCTCTGATTAGGCCCGAGGCAACAGGTTATGGTTTGGTATATTTCGCCAGAGAAATGCTTGCCGCAAAGGGCAAAACATTCAATGGCGCTTCAGTAGCAATAAGCGGATCCGGAAACGTTGCCCAATTTGCCTGTGAGAAGGTTTTGGACTTGGGGGGCAAGCCAGTAACAATGTCCGACAGTAGCGGATTCATATTCGATTCGGACGGCATTGATAGAGAAAAGCTGGCCTGGATTATGGATCTTAAGAATAACAGAAGGGGAAGAATAAAGCAATATGCCGAAAATTTCGATAGTGCTGAGTTCACTGAATCTCAACCAGAACCAAGTATGAATCTAATATGGGGTACTAAGGTCGATGTGGCGCTTCCTTGCGCTACTCAGAATGAGATTAACGCAGAGGAGGCTAAGATGTTAGTCGAAGGCGGTGTGGTAGCAGTTGCAGAGGGTGCAAATATGCCATGTACCCCCGATGCGGTTGAGGTATTCCACAATAACGATGTTCTGTTTGCCCCCGGCAAGGCTAGTAATGCCGGAGGAGTAGCTACTTCAGGCCTTGAAATGAGTCAGAATAGTCTGAGAATGAATTGGTCCAGGGAGGAAGTAGATCAGCGTTTAGAAGGCATAATGGTGAATATTCACAAGAATGCATTCCAAACTGCTCAAAAATACGGTATGCCCGGGAATTATGTCGCAGGCGCAAATATCGCGGGATTCCTCAAAGTTGCTGAGTCCACAATAGCCCAAGGAATTCTTTGATTCCCTGAGTTAGTTGGAATCCTAATCTTGCTCATCTTTGTTGTATGACGAAAAAAGTACATACCCCCCAATTGAAGCACTAATTAGTAGAGCAATCAATAGCGGAACCATACCAGAACCATCAGAGCTGGACACTTGCTCGACCCAGTTCACAGGATTGGTCGAAGCATCTCCTCCACCAAAAGCAAACTCATCAACTAGCTGTATTGGAGTAAGAATGCTGCAATTGAGGGTATCAATACCGATAACGGAACTTCTCCACTTGAAGGCAATTGTCTTCTGCTCTCCTGGACCAATGACTGTATTGGGGAACGAGGGGGAAATCTGAGCAGTAACGCCTGTATTCCCCTCTTGGCAATTAATGGCCATTGATGCAGCTGCAGTCCCAGTATTGTAAAGGACTGCCTCCACATCAACCGAATCCCCCAAGCTCACCGTACCATAATCATCAGCATTACTCAGTTGTTCCCCATCAACATCTAGGGCCACTATTGACAACCATTCAACTCTTGGAATCCCATTAGTTATACGTATATTTTGATCCCAATTCATCTCCAATTGGCCTCCACCATAGTCCCCTATGCCCGAGTCTTCTGGATTCCAAGCAGTCCTGAAATCGGTAATGAAGAGGATTGCCTCTTCTCTCCAAATCCTCTCTTCTTCCCATGTATTGTCCTCGGACCAAGCAATCTCAACAACTCTTTCCCTTCCACCATCTATGAATGACACCCCCTCCTCGTTGCTAAAATTGGTATATTTTGGGTATTTATGCATTCCAACTATTTCGTAAGTAACGAAACTAGCATCGAAGGTCAGGCTTTGTCCCGATAATCTCTTTTCCCACATATCAGTTAGTCCTCCGGTGCCTGTTGCACCTCCGCTCCAATTAATATTGGAAGCAACCCCTCCCCTAACATCGTGATCGTCAGTGCTGTTGGAAAAGAATACACCATCTCCGAGGTAAATATCTGAATCATTATTCAAAATAATTGGTCCAACCCTATCTAGTACCGAATTGGATATCGATATCATTCCGGTCGATGACACGCCTCCACCAAAAATAAGAGAGTTATTCGCAATGAAACTTCCCTCAGAAGTAATAGTGAAACCATGACTTCCATGAACCATCATATTTCTATGCACATAATCAGCGGCATTCGTAGGCATCGAGCAGTATTGACAATCGAAGTCGCCACCGTTGGTCCTCTTAACCGAAATAGTACTTATGGACGGGGGGTAGCAGTTAGGACCAACCAAGTCAATCCAAATACCGTCAGAACCTCCTCCCTGAATTTCTAGGGTGTATCGGTCTCCTGCCATTTCCTCCGAAACATTTTCCTGGCCTTCGTTAAAGTACGCAGTCACAAAATCAAAACTCGAAGGAGAGATGGATACGAGTGTGATACTAACGGAATCGGAAATTGGCCAATCAATCCAAACCCCAGATCTATTCGCTTCGTCACAGTATCCGAATCCGACCAACCCCCCAGGAGGCTCTAAAGAATCGATTTCGGAATTGTTCACTATGAGATTTGATGTCCCATCAACAAATATATTTACGTCCTGTTCAACCACAAATTCGGCATTGCTTAGGGTTAGTGTTCCTCCATTAAGAACCCTAATATTCTGAGAAATTGTAGTATCTTCAGTCCACGTTAAGTCGGACTCAATGATTATTTCCCCGCTCTGACTAATCACATTTATTGGCAGGATGGTCAATGCTGTGATCATTACCATGCAAACTATCGAAGAAAACCTACTCCACATTGCTCATCCGGCTCGCATCAAGGAAATGAATATCACCCTCCAGAAAGCTATCTGATACGAATTAAGAACTCGACTTGGGAGTGCGAAGGTTCATCCTCCATATTTCATCCCCCCACACAATGGCATCGGAAGACCTCCCTTGGGAAGATCCATTTGTGGCTCCATTGATAGTTCTCTGGCTCTATCTTCCAGGCTATCTTGCTAATACTGCGGCGATGCTGGGCGGGAAATGGATCCCAGATCTTACAGGAGCCCCAGTTTTCACCTTAGATGGAGGTAGGGTCATGGGTGATGGCAATCGAGTTCTTGGGGATGGTAAGACTTGGAATGGCCTGTTAGGTGGCTCTCTAGGTGGCGGAATTTTGGGAGTGATCTTACATTCGATTTCCGATGGAAACTCAGTAGAATCAGCCCCTTTTCTGAATCCTCTTGATTCCTATGGAACTACTTCGATGGATATCTCAGATGCTTGGTTTTACATCGGCAACGACACAAGTTCCGCATTCATAATTGGTCTAATTTTGGGATTCGGTTGTATGTTCGGTGACTCTCTTGGATCCTTCGTAAAGAGGCGTCTGGGACATAAAAGGGAGGGAAGCGTAAGTTCTAGCGCTCCGATGTTAGATACGGTTCCGTTTGCAATTTCCACATTTCTATTTGGTCAGTTTTTTCTTGCTCCATCGATAGTCGCCAGTTCAGAACTTCTATTCGGAATGATCATTCTTCTACTGATCACTCCGATAATTCATAGATCATTTAATATCTTGGGGTATAAATTAGGACTTAAGTCAGTCCCATACTAGTTTGAAGAGAAATAAAAAAAGGTGAAAAAAATATGTCCGGAATTGATGTGTTACTTGTTGGCAGTGGAGGAAGGGAGCATGCTATTGCGATAGGTTTAGCTCAAAGTAAATCGGTATCTTCACTACATTGTCTTCCGGGAAATGCAGGTACATCATTGATTGCTGAAAATCATGACATATCTACATCCGATCTAGATGCAATTGTTAATCTGGCCAAGGAATTAGAAATATCGTTGGTTGTGATAGGCCCCGAAGTACCCCTGGTCGACGGATTAGCAGATAAATTGAGAAATAATTCCATTTCCTGTTTTGGTCCAAATTCTGGAGGAGCCATGCTAGAGGGATCCAAAGTCCATGCCAAACACGTTATGATGGATTTGGGAATACCCACTGGAAGATTTGAGATTCTGGAGAAGACCTCAAAAATTGAAGATATATTCGAATCATTCAAACCTCCTTGGGTAATTAAGAGAGATGTCCTAGCAGGAGGAAAGGGAGTAGTAGTAACGCCGTCAAAGCAAGATGCAAGATCCGCAATTGAATCTTGGATAGACTCAGATGGATTTGTTATTGTCGAAGAACATCTCACTGGGGAGGAAGCGTCTGTCCTAGTAATTATGGACGAATCGGGTTATGTTGTTCTTCCAGCTAGCCAGGATCATAAGAGAGTGGGAAATGAAGATGTAGGACCTAATACCGGGGGGATGGGCGCCTATGCTCCCGCACCAATCGTTACTTCATCCGTCCTGGCTAGGGTCAAGGAACAGATTATCGAACCAATGCACAATCACACCAGAAATTGGGATTTCCCTTACCGAGGTTGCCTCTATGTAGGATTAATGATAGATGATGCAGGGTTTCCAAGTGTAGTGGAATTCAATGTACGATTAGGTGATCCTGAAGCACAGGTAACAATTCCACTGATTGATACGGACCTTGGAATATTGCTAAAATCAGCCGCTGAGGGAAACCTATCAGAAATTGAAGTAGCCTTCAAGAAAATGTATTGTTCTACTGTTGTTCTCGCGTCTGAAGGTTATCCTGGTGAGGTTATCTCAAATCGTCCAATTATTGGATGGGACGTCATTATAGATGAGGGTCAAGTTTCGGGTTTTACTCATCTTGCTGGGGCTTCGATAAATATGGAAGGACATTTGGTCTCCTCTGGAGGTAGGGTTCTTTCCACCACTGGGGTAGCTCCGACTCTCGAAGAGGCACTTTCTGCGTCATATCAGATAATCGAGGGTATTGAATTGCAAGGATCACATTATCGTTCAGATATCGGATTTAGAGCACTTTCGTGATAAAATTTAATGCCAATCTTGTAGACATGTGCCTATACCGTTCTACGAACGGTTAAAACAATCGTTCATTTCGCCGCGATGCTGAGTTATTGGCAAATAGGTTCGGTGGATGGGATGGAAACTGAAATAGAGGCACCTGAAGAAGGAAATCTTTCAAGACAGATTGCACCTATTTCTATCACAATTTCTTTGCTCGCACTAGTCTTCCTCACTGCAATATTGGAAGGAAGAAATATCGGTGGAAGATTTCTAGAAGATGCATTGTTAATTTGTCTTTCTGCAATGATTCCGGCTTGTTTGGCAAGAGTCACACACTTGATTCCCTTAGGATCGGGAACATCAAGAGTAATTTCATTCTCAGCCATTATGATTATACTGTCATTTACTGCTAATTTGCTAGCCCCAACATATTTCACGAATTTCTTCATTACAACGTTTGTTGTTGTCGGATTTGTCTGCTCAGCCCTCAACGAATCTGAGCTGCTGGAGGAGTCATCAGTATTCTTGTCTACAGTCCTCGGAATGAGGCTGGCTGCGTTTTACGCTGCAGGGCTCGGGATTCCTAAAAATTCATCATCCATATTCACAGATGTAGCTAGGGAGGCCATAGGGAGCGCATTCTTCTCTTTCTGGTTGGCATCGATTTCCTTAGGATTCTTGGTATTGGTTTGCATTAGAGGCAATTTCGAGAATAGAGGGCAGGGCAAGCTTCTTTCTGGCATACCATTCGTAAGCAATGATGTCTCGGTACTCGCATACTCCTCGTTGTCTTTTGTAGGTTTTATGATTCCCCTGGTTTGGATTGGACAGCTCGAAACAATTCAAGAATTCTCTGAGGGAAGCCATCTTGGTGTCGTTTGGGCCATTTTTTCTTCAATTGTTCTGTTACTACACTCTTTCTTCAGATCAGAGGGTTGGAATGTTTTGGGAGCACTTCTGGCAGTAAACTGGATTTTGTATTCTATTGGACATATTCACGAAATTGGAAATGAACTGCCGTCATTATTCGCACAGGATGGATTTATCGGGGCATTTTCTTGGTTTTTCCTATGGTTTTGGTTGAACTTTTTCGCTATTTTCTTTGCCTCCAGGGGAGTCTTTGGTGACATAGCTCCGAAGAGAGAAAGAGGACAATTCAGAGTTTGGTGGGATTCAAACTCCTATCCAATACTGATCTCCCTAGCTTTGATAATAGCGTTAGTAGTTCGTTCAGCATGGAATATTATTCCCGCTATGAATGCTAACGGAACCGGCCTTTGGGATATGACAGGGGGGTCAGATCCATGGTACATGAAGCGAATAGTAGACTATGTCATCGCGGAAAGAAGCCATCTTATTTTCGATCACGATAGGGCCTACCCAGCAGGAGGCATCAATCCTAGACCACCATTGTTCTCTTGGTCGCTAGCTATGGGAGGACTTGCTTTATCTTGGATTCTTGAGATGCCTGCAGATGATGCTATTTGGTGGTCAATGGGCGCGTTGCCCGCAATTTATGGAGCTCTTATTGTGCTACCTATTGCAGGAATAGCCACTCGAGCCTACGGTAAGAGGGCTGGAATCATAGCTGCGTGGCTGATTGCTCTTATGCCAGGACACATGAGTCGCTCCACATTTGCAATGTCGGATCACGACTCCTTTGCAATGCTTTTCCTAGCAATTGCCTTCTATTTCTGGATGAGGGCTCTTGAAGGGGTGGATGGAAAAAAGGTCTTCCAGAATGCGAGCTCAAATCCCCTTTATGTCATCGCAGGAATGAGAGAAACCTGGAGAAGAAATCCCCAAATGATGGCAAACGCCACAATGTCCGGGATCGCCTTTTCCGTTATGGCATTGGGTTGGAAGGGTTTCGTTTACGGCCCAGGAATCCTATTCTTGGCATACTCATTCCAAGTAGCAGTCAATATTTTCCGTGGAAGGGACAGTCTACAGTTCACATCTGCAGCACTTCAGATGATGATAACGGCTACTTTGATACCAATTCCATTCTATGCATGGCCTGGCTTAGAGCTTCTTTTCGCACCTAGCGGAATGCAGCCTATGTTCTACATAATCGGATTTACGTTTGCCGTTGGATGGGTTTCCAGCTCTTTCAGGGATAAGCCATGGCTTCTGGTAATAATTAGTGGATCCTCTCTGTTCGGATCCATATTAGCTCTCCTATTTATCTTACAAGGGGCGGACTTGTACAATGGATGGGATATACTATTCACTGGTGGCTTCTATTTCTCAAAGAACAAGATTTTCGGAACTATAGGAGAGGCTCAGGCACCAGATAGAGGGGTTCTATTCGCATCATATGGGCCGATAGTAGCAATTATAGCAATATGTTGCGCATTTGTACTCCTTTGGAGAGGAAGTAGGAGGAATAAGTCTGGTTTGACGTTACTCGGCCTCTGGACGATTATAGCCACCTACATGGCTTGGACAGCTGGACGTTTTATCATTAACGCTACTCCTGCCATGGCAGTAGTCGGCGGTATCGGAATTTCCATGCTTTGGAGTTCTGCTAATTTTTCAGGTTTCACTAAGGTTTGGAGAAATTCTGGTATCGGAACCCCGAGATCGAGATTCAGATCTATTTGGCCCGCTTCAAAGGCTAGACCTGGAGTACCTGCGATGATAATGGTCATTCTTATGATAAGCTCTCAGCATGCGACCTTTGGAATTGATTCTGGAATTCCGAGAGGAGAACAATCTGCTTACGAGGTAGATCAATCTCTATATGATATCGCACCTGATATTTTGAGGCATGAGTTCGTAGTGCCCCTGTTGGATTGGGGTTTCTCAGCAATGAATAGCGAGTCGTACAAACCTGGTGAAGCAGGCCTTTGGTACATGGGTACATTCGGGCCATCATTCAATTCACAAGGGTGGAATGAGGCTTACGATTGGCTCTCTCAACAGGATTCAGAACAAGAATTTAGCGAACGACCTGCTTTTGTATCTTGGTGGGACTATGGTTTCCAAGCTCTTGCTTCTGGACAGCACCCAACTGTGGCTGATAACTTCCAATCAGGTATTCCAAATAGTGGGGCTATGCTTCTCTCTGCAGGTCAAGAGGATACTATCTCTCTCTTCATAGCCACTCTCGCAATAGGAGATAGAAAGCTCAATGATGGGGAGATGAGTGAAGAGTTTAGAAATGTTCTAGATTCCTTCATGTCTGTTCCCCAAGTGAACGAGTTTGATGCCATAATGAGTAATGGTGATCGAGGATTCGTACTTGATAGGTCAATGGCATTAATTGCAACATATGGGGATGCTGAACTGCTAATGGGCAAAGCTTTGTCCGAAAATGGACTGCCCATGGAACAAGACTCATGGTTAGTAGTCAAGAATGGAGAAGTGTTTGCCGGCCCAACTAGTAATGAATCAGAAGCATTAGCTGAATTCGATTTAGCTCGCTTATCCTCTTCCTCCTTTGAGATTCACGACATAGACGAAGCCTCACATTTCGACTTGGGAGGATATCGTTACACCAGGGATCTAATTGATGATTACTACGACATTTCAACCGGTCTGCATCGCGCAAACGCAAAGTTCGGGATGATGCGAGCTTTCCTGATTTCTACTTTCACCTTGGAAGACTTAGTTGGAGTTTACAACGGAATCTCAAGTATTGATACTTATGAGGTTTCGAACTATGGGGATTCCCATGGCGGAACAACAACTAGGAATCACGAAATCCGTTACTTTGCAGTAGATAACAGGCTATTCCCACTTGGAGGTATGTACTATCAGGATTATCAGGACTACCATCGGGGACAGACAACAGGAATCTTCCACGCCCCCACACATCTTTCAGGATTAGATTTGGATAATTACATCTCAACGACATATCAGACAAATCAAGGTCTTAAAACTCCACAAGAATACAATGATCAGTATCTTTCAGACCTTCGCTCCCAAGCATCTGGGGCCTCGACAGCAGAAGACATGATTCAGATGACTGATATTGATTACCAGCACCGAGATACCTTCTTCGAGACCATGGTGGCAAGAACCTATGTCGGTTACGGGACTTCAACTCTCGGATTGCAATCAATAAGTGGGCAGTTGGGGGATGCAGAAGCACCTTCCACCTGGATAGCTCCCTCGGCCATCTCCGGGTCACCAGGTAGCTATCTTGAGGGTGCCTTGGCTCTACCCGGCGCAATGATGAATCATTTCGTGCTTTCCAATTGGTACGATCCGACGGATGGTGCCAAATGTGAAAAGAACGAGACAGGCGAGAACATCAACCAGTATTGTGGGACGATATATGACTCAAATAGAAACGTCAAGGTACTGAAGTATTACAGTGGCGCTACCCTCGAAGGAACGGTCACTCTAGAAGGAGAAGGTCCAGTTCCCAGTGCTAGGATTCTCATTGAAAGAGATGCCTTTAGTGGAGAAGATACGGTCGATAACGACTCTAGGACCTTCTGGATCCCAATAGGTAAAACCCAAGCCGACCAAGATGGCGACTTCTCATTTACAGTTCCATCGGGCAAGATAAGAATCACTGCCTTTTCAGGTGACCCAGATTTGGATGAGGCTCGTAACTCTATTGTCACCGGAGGGATTGGGAACTCAATGTTTGAGCTATTCACAGAAAATTCTCAAAACAGGAATATCAATCCGATTTCCGGAATCCTCGGCGACGTCTATGGGTCAACATGGCTTTCAGAGACGATAGTCAATATTTCAGGTCCGGAAGGGCACAGTAACGGTGAGTCTATTGTCGAAGCACAGATTACAGTACCCACCTCATCTGCTACCGGAGTATTGACCTGGTCAGGTGAATCCGATTTCGATGGAGAACCAGTATCGGATGTAGCAGTGATACTAACTCCTGCGTCGTCAGAAATATCAATTTCGCCTTATCAAACTAGAACCTCAAACGGAAGCATGGAAGGAGAATCTCTAATTTTCACTGGTGTCGGTGAAGTAACATTCTCAGGAGAAGGGACCGTTATTTCCGAAGGTGCGATTTCAGTAAGTGAATTCACCGGGAATCAAACCCAAACAATATATGATAATCACAGTATTTCTGGCGACGGTTGGTTCTCTGGCAAGGGAACAATAGTCGGTAGCGTCCCTGGAGACTATCCCGTTTGCGTCAATAACACCGTTCCTCAAGGGGATTCTGCATGCTCTGATGGAGGTGATGTGTTCCTCCTTAATGGATCAGTGAGCGCCTCTGGTAAGTTTACTTCTCAAGGAGTAAGCCAGTTCTCGAGAGAACTTTTCCAGACGACTCTTATTGGTTCTGGAACCTTCATCACAGATCCTTCTCAGGAACTCGATCATTTCGGGACTTTCAACGGTACTGGTTCGTTTTCAGGTAATGGGGTATTCAGTGGCCCTATGGTCAGCCCAGGAACCTTCCACGTAGTTGATGCCCTTCCGGGAGACTATACGATAACCATAGACTTTGGCGATAAGCAAGTGGAGCTGGATGAAATTTTCTCAATTCCGCTTATTCCTTCTCCTTCACAGTATCCGGTGACTATCTCTGCAGGGGCTATCAAGGGCGAAGTGGTATTAGAGAACGGTGATGCCCTTTCAACTGTAGTTTCTATTTTCCCCGATAACTCATCATCTGAGTACTCAATTGATGAATGCGCTGACGTGATTACTCAAGCTTGTTTTGTCTCCCCAGATGAAGACGGAGCTTTCTCGATAGGACCAATAATACCTGGAACATTCGTCGCCCAGATAGATGTTGACGAAGACGGCTTCCCAGAGATATCCCAGACATACATTTTCGAGTCCAACGCAGGCACCCTGGAATCATTCCCGTCAAAGGTACCTCATACATCGGACATTCAGTTCTCTCTGGAGGACAATGGGGAAAGTGTAGACGGTCTAGAATTGATTTTCAGATCGCAAAATCAATCAATCGACCCAGTTCATGCTATTTTCGATAATTCATCCAAGAATTATTATGCGGAACTGTTGCCAGGTGAGTGGATACTTAATTACACTCTTAGCGAGGAGAAACAACTTTGGCAACGAATAGAAGTTGAGACGGATGATATCATCGAAACCTTTGATTTCCTAGTAAGTCAGGTAGTGAATGGAATTATTGTTGACGATGGTAACAAAGAGGACCCAAATCAGCCAGCCTCACCGATACCTAACCAAGAGGTCATTTTCCATTGGTCTGGCTTCACGCTCACCGCAACTTCTGACTCATCTGGAAAATTCTCGATCATCCTCCCAAGGGGTGAGGCAGTTCATGCTACTGTGGAGAGAGCGGTTGGAGCAGGTGGATTCGTTGCAAATGGGACTAAGTTCGTAGTTACCGAAGGGATGGATAATCTAACTCTTGAACTCACCGAATCGATGATAGTTTTGGGGTCCGTAGGACTGAATAGAGAAGGAAATTCCTACAATCAGGGGATTCCCGGATGGGAACCGATATTCGCACAAGCCTTCGATATGGATGCGGAAATAGGAACCTCCGTAATCTGGAGGGATGAAGTCGACGAACTTGGAAGATTCGAAATGATCCTACCATTTGGAAATTGGACCTTATCTTTGGATGCCGGAGAGATAGGCTCTAGCTCCTCAGAACCCATAGAAATAAACTCCACATCTGTAGACATGTCAACGGAACTACTTCTTATCCCCGAGTCTAATGGTTCAGTGACTATCGATTTCTTCATCGACCATAATGGGGACAATAACGCTTCAAACGGGACTTACGTAACTTATCCTTTCGAGATCAAGCCTCTGACTCCTAAGGGACTCGGACTGGCGATCAACTCTTCTGATACTCGATGGACAAGTACAGGAATCGCCGAAATATCCCTTGAGCCTGGAAGATACAGAATAGTGGTAGAGAGGGCCAACTCATCGGCAGACGAGCCATTCGATACTCTCTATGATATGAACGAGATCTTTGATGTACCCTTGGGCTCCACAAGTATTGCGAGATCCGTTGTTTTCGAACCTCTATGGCTTGTAAATATTACACTGAGGAACGAGAGTGGCGATACTTTGCCGAATCATGAAGTTAGATTCGAAGATATCGAAAATGGTTGGATTCAGACTTTCATTACCGATGATGATGGGAGGGTAGTTGAATACATCAATGAGGGTGACTGGGTATTTGTCGTTGAGGATTTTGAGACGTTCCCCGGAGTATTCGAGGGATTAAGGAGGTCAATTTCAGTTTCTCAGTCCAACGCCGGTAATAGGCTGACCTTCTTCACAACCGAACTAGCAATTGCGACAATCTCTCTTCAGTACGATGATGCACCCATTAGCGTCATGGAGGAGATGGACATGATTTTCACATCACAAGATGACCTTGGATCTCTAACTGCTACAGTCGCCGATTGGGGCGATGATGTAGTGATTAGACTCACTCCAGGGCCGTGGAACGTAGAGATGAACCACACCACACAAGATGGAGTTAGGGTTGTAATCGAAAATACAACATTAGCCGAGTCTGGAGTATTTGTAGGAATTTCCCCGATAATCATCGATGTATCCTCGTATGTCCAACTTAGTGGCCAGATTTTCTGGGACCTAGACGTGGATGGGCTACCAGGTTTCTCTGAGGGATTAGCAAATGCGTCTGTACACCTGTCATCGGATGACAATTCTTCAAGTCATAATTTGACTTCTGATTCTAATGGTGAGTGGTCAATTTTCTTACCTCAGCAGGGAGTATGGAATATCTCCGTAAGCAAGGAAGGATTTGGCACAGAGAATGATCAGGTAACACTTTCATCGACATCATTAAAGATCGATACAGAGATTTCAGCAGGAGAGGTTGAAGCTTCAGGATCCCTTTCATACATCGAAGACTCCTGTATCTCAAGCGGCGATTGGGAAGTCCAACTAATTCCTTCCCAGGGAATCGCTAGGGATTCTATACTGATTGCCGGTAACCAACAAGGGGCTTGGTCTGCCAATCTACAGCCAGGAAGTTGGATCGCATATACATATTCTGCCTCTTCTTCTCAATCTTGCATCGGCCTAGTCTCAATGGATTCTCTGGAAGTCGGAGTCGAAGGAGCAAGTATCGACTCTTCACTAACTCTCGGCGGAACTATAAATCTCGATACTAATTGGATCGATCTCTCAGGCAATAATCATAACTTACTGGAAATTGAAAATTATGACCTAATAATGGAATTTGGTAGTTTATCTTGGTCTCAAGAATTGGATGAGAATGGTGCTGTTACACTACTTCTACCTCCTGGAACTGTTCAGGCTTCCAGTGAATTCGAAGTAGATGAGAATGGAATTAATGTGACATATTCAGGAGGAAAGGGAGTGACTGTCAGAGCTGGCCAGGAAAGCCCCCTAAGGACTCTGACGATTGATAGGGTCTCCAAACAGGACATTATCCCTACTATTCTATCAAACAACAGGGTAGAGGTGCAAAAGCTCGACCCGTCTTGTGTAGACGAATGCGTGTTCGAAATGGCAGAGTTCATGATTTCAATCCATTACGATGGTCATAACTCCTTCGATACATATCAGGTTGTAGCAACAGTCCCCGGTACTGATGGAATTTTGTGGAATGTGGAGTTCCAGAATTCAACTGGTAATTGGACACGATCCCTTGACTTTAATCTAGGATTGGAGAACGAGAATCAAAGAGAAATACTAGTGAGAGTTTCTCCTCCAAACAGCAGTTATGCGCATGATTTCCTAGAGGGCCACAAGATAATTGTAAGGATTTCTACCAGTCAAGGATATTCTACAGAGGTAGAATTGGCCGTAGACGTTCCCGCCATCAGGGGCCTAGAACTGAATAACGAGCAATCAATATTCTTCGATTCAGAAGACCAGAATATAATCCTAGCAATCCCATTCTCCAATATAGGAAATGCCGACGAGTCATTTTCATTCGAATTTGAATATTCGGACTGGTGGGACGTATTGGGCCCAATGGAACAACCTGTCTCCCCATTCTCTGAAGGTATGGCCAGCTTCACATTGATTAGGAGTTCAGATCAGCCCCTACCAGAGGGATACACCGAGACTCTTGAGTTCACAGTTAACGATCTATTCAACAACTCTTACCTCGGACAAGCAAACCTGATTGCCGACTCCGCAATTCTCTCAATTAAGGGAGAAGAAGTGAGGTTACTGGGACAACCCTTCCCAACATACGGGGTAGTAGAAACATATGCAGTTGAAATTTCCAACACAGGAAAGGTCGATGCAGAAAGCGTTACACTGTTAGCAACGCTTTGCCATGATATTGAATGTAACAGTGTTGTGGGCGTTAACTCAAGCTCTACCAGTGACGTTCTAGCCATGAACGAGAGCACTTTCTTCATTTCGATGGACTACACCCAGTTCGATCAAAGGGAGAAGTTCTACATCCTCTTCCAAATTGAAGGGGAGGATCTCAGCGAACAGGCACAGGCATGCGAGAGCAGCAAATCAGAAGGCAAGCCATCTTGCATCGAAGAAGCGGACCTATTCGTAGCTTCTGAGTCCAATGAGAATCTGAAGTATATGGCATATGTATTCATTTTGTTGCTTCTAGGCGCTTTAATCTACTTCACTAGGAGACCAGGAAGAAGAGTTAGCGCCCCGTTCTAATACTAATACCCATACGGTTTCATGGGGCCTTTGATGAGGGATATCAAGCATCTCGAACTAATGCCCGAACCAGAAGATCCCAGTATGCTCACAGCAGTCGATGGAGATGCTCCCGGTTATCTAGGAGAAGCATATGGAATTTCTGATCAAGAAGCAAGGGAACTGAGGTGGCCGATGGGTCCAATGATGAGGATTCTATGGCCATGGGGTGCGATCGGTTTTTCTGCAATAATTATCTCATTTCTAATGTTATACCCAACCATTTACCTTTTGTTAGGCGATGTTTTCGATTCTGAGTGGGCTTATGATGAAACTGGAATCAGAGACCTCCAGGAGAAGGGGTCCTTCGGCCAAGGCGTAAGGGTCTGTATTGTCGATACAGGGATTGACATCTCACACCCGGATTTTGAAAATTTAGAGCTTCTTGGATTCAGAGATTTCTACTCCAGTAACAACGAAGAAATCAGAGATATTGGATTGAAAAGTCATGGCACACTTATGGCAGGACTTCTAGTAGGAAATGACTCATTCGTTGGAGCAGCACCGGGCGTTTCCCTATCTGTGGCAATAGCTCTAGGGCCAGATGGAAAGTCTGGCAATGAGGGAATGATTGCACAAGCGATAAGATGGTGCAGAATAACGCAGGAATCAGATATTATTTCACTAAGCCTAGGGACAGAGCCGGGGACTATATTCTCCAATTCTTCTCAGACTGTGGAAGCCGTGCAAGAGTCATTGGATGATGGAATTTTTGTCATTGCTGCGGCTGGTAACAGTGATCCAGGAGGAAATGAGTCCGATGTTTCTAGTCCTGCTAGTATTGAAGGTGTAATTGCTGTTGGAGCTCATGACCGAAATGGTAACCCATGGAAAGACAGTGCGTCCGGATCAAAAATCAATCCCCAAAGTGGACTGGAACGAGAATTTCCAAATCAGAAACCTGAAATCCTAGCTCCAGGTGTTGATTTATGGTCTTGCATTTCTTCAAATAGCGACCCACCATATGCATTCTCAACCGGAACCAGTGACTCCACGGTAATCGTTGCAGGAGCGCTGTCNTTGATTCTATCCATGCACATGGATGCGATTTCTGGAGAAGATGATTTTGTTGATTACTNTGAGATGCAACTTGTTAAGTCCGCTCTAGCAAGCTCCGCAATCAAAGCAGGAGAATCTTCTCAGTATCATGACTCCAAAATGGGNTACGGACTTCTAGACGCAGAAAGATGGGAAAATAACATCAGAATAGAGTTTGGAATTGGTCAATAATTTGAATTTTACATCAATAACACTCTGATACTACAGTCCCTATTGTTAAATTGGTTCGATGAAGCCCGAGGGTACATGGCGCGTGTTGAAAAACTGCGATCTCTTTCTCTGACCGGACTATTTCTGCTTAGCATCGTGCTTTCGGTCACTATGCCCGCTAGTAACGCAGCTGCATCCAACGATACTACAAGCGGTACAATCACTGGTACTGAAACATGGGCCGGCCTGCATGAATTAACGGGCGATGTTACCATTGCTCCCGGAGCAAAGCTAATCATCAATCCAGGTGCAACTATCGTCTTTCCAAACGGAACTCACTTGGATGTAAGAGGGAGTATTTGTGCCGGTGCGTCATCCTGCGGGGCCTCGTCCAATGGGGGGCCAGCAATGAGAATTACCCTAAGATGGGAAGATCCGGCAAACTCTAGTGCCGTTGGAGAGTGCTACGGGATGACTTATGGAAATCAGGAGATTTCTATCGACGACCCGTCCTGCAATGAGGGAATGCTAATGAGGAGCTCTATCGATTTGGCTGAGACCGAACTCAGGTACGTTACTTTCGATGGCGCTTGGGGGATTCCTCAGTATATCGCTGCAGTNGGGGAGTTTAGGTATGGGGCGCTAGTACTCGACGGAGCTAGCCCCACACTCACCGAACTAGCATTCAATCAAATTAATACGACTAGTGTCCTAACCACTAATCTCGCTCAGCCAACTTTCAACGGGGGCGATTTCGCAGTTGGAGTAGATGCCCAATCGGGAGTTTATGGATCAGCTCTGCAGATATACTCTTCAGGTTCCTCCATCAATCCATTTATTCTCTCAGATGTTTCTCTGATAGGCACAGACAACGGTTGTGGNCAACAAGATGGTGGGAGGGCGACAATCTGGGCACAAGACTCGTTCATCGAAATAGACAATGCAGAAATTTTATCTGGAGATTATGGAATTGCATTATTCACTTCAGCTGGAAAAGTAACCAACACCGCAATCAATGTAAATTGCAATGGAGTGGATGTCAATAGCAAGAAGGCAGTAGGTTCAACTTCATTCGAGGTTGATATTTCTGACAATGAAATCACCACCATAGAAGGNGCAGGAATCACTGCTTATGCCAGTGCACTTGTAACTGTGAAAAACAATGATATTGAAGGCGCGTCGGGTGGCTCAGGAATTAATGTGCTATCTAGCGAGGTCCATATCCATGAAAATGAGATTGGACCAATTAACGGATATTTTGGATTGTGGTTAGGTGGCTCTTATGATGTGGTTGCAGAGAACAACTCAATATTCCAAACGACCCTGACACCAGTAGTAGCCGGAAGATATGGCTCCCAGGCAATCAGAGAACCATCCAGACTATTCCTAGCGAACAATACAATTTCCTATGATGGTACTGGCACTTGCAATGATAATACGAATTGGGACGGGCAATTCCCTTGTCCCGTGATCCATGCCTACGTTACAGGAGTCACAATGTATGACAATATTATCACTGCAACTGGAAATGCAGATGGGATTAGGGCCATCGGCTCCCTATTAGACATCCAGAGGAACAACTTCGATATTGAAAATACTGGTGCAATAATCAAGAATTACGATAGCGGTGCTGCGGAATCCGAACAGTATGGCTCTTTGGGTTATTTCTCAGAGAATGATTGGAACGACGCATCCTCGGTCTATAACGTGACTAAGAGCTCTATAACAGCTCAGTCCGAGTATATCCCATCTCCACCTACGGGCGAATACCCAGTGAAACTTTCTTGGCCNGATCAAGAAGCATGGCCGGATAATTTCTTCCAAGGAAGTATAATCCCTACACCTGTGAAATCCTGTGCTAATTGTCAGAACATGACTCCTCGGAATTTCCCCTTAGGGATAAGTATNGACAATAATTCAACTGTTTTCACATTCGCAGACTTGACTAATCTAGATCTCTCAAACATACAGATTGCATCTCAACCGACTCATTTTGCAGTCCAGGTAAGTAGAGCTGAGCTAGTTCGTTTCCAATCTCTTGTTTATGGGGAAAAGGTAACTGATTCCTTGGTTGTTGTGGAGGATGCCTTAGGAAACGATCTTTATCGGGTAAATACTGGTTCCGATGGATATACTCCTTGGGTTTCCTTACCTTCAAACTTCCATCTTGATTTCAGAGGCCTTGGAGGGGGCGATAATCCAGATGGCTTCGCAGATGATGAGTATGAGGACTCGTGTTCAGATGGGATAGACAATGACGGTGATCTCTCAATAGATACTGACGATCCGAGTTGTGATTACAACGCAGGAACTAGGGAACTATCAATGTACAGGTACACTTCATACAAATTCGGCTTCGGTTTCTACTCCGGAGAATTTACTCTCGAAGACTCATCACTAGAGGTTACTGTCAATATGGAAAACCAAGCCCCCACAGTTGTAGTCACCGAGGAGAACGGGCAGTCATTCCGCCGGGTAGTCAATATTACCGGAAGCGCTCATGATGGTCAGTTGGCAAATAGCTACCAAACCGACGAATTGGCCCAATGGGATCAAGGGGGATACGTCCATGCGGTCCAGGTGAAGGATCCCTTTACCGGCTCTTGGGAGGATGCTGAGTATGCAACTGACACTAGCGGAGCTTCAGATGGTGAAGTCTCCCGATTCAACAGGCCGTTCAGCTCATGGTATTACAGTTTAGATATGAGTGCACTAGCTGGAGAAGGCGATTATACGTTCGAGTTCAGGGCCTTTGATGGTCTAGTATACAGTCAAGTCGTGTCTCGAACAATAAAACTCAATACTCAACCACCAACAATTTTCGTAACAACTCCGAGCTCATTCTCTCCTCACGACGGCGGAGAAATTTACTTCGAGGGTTACGCGCAAGATCCTTATGGTTGCCCTTCTGACTGTAATTCGGATGTGCGAGAAGTATATGTAGAAATTATAGGCCCTAATTATGAGTCCACGAGTGAAATTGTTTATGGCCCTGGTGATATTTTCTCTTGGACATGGGACTTTTCATCAAGACCGTATGAGCTGGCAACATACAATTTCACTATCTGGGCCTCTGACTCGGACTTCTGTGTTGGTATTATNGATGAATGCCAGCCAGTAGTTCTTATTCTATCTGTAGACAATAGGAATAGCCAGCCCACAATAAGTGTCAACGAGCCGTATTCTGGAACTAGAATTTCTACTTCATCTGAGACTCCAATAAAGGGTGTAGCTAGGGATTTCGATGGAAGTGTAACTAGAATTGACCTCCAGGTTAAGGATGTCTCTAATGACTTCACTGTAATCGATGAAACAAGTACTACCGAAATCTCGCCATTAGGGGAATGGGAGATATTATTGGATACGGACGATCTACGTCACGATGCCGAGTATCTCCTTCGAATCAGATCATATGACGGGATAGATTACAGTGAATGGTCCGATGTCACTATAATTGCAGACAACCCTCCAGGTGAAGGCAACAATCAACCACAATTTGACGGTTCTCAATGGCAAGAAGAGATTACTCTGTACTGTGATACCGAATCGAACTCTGTAGACAAGTGCACATCCGCCGAAATAGACCTAAACTTATTTTTCTCTGATCTTGATGGTGATATTCAATATATTTCAGTATACAATGATACCTCAATAGACATAGATGACATGTTCCCATTATGGGTTGAAGTCGGACCAGATGGAGTGGCACGATACGATCCTTTTTTGATGCAATTCTATGATGACGACGTTTCAACATGGACTCTGGAAAATGTAATCTTCATCGCGACAGACAAGTGGGAATCAAGGATCAACTCAAATCCCGTGACTTTCCGAGTTATTCCACTACAGTTCATCATTCAAGAGCCAGATAGATCTTGGATAGAGGAGGATGAGATGGCTATTTATTCTGGGGCGGGCCTTCCTGGGAAGCAGGTTTCGGTACTTATTGGCGGGGNTCCAGTGAATAATACGATAGTTTCACCAAATGGGACCTGGGAACTAGGTGTTCCAGGATCGAGGATAAAAGGTGAGTCATCAACTCCCCAATTTTCATACGGTGGACAAACTACAGAGGTATCTTCGATAAACAAGGGAGAACCTGTAGCGGAATCATCTAACTTTCTAATAATTTCAGGAATAGGAATAATTGTACTCATAGCCTTAGTATCACTTGCCTTTTTTACCGGAATTATAGGACTTGAGATTGAAGATGACGAATCCGAAACAAAAACACCAGCAGAAATTTCAGAAGATTACGGAGAAGAAAATTCACAAATTAACAAAAATCTACAGAAGTTCGAAGATCATCCNGGTTGGTTGTGGGATCCTTCGAAAGAGGAATGGGTCCCGGATCCAAATTTCCAAGAGTAGTAGGCTCCCATGTACTACCAACATTATTGAGTGAGTTAGTGAGTTCAGAATCATGTCCAATGGAGCCATGACCAGACCCGGGGTCCAGGAGAGGATTTTCCTCCATCTCAGTGACTACATAGATCATTCCGATAAAGTCGAGGTTCCCTTCGCACTTTCTCAGATGGGAATTGCCAATGCCGTCTCCATTGCAAGATCAAATGTTCCTAGAGCAATTTCTGGAATGAAAGANGCCGGTCATCTCATTGAGAGGCAGGCGCATGTTACTGGGGTATCTAGGAAGAGAAAGGCTTACTTCTTGACAGATGAAGGAGCTAAGGTCTCGAATGAGATTTGGGATCGTATCTCTGAAGTTTCTGTTCGGATTATCCAACCCGATGGCAAATCCGAGAATACTACTTTGGCTGATGCGATAGAGAAAACTAGACTTCCTCTGAGGCATGTAGACATGCTTCGATATATGGACGAAAATGGAACAATAGATTTGTCAGGATTAACTCCCGAATTGATTGAAAGGGACTTGTCAAAACATATCGAGAAGCAATTAGTTTCCTACTTGAACGACCTTCCTAGAACTAGGAGATTCTACGGGAGGGAGAAAGAGTTAGACGTTATGGCACAACTACTNGAAGCAAAGTCAGCATCAATTCTAGTTCCAGGAATTGCCGGGATCGGAAAGACTTCTCTTTGTGCAAAGATTCTGGATCGATTTACTCATAGAAGAAATCTTCTTTATCACAGATGCCAGGACTGGGAAGGGTCAAGAGCATTTTTGGAGGCTTGTGCTGAATGGCTTTCCTCTATAGGACATAACGATCTTTCCGACTATCTCGCGTCTTCTCCTGTGCCACAAACAAATATGGCAGTAAATNTNATCGAGGCTGGACTATCAGATTCTCCATCATTGGTCGTAATAGACGATTTACATAAGGTCGGAGATGAAACCTTATTCTCAATTCTCCGGGAACTAACTCTTAGGATAAGCTCACTAAAAGAAGTAGGGTTGGTCATGTTTTCTAGATCCTTCAGAATGGTAGTCCCCGAAGCCGATCAATCTGGCAATATCGTAACTCTGGTAATGCCTCTTCAAGGCCTTGATGAGGAATCAAGTAGGCAAATCCTAACAGCATTACCAAAAATGGATCCCGATCAGTTCTCACATATCTACACCCTCTCCAGAGGTCATCCACTAATACTGGAATTAATCAATAGGGGGAATGTTGCTGAAACATTTCATGCTACTCTCGAGGCCTTTGTAGAGAAAGAAATTTTTAGCAGACTCTCTGGGCCCGAAAAAAGACTTCTCGGAGCTATCGCAGTTTTCCGAGAACCCATTCCTATCAGAGCAATTCACCAGATTGAGGAAGGCGTTGATCTTCTTGATGACTTAGTCGAGAAGGGTCTAGCCCGTCAATCAGATGCGGATAATTATGATGTTCACGATCTGGTACGTGAATTCTTGATGCGTTCGATGGAGGAAGAGATGAGGCATGATCTTCATTCTTCAGCGGTCAATTGGTATCGTGGGAGGAAGGAAAACGCTGCAGATAGGATAGAATTCATCCACCATCTAAGTCAAACTGGAGATGAAGAAGGTCTGGCAGAAGTACTCCTTTCAGAAGGACACGGTCTGGTCAGCTCCGGACATACCGAGCTTCTTTCAATCTTGAATTCATTGGAAAGTGGNGGATTCGANACGAAAAGCTGGGGCCTGATAAGGGAACTAAGGGGCGATATTCTAGCGATTCAAGGTATGTGGGACCAAGCAGAGGAAGAGTACAATGGAGCAGCTAAGAACCTTGGCTCCAGGAAGCCAACACTCGAGCTAGCACGTTTGCTATCGGCTAGAGCAGATATTGCAGTGAAGAGAGGTGCAATGGATGATGCTTTAGAATTGCATAGAAATGCATTGAAGATACAGATAGAAATTAGGGATGCAGTTGGAGCTGCTAGGAGTTATAACAACATGGGCCATATCTTCAGAAGAAGAAGGGATACTAGAAGAGCTCTTGAGGTATACGGGAATGTTGAAGATTTATTGGAGAAGGAAAATGATCCCGAACTAAATGATGCAAGAATTAGACTTGCTTCTGCCTTTATCGAGATGGGGGAGTTAGATAGAGCAAGAGAACATGCATTGTCCGCCTATGAAGAAACAAAGGAAAAGGGTCAGGACTTCCTCCATGCTAGATCAAGAGCAGTATTGGGAAGGTTTTACGCGAAAATTTCTGATAATGATTTGGCACTATTACATTATTCGGGTGCACTAGAGACACTTTCAGATCTGAACGATCCCCAAAGTGCNGTTGAAGTGGAGATGTTATTGGGGCAGGTACTGGTCGACGCAGGAAGACGAGAGGAGGCCGCAGAACATTATCTAAATGGTTTAGCTGTAGCTGAATCTAATGATTTCCGAATGCTCCAAGGAGAGTTGCTAGCTAGACTCGGTGAGGTTGAGTCCGATCGTTCACAGAGGATGAGCTATCTCCAGAGATCTTTGTCCCTTTTCAGAGAATTAGGAGCAGTAGGGAGGATGAGAGAGGTACAGAACTCTGTTCACAGGGCAGTAATGGGGAAATAGTCATGCAGAGGCCAATATCTTAGGCTCTGATGTACCAGACCAATAGCTGAACTCTGGACCAATCTGTTTCGATATAGATAGGGATCCATCAAATCTCTCTCCTATTGCCATCAAAACCTCGCTCTCCGCTAGATGAGGCGCATTATTCTTCTCAGAAAGGTGACAGAGAACAATGCTATCCAAGTTTGGATTCAGAACCCGACTAAGAATCTCTGCAGTTTGGTAGTTCGATAAGTGACCCCCTCTTCCCGAGATTCTCCTTTTTAATGAGTCCGGGTATGGTCCACTCATTAGTCTAGACTGATCATAATTCGCCTCAATAGAAATATGGTTACAAGTTGAAAGATGACCTATTAGATCATTTGTCGCTTCCCCNAANTCAGTTACTATTCCGACCCTATTTCCAGAACCGTCATTGGCGATTATCGCAACATTATCGGAGTTATCATGAGGTACTGGAACTGTTAGTAAGCTTAGTTTCGGTCCGAAATCAATCCTCTCTAAATTTCCAAAAACTGTACATTCTCCATCTATGTCCCAACCCATTCTAGATGCTGTAATGGCATTGCAGTGTAGAGAAGACCCCCATTTTTTAGAAGCTCTGAGAGCAGACTCCGAATGGTCTTTATGATGATGCGTGACAATAATTGAATCTATGGTACTAGGATCAATACCTGCAATTTGTAATCTCTTCTCAGTTTGTTTTAGACTGAATCCGCAGTCAACTAGGACGTTACTAAAATCAGATGTTAGAAGTGCGGAATTCCCTCTGCTTCCCGATCCCAAATGCGTAATTCCGATACCCATAACAGCACCCCGTTACAGACGCCCTTTGAACCAATCCATAATTTTCTCCATCAGGATGATATTTCTTATGCTGAGAAGGTTTTCTATCACAACTTTAGTTTTCTGTCCGAACGACGCTCCATCACCATCATAAATCTCTCAAGTCGGGAATTCTACTGGAGACGTGACTATGAGGAGGAAGCAAACAGCCCTTTTTGTTTCAATACTCATACTCTCTTCCCTGGCCTTTGTTTCTCAGACAAGACCTCAGTCTCCAGTATCATCTACAGATCCCAACTCGGCAGAGGGTACTGAATCTCCAGTAACAGACCAAGATGGCGATCTAATCCCAGATTTATATGAGGTTATATTTGGTGATCAAGTAATTTTAGATTTACCTACCTTTCAAAGCTCAATTCAAGGCCTAGATCCAACTGACTCAACAGATAACTCAAGCGATTATGATAATGACGGACTAACTGCACTTCAGGAGTATTGTTGGCCATATACTCTAGACAAGTGCTTTGATGAGAGGAATGGACTCACTGGAAAGGCACCGGAGGAGACTGAATCGGGAATTAGAGAATATCTCGATCCACGAGTATCCGATACTGATGGTGATGGATTACCTGATGGTTATGAGGTTCATATGTGCACTGTCGGAGGACTTTATCTGGCAAATCCAAATGACCCAATAAATCCGAATAATTTCTGGGAATGTCGATACTTCGATCCTTTGAACCCCATCGACTATTTATCAGATTTTGATAGGTGTGAGATTGACTTTAGTTGGGGGTGTGGGGATGGATTTGACTTCAACAGTGATGGATTAGTTGACATAGGCGAGAAGTTCACAAACACTGAAGAATACCTATTCGGAACGCCTGAAGATTGGATAACAGAGAGGGATGGTTTATGGTGCTGGGGAGAAATTGATGGGTTATCCCCATACTCTTGCCAAACCGAAGTAGAAAGGCCAACGGGAACTCATGGATGGCTTGGATCCGATCCTAGATTTTCTGACTCTGACTTTTTTTTCTGGGATGATTTTTCTCTCGCGCCTCTAGATGTTTTGGGCGATGGTATTCCCGATGGCTGGGAGGCCCATCATGGGCTAGATCCNTTGAATTCGAGTGATGCATTGGTAGACAACGACTTTGATGGATGGGATTATGACCGGGACGGCTTCATCACCACTGATACAACAGTAGGAACCTCTCAGTGGGGGGAATCATTCAGTAACTATGAAGAGTATTTGGTTGATTATGACGACTCCACAGGAGTGGCGCCAGGGATTAAGGGATTCCAGATTTCTTCTGGAGACGACGAAATAATCTCTTTCGATCATTCTACAGCAATCCGTCTAGCTGATACTTCAGTTCATAGTATAATTCCGGATAATGCCAGAGAGAGAATACTTGTAGGTACAAAATATGGGATTACTGCCTTGGATCCTTTCCGAGGGTCATCGTCTATTTTTGATTTTCAACCCGGCCTCGAAATTAAAACTATGACTAAGACCAGCGTCGGCGATACAGATTTTCTTTTACTAGGGTCCAATTTGGGATTTCACACAATAGAAATCGAAAGCGGTTTGCCAAATATGGATTCATTGAAATCTTCAGAGATAGGTCATGTCTCAGTTGTATATCCTCTGGAAACCGATTCATTCGATAAGGACATTTTAATTTTGGGCGAGGGCGAAGCTTGGAAAGCCAAAATATCCGAGGAAAATAATAATCAATTTGAGACCTATAGATTGGACTCTCTTTCTTCACTTCTTTCCAAGTCAAATGCAACTGCTACTTCTGCAGCTCATGCCAAGATTTTCGGAAGATCCCCACTCCTTTTGATTGGTACCGACTTCGGTCTAATTGGCTGGAATTCCACAGATGGTTCGAATGATATTGGTGATCCATGGTGGATTTTTACTAGAAATAATGCTGAAGAATTTGTAAATCAGAATATTCGCGATTCTTTCAAGACTTCGAATGTCAACGAAATAGTCGTCGAATCCTCGGATCAGGGCTCTGATCATGTTTGGTTAGGAATGGGGGGTGGTTTGCATCAAATTACTATGGATCTATTAATTTCCCAGCCAAGACAAGCAATAAATAGCGATCGAATGTTAAATNTAGAAGGCTTGCTGTCAGGNGCTAATGAGGTACACTCAATACTGCCTATGGATAATTTACTTGTCATTGGCTCCAANGATGGTAATTGGTACCTCGAGGGAGATTCCGACGGTATTCTGGGAGTAATGGATGAAGGTAAACAAATCAATGGACTCGTAACCTCTCTGACCTCAATAGAAAGGGAAGGAAAAATTTGGATTTTCGCTGGCATCGATCCCGGGAGATTCATGAATATCGCCCCCATGGATCCTCATTCTACAGACTCAGATCTTGATGGGATGGACGACGGTTGGGAATTCGTGCATGGGCTCGATCCCACGGATCCCTACGACGCTTCCAGAGACACTGATTCTGATGGCGTCTCCATTGTTGCAGGAATCGGTTATGGTTATGATAGATTGTGGAGTAATTTGGAGGAGTTCCGATTTATTACTACATCGGGTGAGGGGCTCAATGGTACCGATCCGCGACTTTCAGATTCTGATGGTGACGGCCTGACGGATGGGGAGGAATATTGGGGATGGTTCATGGAATCATCATTATTCGATTGCTACTACCTGAATTCAGAATATATCTGCGATCAGGCGGTGGGTGAGGATTCCAAAGAAGTTCACTTAGGGGGATGGTCTGGGACGGGCTCAAGCGGAGGGAGTGATCTCCCTACTGATCCAACAAATCCTGATTCAGATGGTGATGGAATGCCAGATGGATGGGAGATAAAACATAGAAGATGGATAGGTGATGTCTACACCGGGGGGAATGAATGGACTCTGGATCCAAACGATCCAACCGACGCTTCGGAAGATGCTGATGGTGACGGACTTTCCAACTTATGCGAATATGAATGGGAAGATCTAAGATCACGATCACTATCTTCTGGGTTGCAATCCCATGGAGAATCTCCTGAGAGTGTTGCAAATTGGACTCCGACCGATCCTAATATGAAGGACTCCGACTCCGACTCTCTTCCAGACGGTTGGGAGGCTAGGTATTCCTGCTTTTGGCCATCTTCAAATTCAGGCATTAATCCAATGAACGGCTCAGACGCATTGAATAATCCCGACGGGGATGGTTTTGATGCTAATTTCAATGGTGTATTGGAGCCAGAAGAATCATTCTTTAATTGGCTTGAATACCACATCAAATCCGAAATTCTCTTGCAAGACTCAACACAGTCAGGAATTGTATTTCCTGAAAATATNACTTCAATACTGATTCACGATTCATGGGGTGGATTGGCGCAGGAGCCCTTTGGAAAGATGAAAGATCAACAATATCTATCACTTTGGTCTGAATTACCTTCGGAAGATATTGGCTCAGCAGATCCACTGGGGGCCGACTCAGATAATGACGGAATGCCTGATGGATGGGAGATATACTATTCTAGATGGAGTTTATTCGATGTAGACTGGACATTAAATCCAGTAAATAGCGGAGATGGTTTAGGAGATCCTGATTTTGATGGGATGTCTAATTGGGAAGAGTATAATTCGTTAAATAGCGATCTTAGTGAAACGGATAGGACCATTTCATCCCCACAATTTTACCTTACTGACGCAGTTGGATCTTTGGTTACATCTCCATGGATTGGAGCCGAATCTGCACTATCCTTTGGTCACTTTGTAACCTCCGAGCAATTTAACAAAACAGGGGGGACGGGAAATCCAAACAACCCGGACACGGATGGAGACGGCCTTCTGGATGGGGTAGAGGTAATTTTCACATCTTGGAATGATACTGATGAAGTTTGGACACTAAATCCGCTTGTTCCAAATGATGGAAATTATGATTCAGACTCAGATGGTATAAGGGATATTACCGAATTAAACCTAACCTCTAATTTGCCTATTAATGGGGAGTCATTCCCCTCGGGGGCCCCTACATTTGGAGAGGAATCCAAGGAAATCAGCAATCTAGCATTTCAGAATAGGATATACCGAATCCTGTTTAGTAAGGAGGGAAGAGCCGAATTGGCGATGGAACAGTATTGGGATTGGAGAGAAGGATCACCGGCAAGGCCGATGCTACAGTCTATCTTCGGGATCACNGATCCGAAAAATCCTGATACAGACAGAGATGGCATGGGTGATGGGTACGAGTACTGGTTCACTGAATGGGATTTAGAACAAAATATCTGGACAATGAATCCACTTACTGACACCGACGTCGACAAGGACTCCGATGATGACTCATTTGACTGCGATGGAAATGGTGAAATTTCAGATTCAGAATCCTTCGATAACCTGGCCGAACACGACTCCAGATCTTATGGTAAAAGATTAGAGGTAGGAAATTTTCCAAATAGCTCCTCAATCGTTTCTTATAGTCATGATGCTGTTACCGCCTTCATGGAAGAAGAAGGAATGGATTTCCAATCAGCATGGGATGAAATTTATACCATTTTCTCAACTAAAAGTCTAAGATCTTCTGATAAGATAGGCCTGATTAATCAATATGATTATGACAATTTCAATAAATCTTTGACNGGTATTAGTGATCCGACTGATTCTGACTCGGATCGAGATGGAATGCCAGATGGTTGGGAATATTGCTTCTCGATATATTCCGAGGTCCTCCCTGTAAATTCAATGAGATGGTCANTAAATCCATTAAATCCCCTTGATGTGAATTATGATCCCGATGCCGACGGATGGTTAGATAGGCAGATTCAGGACTCTCCTGCTATTCAAGGAGTTTGGGATGATAGAGAATTCTTACCTTTCCCTCAAGACCAGCAATTTGGAAATGAAGCTAACTCTCTGTATTTTACAAATTTAATGGAGTTTCACAACGGAACTGGCCCCTTGGATCCAGACTCTGATTCAGATTCTATCATAATGACTCCTGTATTTCAAGACGGCATAATAATTGATTACGTACAAGATATGAGTCTTTCTGATGGTAGAGAGATTTTCAAGTATGGGACAAATCCACTAGACAATGATACCGATGGAGATATGATGCCAGATTTTTATGAATACTATAGGGGCTGGAATGAGACTAACGACAATTGGTCTTCTTTCCTNAAGATTGAGGTTCAATGGCAGCAAGTCACTCCCCAAATTTGGAAACCCATTGATCTTTCGGACGGGCAGATTACTCGGCCATCTCTGGAATGGACTTGGTTCACACATGACCCGACGGATCCAAACGATGCCTCCGAGGATCCAGATAATGATGGTGAGTGGGATTGCAATGGTTCGAGTTGCCAATACATACCATACAATAATTTTCAAGAATATTATGCGGTAGTTAATGCTACACTTTCCTCTCCTTCGATAGTTAGAGCCTCAACTCTTTTCGATTGTTCCGGCCAAGAAGTAGAGGAATGGTGGCAATTGAGGCAGACCCTTCTAGGTACATGCTCAGGCTCGAGCTCAGTCTCATCTAATTATCTCAGAATAAATAAAATAAACGACGAGGATAACTTATACGCCCTAATAGTAAACGATAATGATGAAAACTATCAGGAAGTAAACTCCAGTGACGATGAGATATTAGTCAATGGAGCATGGACAGACGAATACAATAGGCTTGCTGGGGATATGTTCCACTTACCAAATCCCGGTTTAGGAGAGTATGCATTTGGTTGGTGGATTTTGGATATAGACGGGGATCTAGTCGCAGAAGGTACCAATCCAACTAACTGGGATACTGATGGAGATTGGCTTAATGACTTCTTTGAGATTGATGATGATCTTCTTGATGGAATCAGGGGGAATAGTGGTTCTCCAATTAGATATGATGATAGGACAACATAGTCAAAGTTTCATTTGCTAATGCCTACACAGAAGGCTATGGATGAGAGCCAGAGGTCTGTCCCAGACTCGAAAGATAGCCCCAACGAAAAGCTACTTTTTCTCAGAGAGAACATGGTCCACCTTACAGANCAACTGAGTATGCCTGTGATAGAAATCGCTTTGGTAGTTTCAAAATATATCAGGATTCTATTAGATTCTTTGAAAATTGCTGCCAGAAAATCTGCTGAAACTCTACCTGATACTATTTTATCTCCTATCCCTATAGAATCATCAAATTATGGCAGCATAACGGCCCCTGATCTCTCTTCATTCCCTCTAGAAAAACTAATTGACAGGGTAGACCAAGATAGGATGGATATTCTTGATACCCTAATTAGAACAGTCGTTAATGAGAGTGAATTAGAATTCACTCATGCCCTTCAGGAAATGAGACAATGGGAAATGGAAATTAGAAAACAACTCTCTGAGGTTTCAAGCCCAGGTGGGCTCTTCAGCCCTCTAGTCTTGAGTGATGGCTTCTAGACGACTTTTAGTCTCAGATGTAGCTACAATCCGACTTGATGCCCACCATGCATCTGCTATGGAGAATAAAAATAGGAATGGCCACAGGAAAGCAGGAATTAATGGAAATTGGATTAGAAACCACTCTCTTCCCTTTCTATGCTCTCTATTGAAGTGTTGCCCTAGAAAAAGAAATGGTACCATCGAAAGTAATACTGCAAAGAGTGGTCTGATAGCGCCCCATGGCCCTATTCCCCCACTCAACTCCTTCCATATGGCTGAAATTACCCCCACTGGGCTAGAGGTGGACTTTTCATCCTGNTCTAGTTGGACTACATACTCGTCTTCCACGACCGTTGCGAGGGCTGGGGGTGGATGAATTTGCCTACTAATTCCGTATGAAAAATCACTACTATTGGTCACAAAGCCAGCACTCTGACTACAATTACTGGTATTGGGAGATTTCAATCATTCCATTAATCGTATCAAAACCAATCAGAAGCCTCTCCCGAATCTGACATGGATAATTCGTCACCTACAACTCTGGGAACTTTCTCTCGACCGCTATGCCATGTCTGTTGCTCAATCCATAGGTCAACGTCTTCTCCAATTATCGAAACTTGAACAGAGCCCCCTAGTGGATATTCGCCCCTTAGAACAAAAGATGCTTTACCTATTGACGCAGATTGCCTTGAAAGTGAGAAACTTATCTTTTTGTTATTTGACCCCAAAGTCATAGCATCCATCGCGGTATCTAGAATTCGATTCTCTCTTAAGATAGATAATAGGAAATCAATTGTTTCCACTTCGCCGGAGATTTTTTGAGAATTCACCCCTACAGGGAACGATAACCTCTCAGGTACAAAATCAGGACTCCAATCTGGAAAAATCGATTTAATCGATTTAACAACCAAAAATTGATCTTCAAACGACTCAATTCTAGTTGATACCAAAATTTTGGGTTCCATACCTAATGCTAGGATTATTCACTAATAGTGATAACTGGAACTACAACACGAANAATTCAAACCGATACCGTTGAGCGCACTAGCATGTCAGATCGTTCTGGTTTGGTTTCTATTGCTCTGGTCTTGGTACCCAATCTGATACTTTTCACATTCAGAATTCTCTCTCCTGATCTCAATGAAGCTATGGCAAATGATAATTTTATTCAGGNATCCATTCATCTTATTGGCTTATTAATCGGATTATTCGCGATGTTCAAATACATCTCTGTTTATGATCATGAGTACCGAAGATCGAAGGCAATCAAGGGCTTATCTAGGACATATAGGATGGAGGACAAAGGTCTTTGGGAGAAGGGAGAAATTGCTATTCAGAAACTTGAGGCTACTGCTTATTCAGATTCCAAAGGAAAAAAGGGTAAGATCCTCAGAAGGAGAATGCAGGGAAAGATAAGAGAGATTAACCGAGAGGAAGGAGAACTAACAGAGGATACAGTCATTGAAAATAACGACTACCCAATACAGGTAGATGGCCATGAAAAGGAAGAATCCTCAAAATTGTTTGAAACTAAAGAAACNANTCCAATGTTAACAAAAATCTCCANCTTTATTTCAGATTCTATCGAAAAATCAGCGTCAAGAAGGATCGAACTCCAGAAGAACAAGCAACAATCTTCGATAAGGAATACTTCAAATGAAACTTATAGCGATTCAAAGTGGTCAGTCGCAGACTCTAAATCCTTACATGCGAAATTATGTAACCATTGTTCGACATATAACGAGGCGGACTCGAATTATTGCAATTCTTGCGGAGCTTACATTTCCTGAATGGGGAACGGTTGATAGGAGCCGCTTGTGACCAATGGAGCGAAGACATGCCGAATAAGCGAGACTACTATGAGGTACTGGGAATATCCAAGGATGCTTCAGGTTCAGACATAAAGAACGCATTCCGTTCCCTTGCCAGAAAATTCCATCCAGATAAAAATCCAGATAATCCAGATGCGGAGTCTAGTTTCAAAGAGATTCAAGAGGCATATGCAATACTGTCAAATCCCGAAGAGAGAAAAAAGTACGATATGTTCGGCCACGATAGGCCAGGTGGATCCCCATTCGGCTCAGGTGGTTTCCAAGGCGTTGATATCAGCTTCGATGACCTATTTGGAGGAGGCTTCGAGTCAATTTTTACCCAGTTCTTTGGTGGTTCCCCCCGAAATGACTCATCTAGGGGGTCCGATCTCCTTGTTCGTCACAAAGTACCATTTCAAGCTGCAATGGATGGCATAGAAGACGAATTAGAAATAGAGGCTTTGAAGGATTGTGATGACTGTGAAGGCACCGGTTCAAGTGATGAGAGCGGTTCTAGAAATTGCCCTTCTTGCGAGGGGAGGGGTAGGATTGATCAGATTTCTATGATCGGTCCTTTTAGGCAGAGGATTAGGAAAGAATGTGCCCCATGTAGGGGTTCTGGAAGAATAGTGACCAATCCTTGTAAGAAATGTAAAGGGGAAGGGAGAACTTTCGAGTCTATAAGAGTAAAATTTTCAGTTCCTCCAGGCATTATCTCCGGTACAAGACTTCGAATGAGAGGTCAAGGTGAGGTATCACATTCTATGAATGGTAACCCTGGAGATTTGTATATTGAAATCGACGTTGAAAGCCATCCATGGTTCGAGAGGGATGGTTCCGATTTACTCATGGCCCTACCATTAAGTTATGCCGATCTCTCTTTAGGTGTCAAAATAGAAATTCCACATATAGATTCAAACAAATTGCTAATCAAAGTCCCCCCGGGATCAAATCCCGGAGAGACTATTACAATTCGTGGACGAGGACTCCCCCATAGTAGAAATTCATCAGTGAGAGGTTCCGTTACTGTAGTTCTAAGACTTGTCTTACCTCCTAAGGAGACGAGGTCATTAAAAAGAAAAATCAAGGATATACGGGATGAGTTGGATTCACTACTACCAACGATAGAGGAGAGGATTCTTGAAGAGGCTAAATCAAGAAGAAAAAGGTGATCACTCGTCCTCGTTGCTTATTGAGTTGGTAGGAAAAGCTGCTACGGTATTTCCTTCAACCAACCCCGAAAAATGAACATTTAGATTAGAATGGTAACTTCTCAATCTAACTCTCAAGAAAATAGTCGTTTCGGATTCAATATTTCCAATGAATATCTCGTCTTCGTTAAAAATATACTCGGGGTCAACCCTTTCTATTGAAGCAGACTCTCCAAGAGGGGAGAAAATTCGAACAGCAGACATTTCAGAACCAAGTAGCATAGTCTTCAATCCTAGTATGATTGTTTTAGTTGATGAGCCAAATCTCCACGCGCAAATCTCAAGATCTTTCGTATGATGCCTTATTTCCGGTTCTCCAAACTCCTTCCTTGTCGCTTTCCAAGATCGCTCACCTAGAATCTTCAGAAATGATCTAATTTCATCTCTTTCGAAATTTCCATCGTCATCTGTAAAACGTTTTCTTAGTGAAATCAAAGATTTCTTTTCATATTCCATCAACTTAGATTTCTTCCCTACCAACCCAAACAAATCTTCTTTGTTCCACCATAACACTACTACGAATGGGAGAATTAGAAAAATTCCAGCAAAAATATAGAATGGTGTAAACTTCCATGCGAGGTTAACGAATACTCCACTACCGTCTTCAAACTCTCCAAGATTCTGTATTTTGAAATTGTAATCAAATATATTTTCGAAATCTCCCAATCTCTCTAATCTAATAGCATGAAATCCATTCCCCAACTCTATTTCCCCACAACTCCAATTAGTATCATTTTCGCATACATTTTCTACAGTAGAAAACTCTTCAATAGACCATGTACTTTGATTCAATCTTTGAACGCTAATCCTCGCTGAGGAATTTGATTCCCTAATGGAGAACCCAACTCTGGTCAATTTATCAGAAACTATCTCCAGAGCGAAAACGTCCACTGAATCATTCTCAGAAAAGTTCCCAGTGAATGTTATATTGCCAATTGAAATTATTTGCCATTCTGGCGTAATTCCGGTTTGCTTCCATGATTTTTCTGGTGCTTCTCCTTGCTCAAATTTTTCATCATACATTGAAATAATTTCTGCATGAGTAATGTTCGAAATTAGTAATCCCACAATCATCAATGGAATCACACTAATCTTCTTCATAGACATGCGAAGACGACCACACCTTAGAATCCTTCAAGCGAAATGCTTCATTGGGGTGGTAATGGATGAGCGACCTATAGGAAGAAATGTAATCTCTAGAGACCGCTTTTCCAGATTAATTTCTCTTGGAGATCGTAATAATCCATCTTCTTGGTCACCCTGTCTGATAGTATCGGAGGAAGATCCTGAAATCCCGATTTCAATCGCTCCTCTGATTTCAAAATCAGATTCATCTGCTATTCCATCCAGTTTGGAAATAAGAACTAGGTCAAACCTCTGTTTTCCGTTTGAATCTGAAGACTCATGGTCGTTTGGAAATGGTCTAGTTTTGCCCCCAAGCTTAGCAGATTCAAATTCTGGTGAATTTGGTTTTGGAAGGGAGGTAATTCCCGTGTCTTGGAATTCTCTCCACCATGATTCGACATTATTAGATTTGGAATATCAACCTTCAATCATTGTCCTCACTGACTCTCCCCAACTAGCCAATAACCGTGGTATGCTCGAGAGGGCTATACTGACAATAAGAACCACTTTTCCTTCCTCTCTAATTTGGACACCCGGCATATCTGGTCCTGATAATTGTGCTTTACTTTCATGGATGGGTGTAGATATATTCGATATGGCCAGATCGAGGCAGGCAAATTCATTGGGCGTTCTACTAACAGAAACTGGTCCTAGGCTACCAGAGCCGTCTACAGGAGAGGATTTAGATATGGACTTCCAAGCAAAACTATGGATTAATGCGATCTCTGCAATCAGATCTGCAATCAGAGATGGGTCTCTTAGAGAGTTGGCTGAGAGACAAAGTACTTCCAGTCCTAGATCGATAGAACACCTTAGAATTCATGATCAGATTTCATATCAGATTACAGATAGACTCGGCATTACACATAGCTGCGTCGAAGTAGGAAAGAAATTCAGATGTCATTCTTTCGAAAGTAGGAATGATCCGACAATCAGGTTGTGGAGGGACAATATTTCANAGAAATATATGCCACCACCACATCAAAAAGAAATTTTGGTTCTTCTACCATGTTCTGAAAAGAAGCCATACAAGTTATCACAAAGCCACTCACGTTTCCGGAAACAGATAAGGGACATCAGAGCTCACGAAGTTATGGTCACCGCACCTTTGGGACTGGTTCCAAGAGAGCTGGAAGATTTGTGGCCAGCCGCCCACTATGACATTCCTGTTACCGGAGATTGGGATGCTGACGAACTGACGATAATTTACGAAATGCTCGATCAATTAATTAGTAGGGTTGGATATTCTACAGTGATTAACCATTCAGGATTGAAGTATAGATCCCAAATTTCTAATGTTATCGACACTAGAATTAATGACTCAGCGGGATCAAAAGATGCTTTGGAAAGACTATCAGCAGCCGTAAAATCCGCTTGTATCGACTTGAGTGATATTACGAAAGAACTTTCTCATAGGTTAGAGAAGTTGAAGTCAATTTCAAGATTTGTTTATGGCTTTGATGATTGGTTGAAGGGTTGTAAAGTTAGAGGCAGACCTCCAATATTGACTATTTCAAAAAACGGTAATCAAATGGCCAAATGGGATCCTAGAAGGGGACGATTCTTAATTTCAAAGGCATGTGTAAGATTGATGCATGATAGTGATTCACTCAAGATGGTTGAGTTACATGATGAATTAGATTGGGTAGGCGACATCTTCCCAACTATGGTAAAAACACATGACTCCGATATTTTAGTCGGCGATGAAATTCGTGTCATTCAAAGAGAACAATTGGTTGGTTCTGCGAGAGTACTTGCTCCAGGATGGGAATGGCCCCATGGTCCAGGCAAATTGGCTAAATCAAGACATAGATTTTGAGGGGAGAGAACTCATTATCACTACGTAGTGGTTATAGAGGGAGAGCAGNTCGGGCGGCTGCCTGAGGTGGTATTTTGGCTCGAATGCACAGCAAGGGGAAGGGAAAAAGTGGATCCAATAAGCCACATTCGGCCAANCCTCCTGAGTGGTCAAATACAGACAAAAANGAAATCGAGGAAATAATCTCTCAATTAGCCGAGGAGGGTCATACAAACGCTTCAATTGGGACAATTCTCAGGGATAAACACGGAGTTCCAAATGTACGGCTTGTAATGGGTGAGAGACTTTCACAGACCCTTTCTCGATTAGGTATGAAATCCGGCTATCCAGAGGATTTGATGAGTCTAATGAGGAGGGCACTAAGGTTGATTGACCACATCTCGGAGAATTCAAAAGATTTACACAACAGACGACAATTGGAACTTTGTGAGTCTAAGATCAGACGACTATCTCGATATTATAAGGAGAGCAATCAGATTGATTCTGATTGGACCTACAAAAGAGATCAATTGCGACTTATGGTCGAATAATCAGTAGTAATTTGAACTCTCTTTCCTCCCAAAAGTTGTGAGGCAGCTGAGCGAACTCCAAATTTTCCACTCTCTGAGTGATTATTTCATAGAAATAGTAAGATTTTTTTCTACTACGAGAAAATCTATACTCATTCTTTCTAAACCTTCTTTGATTGGGGCTTTGTCTTTAGCCCCGATAGAAGCAGCGCTAATTGATCAATCAATACCGTATAAGAGAAGATTCACGAATAAATCCCCGGACTCAAGTCCTTCTTTACAGATCATAGAAGATTTCGAAAATCTTGTTTCGAAACAGGATTTGGGCGTTTTCTCACTTTCTCCACAAATTGTTGAGGGCCTGAGGGGGAGTAAGGGAGATTCGAGAAAAGGTCCATTGAGTACTGTTGCACAAGCCCATGCAATCGCTCAAATAATTTCTCCATCGAGTGCTAGAGTCAGAAAAATGCGACCATGGGCTTTGTCAGGAAACTGGATTAGTAATACACTGGATACCACTTATGATCCAGTTTTCACATCTCTCAGAGATTTTTTGACCAATGAGGGCTCAATCAGAATAGTTCCGGTTACTGAAGTACACTCTCCGGACCCTCAAAATTATCCTTGGATCGAATCTAATGATTTTTCTGAGGCTAAGGAGGGCTGGAACTCAATGGGTTTCGAAGAAAAGGAGTATTTCATGGATTCACTTGTCTTACCTGGACTGAANTCTAAATCCACTTCGACACCAAGGATGGAGGAGCTTCTTTGGCATTGCGTTGTGGGTATAGATTGGAAAAGAGACTTATACTCACAGATTACTAAAGCATCTGGATTATGGGTTACAAACCCACCCAGAGTAGCCTCTTCTATTGTTACCGACTCGTTAATTTCAAGGGGTTCCATCTAATTATTCAATCCTCAGAGTGCTTCCACATCCGTAGCAATCAATCCTCAGAGGTCTAACCTCTGACTCAACCCTATTTTTCTTTCCACACGATGGACACTTCACTCTACCAAACGCAATTCCTGAATTTGCTCGATCTTCGGAGGATTTCGTTGGAGAAATTATTGCTGCTGGAAAAACAAGNAAAATACTAGATCCAACTACTCCTAGAACTATGGGCATAGGTAAACCGAGCCAATATATTGCTAGAGATAAAATTCCTAAAACACTAATCATAATCATGCTGGGCACTCTAGTTCTGCGTTTGGTTAGGGCCATCCCAATTCCTAATGCTATGGAGAGAGCAAAAACTGAAATCGTCGCAGAAATAAGAGGACTGAAAAGAAGCGCATTACTAGCAACAAACTCTAGACGGAAATCTTCGTCCGATTGGATATCTAAATGTTCTAGTGAAAGAACTTCAGTAATTATCCACCTTCTATGGGTATAATCAATTTCTTCGTTATCTAAGTTAACTCCGCTGAATCCCGAAAGAACGCCAGTTCTAATTTCGAATGAAAACGATACTTCATCCCAGAAATCATATCCTCCCGGCCTAATAAAGTCCTCAATCAACGTCTGNCGGCTATCTTCTTGGACATCATATTCCGAATCGATAGTTATGGATATTAATTCAGAGTTAAAAGCTCTGGATTTACCTAAATCTATTGCAATTGTCATGGGTCCGAAATCTACTGGATCTACTCCAAAAACTGATTCGGGATCAATCATCAAACCTATCGAAAGAAATGACTTCAGATCCGACTTAGATCCTCTCAGATGATTCTCCAGTGCACTAAGCTCTGAGTCATCGACCTGACCATTCTGTTTTTCCGAAGAACTTACCGAAGCTGAGTAAGTATTGAGGTTTCTCCACCAGCTGTTTGAACCCAAGCTTTTGTTTCCAATATTGTCAAGTCCCCACCTAGTCCATTGTGACAACGCGCCATCAAAACGAATAATTGTATCACTATCTATCGAGTTTCCATCATATTCGCAATTGATGCTGACCTGTAGTTTTGATCCGCCATCTCGAGGCGGCTCCTCATCAGGATACCAACTATTATCACCAGTATTTTCGCCAAGAGTAACATCATGAATCTTGTCGACATCGATACTAAGGGAGCCTTGGGGAGTTAGCTGAAAATCTGTCCTGACAGTACCTCCAACAGAATCACTAGGTCTCCAAACAAAGGTCACATCCACCCATTCGTCATTTGAGTTAACAATCGGACTTTCAGAGATATCCTCATTATTGATCTTGAGAAATCCAGTGGAAGATGTCCACATTTTATCACCAAATCCAGATGTAAGTCTGACAGGAAAAAAGACCAAATCTCCTCTAACGTTAGCTTCTCTAATTTCAACATGAACTAGGGGGAATGAAATAGACAGAGAGGCATCCATTTCAGTTGTCCCCCATTTGAACCTTATTCCAGACTCACTTCCAGGATTAGAAAAAATTAAGCTTCTTATTGAAAAATCAACCTCGATTTTATCGTTCTTTGATATCTCTCCCGCTTCCACCTCTACGGGTACCTGTAATTCACCGGAACCAGTTAGATAGAATGCAGGAATCTCGGAAGAGCTTTCGTAAGTGTTTCCTCCGATTTTCAGAACTACTGTCGCATTCGCNGATACTCCTGTTGAGTCAATAATTTCGTAGGGTATACTGAATGTCCAAGTCCCGGAAGAATATGATCCATCTTCGCCCCATTCCACCATCCAGGAACCAATTTCTACTTCTCCAAAAATCGAGGACGTAACTTCTACTTCTTGTTCTTCATCTAGGTCCGACCCAAACGGGGTCAATTCACCTCTATCGGCTTCTCCAATAAGAAATAGATCGAAATTAGTGGACTCACAACAGGAATCTGACTCTTCTGCATGTACCATTGCGGGCGAAAAAATTACTATTGCCAGCACGAATGAAAGTAATATGGCAACTCTCATACTTGACGCCCCCANGCCTCTCTGATTCGCCTCATACCCTTCAATGCCACGGAACTAAGTGAGAATTATTGGCAACTTATGGGGTAAACTCAAAATTCGGACTAACCNTGAAGCCATGCTATCTTAACTTGCTCGCTATCTATACTCACCACTCTAGCGAAGCCTAATCTCTCGAACTGATAAACTACCCCAATCTCCAATTCAAAGTTTTCAATTAATCCCACAGTTTCAATCAACTCCTCTCCAATGGGAGTGACTAAAATACACCTCTTGCCCATAACTGACGGAATCCAATGGATTATTTTTCTGTTGTCAGTCCTATCATAACTCTGAATTGAAATATTTGTTCCAGAGATTTCTACATCCGCGAAGTCTTTTAGTCTCAAATGCTCAGAGTCTAAATCAGAAGATTGTACTAAAATTGAGGTCCCAACCTGCCATTTTCTTTTTCCAATCATTTCTCCATTGGGATGTTTCGGGATTTCTACATCCTCAACCNTCTTCTCAGAACCTAAATTAAGCTCAAATGGCTCTGCAACAAACGTTCTCCGTTCACACTTCGAGTCAATAATACTGGAATTAAATGACTCAATAGTTTTCATTGAAATTGCAATATCTTTCTGAGTAAGGCCAATGTCGGACCAGAATTCTCTAATCGACTGAGCCTCAAACCCTCTCTCCTTTAGCGACTTAATGGTCGGTAATCTAGGATCTTTCCAGCCCAAGTACTTGCCTTCTTCGATAGATTTTCTCATTGACGAAGTAGAAAAACCTCCGAATTCGTCGACCTTGACCCTTCCCCAATACAGGGTTTCGGGATAGGTCCATCCAAACTTATCATAGAGAATCGTTTGCTTTCTCGTACTGTCCATCAGATCCTTACCTCGAATAATATGCGTAACTCCCTGTTCGTAATCTTCTATGGCGCTTTGAAAATCTAGAAGGGGCCAGACCTTGTATCTATCACCAACTAAGGGGTGCGGGGAGTGTTGAATTCTAAGTGCTGGCCAATCTCTAAGTGCTGGGTTAGGAAGCGACATATCCGTTCTAACTCTAACAACTGCATCACCTTCCTCAATTTTACCGTCTACCATCCTTTCCCAGTCAAGGAGATTTTCTTCGATACCTTTTTGACTACAAGGGCAACTAATTTTCTCCTCTCGAAATTTTCTAAATTCCTCTGCTTTACAACGACAAACATAACCAAGATTTTCTCCAATCATCCTTCTAGCATATTTCAGATATATTGGCATTCTTTCACTTGCCTTAACGATGACATCAGCCGGTCTTCCAGATAACCACTCATACTCTTCTTCTATCCAAGCATAAGCTTCGACAAGTGGCGGCTTGACTTTAGTGTCGGTATCATCAAATCTTAGTACCATCTTTCCTTTGTAATTTTCAGCATATTTCGAGTTGATGACTACTCCTCGCGAATGACCTATTGAAAGAGGACCATTCGGATTTGGAGCGAATCTAAGTACGACCTCTGTTGTATTTCCCGGGAGTTCCCTCAAACCCTCATTTTTTCGATGCCTTTCCCTTTGAACGGCAGAAGGATCAATTCCTTCCAATTCCAATCTTACAAAATCAATCCCACTTTCTAATGCAATGGAGTTTGCACGCACAACTTCAAAATCTACTAATTTCATTAGTTTCTTGGCCTTAGGTCTCAAATCCTCCCTTTCAGATAGGAGCCTCCCTAGTACACTTCCAGGCTGTCCTTGACCATCGTATTCTAGTGAGTTTTGTAAAGCATACTTTCGAACTGCTAGGGAAACATCAGGNCTCCATTCCACTCCTTCCGCCATGACTATCGATAATACCAAGTAAATCTGGCATTTCACCATTCTTACTGTTTCCAGTCATCAATCACGGATTGAGTCTTCTCGTATTCATCGAAAACTCTTTTTGGCATGGGTCTCTTATTTACTTCAATCCAATTTCTCTTCACATTAGCCCAGCTCCATCTGAGGCATTTATGAGGAGTTTCAAAATTGCATAATTTTCTTATCGCAATTTTTGTTGAGGGGTCCGCAGGATATCCCGAACCTAGATTCATGCCAACCTGCTTGGATAATTTTTTCACCTCATCATCCCTTACCTTTTTTGCGATCACACTTGCAGCAGCAACTAGGACATCATTTTCATCCAACTTATGCATAGATAAAACATCACACTTCGACCATTCACTTCCAAGAGAATACATAACATTCTTCCCAAATCTAACTTCGTTCACATCACAAGCATCTAGAAAAATCGAAGGACAGTTAGAAGGATTGGTTACTTTACTTATTGCATCGGAAAACAACTTCACCTCCAAACTATTCAGGTTACCTGTTGTCATCCATTTGTCAATCATTTCAGCTTCACAAATCTTTATTCCAATAGACCAATTCCTAAGAATAGATTTTGAGATTATTTCTTGATATATGTCTTCTATCCGTTTTTTGCTAAGTTTTTTTGAGTCCTTTACTCCTATTTCCGATAGTATCTCCCTATCATATTTTGGCATATAAATTGCACAAACTACCAAGGGACCTAACGCAGGCCCTCTTCCAGCCTCATCAACCCCTACGACTCCTCTCGCCACAAACAAACCAAGGGAATTAACTCCATAAATTTCCTTATTATTGACTCAATTTGGGGAAATACTGATGTTTGCACACCATATTCCATTGGCATGGGACCTATATGGCCATTCAGGAAGAAGAAACCAGAAAAACCGAGTATTTCTAGAAAAAGCTACATGAAAAACGTCGTCGAATACGAAAGAAAGACGAAAAAGGAAGAAAAAGAGAAAGAAGACCACTTGAAAGATAAGAAATTTATTGATGCAATGAAACTTCTGTCTAAGAAGGATGGATGAGTATTAGTTTATCGGATCCGGAATCAGTTCGCCTACAACTTCCAGATCTATCTCTCCGGCCTGGATCGGTGATTTAATTCCGAATATACTACCTACCCTTGGGTCAATTTCACCAAACTCTCCAATTTTATTTCCCNGAAGGAATATTTGCCCACCTCTCCCCTGAATCCATGGTCCAAAATCGTTCGGCGTAGGACTAAATTCAACATCATCAGTGTTTATTCCCATATCCCTAAGAAAAGCTTGAGCTATTCCCTTGGCGGAAGTAAAACCACTGCCTACTTCTGCACAAGTCCATGCACCTCTAATCGAGTTCCTTGACCCCCTAACAACCTCTCCAAGTTCGTAAACTCTCTGGGGCAACTCATGATGCCTATTTGCAGCCAACAACCTTAGTAGGGAAGGAAGTATGAATTGTCTGAGGATTGTATGCTCTGATGTTATTGGATTAGCAATCCTGACCACATCTTCTCTTCGCTGCCATCGGACATTATCAAATTGGTCATTTTCACTAGAGAGCGTTAGAGTCTGAACCTCCTGAAGGCCACATGCCCTCATACTTTCACCGAACCTTCTTTTGAGATGCGATGACTCTAATGGAGATGCATCAATGTGCATTTTGGACAATCTCTGTGGGAGATTTTCAAATCCAAATCCTATTGCAATATCCTCAACGACATCTATTGGGTGCATAATGTCTGATCTCCATCTAGGCATTGAAATTAGATGCTCTGTATCTCCCNCCACGCAGTCTACCCACCTTCCATATTGGTTCGGACCATCCGTAACAGTCCTACTTTCCAGAAGTAGTCCTCCCATTCTCTCAATGGACTTCCCTAGCTCTTCATTACTAAGTTTAAGACCCAGAATCTTATTGATCAAATTCTCTGGAATACGATGAATTTTAGCATCTCCTATTGGCTGGATTTCTTTGCTACCATCAAAACCTGTAATCTCTATGCTTTCAACAATTCCGCCTCTCTCAGACATTGAAAGGCAGATGAGTTGTAGACACGCTTCGCATGACCTCACATCCCATCCCGTTACATCTATGAAAAAGTCTCTAGTGTGCTCATTCACGGTAGTATGGCTCCCATTTATTATTGGTGGAAAGGAAAGAACTCTCCCATCAGAATCCTGAATCACTGGAAAATCACTGATCCCTCCCATAAGATGGGCGTATTCCATGCCCTTAGGATGCATCTCCAGAATATCTTCTATACTCATCTCTTCTTCACATGCTAGTGGAATAAATGTGTATGATGATGGAACCGTAGTCACCANAAAGGGCGGTTTTAGAGAGGACAAATCATGAACTCCAATAGATGAGAATCTTCTTTTTCTACCTAATGTTAAGTGCAACTTCTCCTGATGATCCATTAGCGACTGGATAAACTCATCTTTCTCCTTACTATTGGATCCTGTATTGACGTCTCTGACTATTGCACCCATTACCACTGGTCTGACTTTCTCCAAAGATGGATCTACAACCATGCTAATATTTCCTTTGTTCACTGGCAGATTTACCTCGGTTTTGCCAGTAGAAAGAAAAGATCTAGAAGCCTTGGAAATCGTTTCGTGACTAAGTAAGTCCGGCCTGTCTGGAAAAACCTCGACCTCAATCGAATCATCGTCATTGCTATCGACTGGACATCCTATTTCGGGAAGCCAGTTAGACCATTCTCCCGATTCATGACCAACATCATTGATTTTTTGGATGTATCTTAAGGTGGAATGTTTGAATTCTAGAGTTGGCAGTAAATCACCTCAAGTCTAGCCACATTTTCAATGGACGATCATACCCAATTAGACGAAGACCTGATATGGCGGCTGTTTCATAGTCCTTAGCTCTTAGATTTCTTCTACCAATCCTCTCGATCCTATCTACTCCAATTTCTCTCATCAAAACTCTGAGGTCACTTTCAATTTCATCCATTCTTTCTCTCGGTTCAGAACCGCTTAATGGAGAAACTAGGGCCGTACAACCAGCAGCTATTGCTATCATTAGATCCTTTGCAACAGGTTCTTGGTCCATTTCTAACATTATAAATTTCCCACTACTACTCATCCCCATTCCTTTGGAAGAAATTCCTAGCCTTGGTAGTGCAGAGGCAAGCTTTGAACCACTAGATGAAGAACAATCTACAATAGCTCCGTCAAGTTCCAATTCCATTACCATTCGGAATAAATGCTCGACNCGGCCTATCTCCCCCCTCAACATNACAAGACAGTGTTCAGGCATACGACTCCTAAGCGATACCAGCAGTGCCTCAATCTCTGCATCGTTAGATCCGGAAAACTCAGTAATATCGAAAATCAAACCGGCACAATTGCCTAGAAAATCAATAGAATCCACAAACTCATTACCTCCAACTATCAGAAAATCGTTTTCCCTTGGATTTTCCCTTACTATTGCGGTTGCATCGACCCCAGTCCACTGTTCCGAATCATTAGTAGATTGGCAAGAAATTATCCATGGTAGCCGTAATAGTACTCCTTCTGATTCTGAGTCGCCAGGTACAAGTAGCGAATAGTGATCTAAAGGGGAATGTTCAGCTAAGGTCCCATCATTCGGGTGTAGAGCAATTTTTTCAAATCGTTCTTCAATGAATCTCTTTTGCTTCAATTCTATTTCTGGAAGGGCATTACTTGGTTCCAAAACTAATGCATCCTCATTCAGAGACAGTCCCATCGGATCCAATATTTTGCTGAATTCTGAGATCTCAGATTTCTTAATTGATCTCATTTCTACTCCATCTGGAGGTGGCGGACAACTACCAGAAATGATGATCGTCCCACCCCTCATTCCTATCCCAGGGTCCGAACCGACTGATCCCATTATCAATATTGATCCACCACTCATTCCAGCTCCAGGCCTAGCCTCAGTATGCCCTCTAACTACTACCATTCCATCAGTCATTCCGGCCCCCACATCATTTCCCGCTGATCCTTGAATCGAAATTTCTCCTCCACTCATTTTGTATCCAGTCTTATCTCCTACATCCTTCTCGACTACAGTCTTGCCAGAATGGTGGTAAGATCCCAGCATAGATCCAGCACTACCCCTAAGAGTCATTGTTCCACCACGATTAGCAGTCCCTACACAATCACCTAAATTTCCTAAACAAAGTACTCTAGCTCCTTTTGGGAGATGGGTTAATACTCCGAACTCTCCTTGTTTAGGCCTCTCGTCACCAGCTCTCCCCCAGCCTATCTTTACTGGCCTGTCTTGATCCAAGGCCTTCTCGACATATGCATCCAAGTCTCTATTCAACTTCATGCTCTTTTTGGCATTATTTCTCATCCCATTCACTCCCTCTGGGTTCCCATTGAATGTAGAAAGAGGCGACTTATTATTGACTCTTGCCGATTTCGCTATATTCATAGGCATCCTTCAACCGTCATAGTTTCATAGTGAAAGTTGGGGGCTGAATATGGGGAAAATTAAGGTCGCGATAAATGGTTTTGGTACAATTGGAAAGAGGGTTGCAGACGCTGTAGATGCTCAAGATGACATGGAAATAGTTGGCGTAACTAAAACCGGACCAAGCTTTGGATGTGAGCTCGCTCTGAAGAAAGGATTCCCACTATACTGTACTTTCGACGGTAAAGATTGGATAGAGAAATTTTCAGATTCTGATTATGAATGTCTTGGCGGACTTTCCGATCTACTCTCAATCTCTGACATTGTTGTCGACTGTTCCCCTGGAAAGCTAGGGGCAGAAAATCTCGAAAAATATCAATCTGCAGGAGTCAAATACATCTTCCAGGGAGGGGAAAAACACAATCTGACCGGTTTATCATACACTTCTTCTGCCAACCATGCGATGAATATGAATGCCCAGGGAACAAGAGTGGTTTCATGTAATACGACAGGCCTCTCTCGAACGCTAGTCCCTCTATACGAGTACTGTGGATCTTTGAAAGTCGAATGCACTATGATTCGTCGAGCTGCAGATCCAGGAGACTCAAGCAAAGGGCCGATTAACGCTATTAAGCCGGTTCTAAAGGTCCCCAGTCATCATGGCCCCGATGTAATGACTGTCAAGCCTGAAATTGAAATCAATAGTCTAGCCGTTGCAGTCCCAACTACATTAATGCATGTGCACTCAATAATTGCAGATCTTCCAAGTGACCATGGATTGACCACAGAAAAGATAATACAATTATGGAGAAATACCCCAAGGGTGATAGTGATGAATGGATCAGATAATCGAATAACTACTACTGCTGAGGTTATGGAGCTGGCTCGTGATATCGGGAGGAAATGGGGCGATTTGCATGAGATTTTTGTTTGGGAAGACGGGGTCAAATTGGTAGAAAACAGACTATACTATTTCCAGGCTATCCATCAAGAAAGTGATGTTATTCCCGAAAATATTGATTGCATCAGAGCTTTGATGGGTGTAGAAGAAGATTGGAAGAAATCAGTTTCAAAAACTGATGAATCAATAAACAAATTCTACTCAATTTAGTGATGCTATTTTGTTCGACAAGAGTCAATAATCAAAAGAGAATATATTCTCCGAATTAAGGATGCACACATCAAAATCAATCTTCGCCGCAATTGTGATGGTGATGTTTTCGCCATTTGCGCATTCACTTCCGGACCAAATCCAAAACAATCAAAATGACGGTTTTGAGGTATCAGGAAAATTACCAAAATCCTCTTGGAAGAGCCTCGAGAACCCTATTCAAACAATTTATGAAATTCCAGAATCCTCAGGCTCTATCCACTCTCCTTTTGGCATCTTTGATCCATTAGTGGATGACCTCCCCCTGGGTCCTTGGCGTGAAATAGGATTACACGATCCCTTCGATAAAAGACTCCATATTGTTCAATCCAAAAATTCAGATTTACATTCCTTGGAAGAACAATTAAAATCCTTGGAAGTTCAAATCATTGATCAAATCCCTGATGATGCAGTAGTGATACGTATCCACGAGGAAGGATTGGACGAATCCAAGAAATTAATATCTCGACTTCCACAGGTTAGATGGATTGAGAATATGCCATCATTGTGGAAGATCTCCCCCACACTGATTCCACTGATAAATTCAAAAATCACCCTATTAGATTTGGATGTCATTCCTTCTCCCGGCATCTCCAACTTCGATCATGAATCTCTTTCGATTGAAATCTCCCAACTCGATGGCATCAATCATTTCGAATCTCTATGCGATAAACATCTTTGTCAAATCAAGTCATCAAACCCCTCCTATGTCAAAACGCTTGCATCGGACTATAGAGTCCTAAAGATAGAGGCAGGACAAATTCTATCTATCCATAATAGTAACGCTAGCCTTATTTCTGGAATCGATCAGATTAGAGGAATTTTTTCCGGAAATCTGTCTGGTTTTGGAGAGGTAATCGGAATTTCTGATACTGGCTTGGATGTTGACCATGGAGATTTCGACGGTAGACTAAGAAGTCCAATTTACAATTTATTCGGACCTGATAATTCAGGTGCCGATACAAATAGTGGCCATGGAACTCATGTTGCCGCTACCTTGCTGGGAGATGGTTCAGGAGACTCAAATATGACTGGAATGGTCCCAGAATCAACATTCCATTTTTACCAGTTAGAAGTGGATAGCTCAGGACTCCTGGCAAGATGGGGTTCACTATACGAAATGTTCGAACACTCATTGCTGAATGATGCAAAAATACACACAAACAGTTGGGGCAGTGAGAGCTTACTTGGAGATTACACCTCAGACTCCAGATCCGTAGACTTGTTCACCAAGGAATTCCCAGAATTCCTTGCAATTTTTTCCGTAGGGGACATGGGTTCTTCGGGAGTAACTTCACCTAGTACGGCTAAAAATTCCTTATCTGTAGGCTCATCGACTACCGGATCATTCGGCTCTGATGTGGTAGGAGGGGTATACAACTCCTCATCAAACGGCCCTACTAGTGATGGACGGATTAAACCAGACCTAGTTGCGCCGGGTGTGATGATTTGTTCGGCTAGAGCCGAAGAAGCAAGCTTAGTTTCTGGCGATCCTTGTTCATCAGCTATTCACAACGATGGTTCGACTCCAAAATATATGACCCTTAGCGGGAGCTCAATGGCTACTCCGGTTGCGGCAGGAGCATCGGCAATGGTAAGGCAGTATCTGAGGGAAGAATTGGGAATTCAAACGCCTAGATCCGATCTAATTAGAGCGATTTTAGTAAATGGTGCGGACGATTTAGGCCTGCCAGACGTTCCAAATGCAATGGAGGGTTGGGGCCAGCTAAATGTTTCGAATAGTATATTCCCACAGAAGGAAGGAACAAACCAGTCCGTTCTTTTTGATCAAGAAAGACAATTATTGCCCGGTCACAGCTTCATCTATACTTTCGAATTGTTCGATGATTCAGGAATAGATGTCTCTCTGGCTTGGAACGACCGAGAAGGCTCAGCATCAGCAGATCAAAACTCCAGTAGGCTAGTTAACGACCTCGATTTGATTGTAACTTCTCCAAATGGGGACCAATATATGGGCAACGATTTCGTTAATGGCTTTAGTCAAATTTCGAGCGTTAGAGACGAATTAAATAATCTGGAACGAATTCGTATCCAATCAACAGAATCAGGTCTATGGACTGTACAAGTAGGACATTCTGGAGGATTCCTACAAGATTACTCAATCGTCATACATGCATCGGCAGAAGAGACACAGGGTGCAGATCTTACAGTTGTCCCCGATTCAATCTATTCTTCAGATACATCCCCTTTGAAGGGAGATACGATTTCCTTCCAACTTTCATGGATTAATCAAGCAGCTGCAACCTCAGGAGAATACTCTATTTCTCTTGAAGATACTTCAGATGGCTCTGTAATTGGCAATTTCCAAATGCCTGCTCTAGAAGGTGGATCCGTAGAGACTTTTTCAGTCTACCATTCTTTCTCAACAACTGGCAATCATTTAGTCAGACTAACTCTGGACTCCCTATCTGAGGTCGATGAGTTGAATGACGAATTTTCTGGTACGGATAATAATGTCTTCGAACTACTCTTTGAAGTCAGAGAGATTGGTGTCCGACTCACTCCACTCCTTGAAGATGGATCTTACCCTTCAGACTTCGAAGAATCAGAGTCCGCTAAGTTGAGAAACATAGATCCAAGTTTGGTAAGTTGGGCAACATTTGAGCTTGAACTTCTCAACGAAGGTACATCTCAAATTACCGTAGAACTAGCTATATCCCCAATGCAACTTATAGACGAATCTGGAATTCTACAAACCCCTCAAGATGAGTGGTCTAAGACCCTAAATGAAGAAGGGCCTTGGAATCTATCTCCATTCGGCGAATCTGGCGATAGGGTGACAATCACATTGAATTTAACAGATGAAGATGCAGATTTGGAAAGCCAGTTCGCTTTACCTGGGGTTTTCGTCACAGATCTGACTCTAATGGATAAAATGACCCCGACTATATCTCATTCTGCACGTCTGTCGGTTGAAGTTGACAGGGTTGAAGGGATTTTCACAATTCCAGCTGGAACCGAAAGCCTTGGGGCAGAACCAGATAAATTCGCCTCCTTTTCACTTTCTGTGAAGAATATTGGCAACGGCCCTACTGAATACAGCATTTCATGTGAAACTGAGGATAGATGGATTGTCCATGTAGGGAGTAGCCAGTCTTCAGAAACTACCATAGGGCCCCTAAGCAGACTCCAATTCGTTTTTGTAACTATTTCTGTTAAGATTCCTTCTTCTTCGTCCGGCCTTCCTGCCGGAGCTACTAATTCGGTATCATGTGTTACTACTTCAGTAAATGATCCTTCACTACAGAGAATTGATAATGCAGTGGTTACGATCTTGGAGAGTGGAGTTTTCTCTACTCAGATTTTTGATTCGTCTGGAATCCCACTCGGTCCACTTGCTATCTCCGACTCACGCGCTGTTCTTAACGGTGAGACAATTTCAACCCATCTCACCCTTACGAATCTTGGTAATATCCCTTTAGATTTCCAAGTAAGAGCTTTATCTTCCAGTAACTCTTGGCCCATTCAAGCATACATTTCTACCGATGGCCCTCCTATTGAACCAGTCACTGAGATAGAAATTACCGTTTCTCCCGGAACATCGACAAATATTACTATTCGAACAATAGTCCCCCTCAATGCTGGAATGGGAGACAGGAATACTGTGACCATGAAAACCTATCTTGGAGATGAAATTGCTACTAATGCTTCGGTCTTGGAAGTCAAGGAAATCACAACACTCGACATAGATATTCAAGATGGTTTTTCGATCGCCATAGGGCAGTCTGGTAATTCGAATATCTTCCTACATAATTCGGGAAATGTCGACTTGCTAATAGAATTAACAATGGGTACCCTGCCAAATGGTTGGTCTGGTGGATTCATCTCAGGTAATGCATTTTCTATGGATATGAATCGGGACTCTGTAATCACTGTGGCCCTGGAGTTACCAGCAGGAACTCCATCCGGAGAAATCACTGAAAAGGTACCGGTAATTATAGAGTCCACATCTTCAAGAACTCTATCCAAAGAAGTAGTTACAGTTGAAATTGATGTTACTGTTCTTCCATCTGTCTGGATAGAAATCGGACAAATACCCGCCAATATTCCAGAATTACAGGGGATCCCTGAAAACGAGCAAGTAGAATTTTCTCTGGAAATAATCAATTCTGGAAATACGAATTCGGGAGCGTCAATTGAATCCAGTACTCCAGAGGGTTGGGCAGTAATAATTGAGCCAAGTAATATCGAAAATATCGAAATAGGAGAGTCGTTCACAGTATCTTTCAAAATCACTCCACGAAAATCCTCAGAAGATGGTCTCAAACAAATAGAAATTTATGCAAACTCAACAGCCAACGAAACACTCTCCTTCTCCACTAATTCAACTATTCAGATTCAGATTAGTAAGTCCGAAACTGCCAATGAAGGCGGAATTTCCGGACTTTTGAGCTCAATAGGATTACCTTCTTGGTCCTTAGCAGTTTTGTTTTTACTAGCTATGGTGGGCATAGTTGCTGTAGGAGTTAGAGCAAGGAATAAGTTCAGCCCTCTGGATTCAGATCAGGAGTTAATCCCTAGAGGCTCTGCTCTTCAAGCCGGTTCTCAAGAGGAAAGAAGGGCAGCAGCTCTCGACACTTCCACTACTGGGGACGTAGTAACTGGAGACGTCTCAGATTCTGAGATCGAAGAAATGTTACAATCCTCAATCCCAACACTCCCTACTCACCAAGTTCCAGAGGGAGCATTGCCTCTTCCCTTGACCGGCTTGCCGGAAGGATGGACTATGGAACAGTGGGTAGCATATGGTCACATTTGGTGGGAACAGAACGGACCTTAGAGCGGTTCATTTTTCTCCTAGAACTTCGACGGGCACTCATGTCTGGATCAATAGTGCTATTCGGGCCCCCCGGAGCAGGCAAGGGAACTCAGGCCTCAGTAATTGTCGAACTAACGGGTAAGCCCCAGATTTCGACAGGAGATATGTTGAGATCCGCCCTTTCTGAAGGGACGAAATTGGGTTTAGAGGCAAAGTCTTTCATGGAATCTGGTAAACTCGTACCTGACCAGATAATAATTGGTCTGATAAAAGAAAGATTGAGGAAAAATGATGCATTACATGGAGTCCTATTCGATGGTTTTCCTAGGACAATTCCACAGGCAGAAGCACTGGAGGAGATAACAGAGGTTTCCGCAGTAATATCTATTGGTGTACCGGATGAAGAAATAGTTAGTAGAATTGTAGGTAGAAGGATGGATCCCGAGACTGGTGAGATTTATCATATCACTTTCAAGCCCGCACCTGAAGATATTCAACATAGGCTGGTCCAGAGAAAGGATGATACCGAGGAAACCGTAAGAAACCGACTTGAAGCTTACCACGAACAGACAAAGCCACTTGGGGAATGGTACCAAGAAAAGGGAATTCTCATATCAATAGACGGCTCAGGGCCAATCGAAAAGGTTGGACAAAAGGTAAAATCAGCGATTGAAACCCTTTGAGGAATAACAATGGTTCCTAGTGACAGGAGATCTCGTAGGACTAGAATAAATCGAAAAGATGGCGCTAGATTAGCCATGAACTCACTTTCCAGGGTCTTTGAACGAGGGATATCAAACAGCTCTAAGATTTCAGACAATGCTGCAAGGCATATTTTATTTCTCGGAAAAAAGCATGGAATTAGACCCACCCCCAAGGTCAGAAGACTGATATGCAGAACATGTAAGGAGTCATTGATTCCTGGAAGGACATCTAGGGTGAGGATCGCTTCAAAAAGAATCACCACTACTTGTTTAAGATGCGGAAGAGTGAACAGAGAGGGGCCAGATTTTGGATGTGAAGAAAATGAGTAGGGAGGTCCCTAAAAAAATTTCTAATATGGCCAAGAGCCATGATCTTGAGGTTACCATGAGAGTAGGTAAGGAAGGAATTACAGAGCCCCTATTGACTGAACTAATTGACCAGCTCAAAAGGAGAGATCTGGTGAAGATTAAGGCCAACAAGGGAGTCACATCCAATAGGAAAAACAGGAAAGAGCTTTTTTCTCTAATCGCAGATAGGACGGGTTCGACCATTGTTTTCCAAAGGGGCAATATTGCCGTGTTCTGGAGATACAGCCTCCAGTAGTGTTCATATGTACAACTTGGAGGGAACAGGTAATGATGAAGACTAAGCGTCTACCGGGTTATGCGTCAATCCCAATTCTGGGCATACTATTGCTGACTCTATCCGTTCCTTCCGTATTGGCGGCATCAACCAGTACAGGGGTTTGGGAACCCCCAAATATGCCTAGTTGGGCAGTTCCTGCTGCGTTCGCGATACTCATTGCAGTATACACTTTGATAATTTTCGAAGTTATGCACAGGGCCTTGGCTGCGGCTGTTGGAGGTGTAGCCGCTGTTGTGACTCTACACATTATCGGAGATGGTCCAGACTTGGGGACTGTAGTGACTTGGATCGATGAGGAAACTATCGGTTTACTGATTGGTATGATGGTCATAGTGGATATATTGGGTAAGACTGGTATTTTCGAGTGGGCCGCGGTCCAAGCCTATGCCCTTAGTGGTGGATCAATATGGAGACTAACCGTGATTCTCTGTACCATAACAGCTGTATTCTCGGCTTTCCTAGACAACGTCACAACAATTCTACTAATTGTTCCCGTAACTATTCAGATTGCTAAAGTGTTGGACTTAGAACCAATCCCTTTAATTATCGCAGAAGTAATGTTCTCGAACATAGGTGGTGCAGCAACTCAAATTGGTGATCCTCCAAATATCATCATTGGAGCACAGCTATCCCCCCAGGCCCTTTCTGGGACAGGTTTGGATGGGCAGGGAATCACATTCTTGGATTTCATAATTCATGTTGGCCCAGCGGTGGTGATCTGTATGGCTCCATCATTCTGGTTATTATCTCGTCTTGAATCCTCGGGACTATCCGGTGAGAAGCATCGGAACATAGATCTTCTGAGACTAAGATATGGTATCAAGGATGTTCAGCTTCTGAAAAAGTCAGGTGCGATTCTCGCTCTGGTAATTATAGCATTCTTCGCACACTCATCATTTCATCACGAACTCTTAACTGTGGCCACAATAGCATTAGGGGGGGCAGTTTTGATGCTACTAGTTACTTCGCCGCATCACGTAGAAGAACAACTCGATGCGGTTGAATGGACTACGATTATTTTCTTCGCGGGACTATTCATCATGATACACGGACTTGAGCATATGGGAATGATCGACACCATAGCTGACGGAATATCAGATACTATCAAGGGGACTTCTGAAAAGAATAGGCTGATGATCTCAGTGCTTCTACTCTTATGGGTTTCAGCGATTGCTTCCGCTTTCATCGATAATATCCCGTACACTGCTACCATGGTTCCTGTTGTAATCAAGCTGGCCGAGGATCCAGAGTTAGGGTTAGATCTTGCTCCATTGGCTTGGGCTTTGGCTCTCGGCGCATGTCTAGGAGGGAACGGAACTATAATTGGGGCCTCAGCAAACGTAGTAGCTGCAGGACTGGCCGAAGAGGCTGGTCATGATATCTCATTCAATAGATTCTTCAAGACTGGATATCCAATAATGCTTCTTAGTGTGGCACTGGCTACAGCTTACTGTATTGTTAGGTACGCTATCGAATGGTCAAACCAAATTATTCCTGCATCCATTATAGCTGTAATGATGATCGCATCTTTGTCATTGACTCCAATGATTTACGGCCCTCCCCCTAGGAAATCTGCCATAGACTACGAAGTAGAGTGAATCTATGGCTGAACCGACCAGTTTTGTATGCAAAACTTGTGGTATGCCTGCCAGCAATTCTCTAGTTTGTGTTGCTTGCGGTAGTGAAATAGACGATAATTCTAGCATTATTGATTCAAAATCTCACCGTGAGAAATTCGACCTCCCCTTTGGCATCATTCATGCCCCCAAAATATATGACGAAGCTGACATGCTATATGGGATTGAATTCGCACCATTAGTATTCAAAAAATGATTCCAAAATGTGCTATTGGCAACTATCGGATGTATATCTTCTCCCGTCTTGTTCAAATACCATAGGTCGGTCGGAAGTCTGCTTTGTGCGCTCTAATACGCCACGTATTAGGGTAAGTGGTTGAGGCTGCTCCGCCCTGCGGGGAGACGAGGTGGCCAGAGATACCAGAATTGATATGCCTGGACACCAGAGGCCTCACATTAGTGAGTACAAATAAGAAATAACGATGCTACAACCCGATTGGGGGATGGCTCGGCTCG
>PBGH01000004.1 GCA_002720055.1 Methanobacteriota archaeon | reverse complement strand
CTCTGCCAACCATCCTTTGGCAGACTCTTCGCCTCATCCATGGTCGATTTGCAAGAATCCAAAATTGTCGCCTCCCTACCTGAACCAGTGCGCCAGAAGGCGATGGTTTCCACCTTCTCTGAACCGTATCTTTCCATGCTCAGTGAGCGATATGACCACCCCCTTTGCCCCCAGTCCAGAACCTTGCTACTCCCTTCGGGCTCAGTCCTCATAACCAAGATCACCATTACATTCTCAGCCAATTCCATGTTTGTCTCCTCCAAGTTATCCAGCAGGGTTGTCCCCCACCCACCATTCTGGAGGTCAGTCAGAGCAGCCTCCTCCATCTTCTCTAGAATTCCTGAATTGTTTTTGTCTTCGTCTAGATAGGGAAGATTCCAAACGATCAAATCAGCGTCTTCTGGAAGTGGGAAATCCCCTCCAAACTCGACTTCGAAAACTTCGTCCTTTCCAGATATGCCATTGGCATCCATGTTACCTCTAGTGCAGGCTACAGCATATGGGTTAACGTCGTATGCGACTACTTCCCAACCAAGAGTTTTGAGTACCATCGTAACTAAACCAGACCCGCACCCTATCTCAATAGCCTTGGAACCAGGTCCTCTGGACAACTTCGAAATAACACGACAAAGCATCATTGTGTCCTCTTTGGGAGGATACACCGAATCAGCGATCGATACCTCCCACTCGCCAACTCCATCAATGCGGTATCTCGCACCTTCCATCGTAATTTTCACTCGCATCCGAGACAAAATTGTTGCGTCGGCGAACACTTTAGTCTCAACAACATTTATCCCTTAATCCAGCAAAGGATATGCAGTACCGGCCTCAACCGGTACCTCTCGCGAATTTGTGAGAGCGTTGCTGTGCGCAAGCCTTTTGAACACCCCTAGGGTCGGAGGATAGCCCAGCATCAGCCATGGGCCTGTAGCTTAGTCAGGTAGAGCGCCGGGCTTTTAACCCGGTGGCCGGGGGTTCGAATCCCCTCAGGCCCGCCTGACAGCTTCACAGGCTCACGCTTTTCTGGCATAGGGGGAAGGAAAATGGCAGTAAAGAGCTCAACAAAAAAGAGACTTATCGAGCTCGGGATACCCGAGGATCACGCTCACAAGTTGGCCGACGACGCAAACTTGGATGCTATAAAGAGAATGTCCAGAGAACAGGTAGCAAAAAAGGTTGGAATAGAGGAAAGTGGTTCGGAACTAGAACATATTATGCAAGTTATTAGCGAGCATGTCGGTTCTCGAAAAAGGAGTAAGAGCAATCGTATTACAATTTCAAGAAAGACACTCCTAGATGAGGACATTCCTACCGGAGATTACAGATTCAACGTGCTTAATCACATCCTGGTCCCTCATCACGAACTAGTGCCAATAGATTCCGAGTCAGAGGTTCTCGAGCCTTGGGGGCTTAGGACTGATGACGCATTCGGCACGAATAGATTAGCGAAGGAATTACTCCCCAAGATTCTTATTACCGATCCAGCGATTCAATCAATAAAGGAAACGGAGGAACTAGAGAACGATGAGTTACCCGCAGGTTGGCTAGCCAACAGAGTCGTGAAAGTCGTTCGTTACAGTAGGTCTGCAGGGAGTTCCGTTGCATACAGGCTGATTGTTGAAAGTGCATAATTTAGTGGTTTAGTGGTGAAAAAAATGAAAGAAATAGTGGAGAGTTACTTCAAACAAAGGAGTCTGGTTAATCACCAGCTCGCATCCTATGATGACTGCATCCCCATAGGAGATGGAAAGCAGAGTAGAATGGAAAATATCGTCAGAAACATAAGGATCGGAACAGACGAGCATGTAGATGATGATGAAGGGGGTCTAGTTAAGCTAGATCTTCTGGACAAGGAAATTATTGTTAGGCTAAAGAATCTTAGATTGGGAAGGCCGACAATAAAAGAAGCCAACGGTGCAGAGCATCCCGCAACTCCACTCGAATGTAGGCTGAGAAAGCTTACATACTTCTCACCAGTGTTTTTAGACTTCAAAATTTATCGCGATGATCTGCCACCTTCACCAGGTTCAGAGATGGGTTTCCAAGAGGAGACTAGTGTCCATATTGGAAACCTGCCGATTATGGTCAGGTCAGGTAGGTGTAATCTTAATCACAACCATATCGATGAAAATAGGAAGCTATCTCCTGCAACTTCTTCTGATGACTTGGATAGATACCGATATCTCCTAAGGAAGTCGGGGGAGGATCCTCTTGATCCAGGAGGTTATTTCATTATCAATGGAACCGAAAGAGTCCTAATTTCAATGGAAGATTTGGCCCCTAACAGAGTCACTGTGGAGAAGAATAAGAAGTACGCCCATGAAACTCAGGTAGCTAAAATTTTCTCTCAGAAAGATGGTGTTAGGAAACCCCTCAACGTCGAGAAGAGGAGGGATGGCATGCTAATGGTCAAAATTCCTAGTGCGGGAACCACTCCAGTTCCACTAGTTCTCTTGATGAGGTCCCTGGGAATAGAGAATGATAGAGAAATCTTTGCCTCCATAGCTGGTCCACCCGAGGCGATGAAGTACACTGTCGCTAATCTGAATGATCTCAGAGACAATGAGGAGTATGGTGTAGATACCTCTGAAGAGGCACTAGCATGGCTAGAAAAGAAATTCGCAGCCGGTCAGCAGAAGGAGTACCGTGAATCAAGAATTCAGAATCTACTGGATAATGAGCTGTTGCCACATCTCGGCTCTACTTATGAAAATAGAGAAAAGAAGGCGATATTCCTAGGAAGGATTGCCAGGCAAGTCCTAGAGATGGCTATCAAAGACAAGGACCCGAACGATAAAGATCATTATGCAAATAAACGCGTAAGACTAGCCGGCGACCTAGTTGAGGATCTATTTAGAGTCAGCCTTCAGCAACTAGCAAGGGACTTGAAGTATCAATTAGAAAGACACCACAACAGGAAGAGGGAGTTACGAATCTCTTCTTGCTTGAGGCCCGATGTCCTGACTACTAAGATTATGCATGCTCTTGCTACAGGGAACTGGGTCGGTGGAAGATCAGGAGTAAGTCAGTTGCTCGATAGAACAACATATCTCTCAGCTTTGTCCCATCTAAGGAGGGTAACGAGTCCTCTTGTCAGAAGCCAACCACATTTCGAGGCAAGAGATCTTCATCCTACTCAATGGGGTAGGTTGTGCCCTAACGAAACACCTGAGGGTCAGAATTGCGGTCTAGTGAAAAACGGTGCTCAAATGATTGATGTTTCCGAGGAAGTAAAGGAAAGTGATGTCAAGGATCTACTCAAAGAGGCAGGAGTTAATGATAATCCGGACGGTTGGGCCGATGGCTCAAGGATACATGTTAACGGGGATATATTTGGCCTCCACAAAAGGCCCCACAAACTAGTGAGTCAGTTCAAGCGAAGACGCCGATCAGGTAGAATCAGACCCGAAGTAAGTATCAGACATGATGTTGAGAATAAAGATGTGTACATCAATACCGATAGGGGCCGTATGCTTCGTCCCTTGTTGATTATCGATCATGGCAGCCTCCAACTAACCAAGATGCATCTTGAAGGGCTTAGCTCAGGCGAAATAACATTCTCGGATTTAGTATCTGGTGGCGTGGTAGAGTGGGTAGATGCCGAGGAAGAAGAAGATCTTTTGATCGCACCTAGGCCTTTCGATTTACCAGCTCTTTCTCCAAAGCACAAGAGGCCGATTAATCCATCAATGATAGAATGGATAAATTTGGGTGAACACGAAATATCTCATGCCCGAGTGAAAGCTGAAGTCAAGATGCCCAATGGAAGCTCCAAAATAGAGGAGTTCAAGGTTCCATTAAACTATCACCAAGAGAACCTCGACTCCTTGAAGAGAAAGGAAAAGAAGGACGGTACCGTATTAATTTACACTCACGTAGAAATAGATCCACAACTAATTCTCGGCGTCTGTGCATCTCTTGTTCCCTATCCAGAACACAACTCAACCCCTAGGGTAACCGGTGGTACTGCTATGGTGAAACAAAGTCTTGGAGTCGCTAGTGCTAATTTCAGATTGAGGCCAGATACTAGAGCCCATGTCATGCACTATCCTCAGAGGTCAATTGTAGGTACTAGGGCAATGCAGTCAACCAACTTCGATCAGAGGCCAGGCGGACAGAACTTTGTTGTAGCAATAGTCAGCCATCACGGTTACAATATGCAAGACGCTGTGATAATGAATAGAGCATCAGTAGAGCGGTCTCTTGGCCGTTCTGCATTCATCAGAACATATAACGCAGAAAATAAGAGGTTTCCAGGTGGCCAGGAGGAAAGGATAGAAGTTCCAGGGACAGGCTTGGATGAAATAAAGGGCCTGAAGTCTTGGGATTCATATTCTCACTTAGAGAGGGATGGTCTTCCAGTTCCCGAACAAGAGCTTACCAGCGAAGAAGGAGGTAGATCGATTCTGGTCGGTAAGACTAGTCCACCAAGATTCCTCGAAGAAGCTCACGGTGCATTTTTGCAGGCTCAAGAGAGAAGAGAGTCATCTATGCTGGTCAGGCATGGGGAGAAAGGATGGGTAGACAACGTTTTCGTAACAGAATCTCTAGATTCTGGAAGATTGGTCAGAATTACTCTTAGGACAAATAAAATTCCAGAGTTAGGTGATAAGTTCGCCAGTAGACACGGACAGAAGGGAATCATAGGAAGATTAGTTGACCAGGAAGATATGCCCTTTACTGTCGACGGGGTAATTCCTGACCTGTTAATCAACCCCCACGCTATTCCATCTAGAATGACTGTCGCGCACGTTCTAGAAATGATCGGCGGCAAGGTAGGTTCTATGGAGGGAAGAAGAATTGATGGAACCGCCTTTACAGGAGAAAAGGAAGAATCTCTACGTTCCGGACTTCTAAGAAACGGTCTCAAACATACAGGTAGAGAATCAATGGTAAACGGCGAGACTGGAGAGAGCTTCCCAGTGGATACATTTGTGGGTGTAATCTATTATCAGAGACTCCATCACTTAGTAAGCAGCAAACTCCATGCTCGAAGTCGAGGAAGAGTGCAGATTCTGACAAGGCAGCCAACAGAGGGTCGTGCCAGACAAGGAGGTCTAAGATTCGGTGAGATGGAGAGAGACTGCCTCATTTCACATGGAGCTTCAATGGTAATCAAAGATAGGCTACTGGATGAGTCAGATGGCTGGAATCTAATGGTCTGTAATACGCCCAGATGTGGACACATTGCTTACTATGACTGGAAGAGGAGGACAACCATTTGTCCAGTTTGTGGTGATCGTTCAGACGTGCATACTGTTCAGACGTCCTATGCCTTCAAGCTGCTTCTTGACGAAATGAAAAGCTTAGGTGTTGCTATGAGATTAGAACTGGAGGATAGAAGATGAGTACAAGAGATGCTGCAAAGATTCCAAAAAGAATAGACTCAATTAGATTCACACTGATGGATCCGAATGAGATTAGGAAGATGTCTTCTGTTGAGGTAAAGACTGCAGATACCTACAAGGATGATGGTCATGCATTTAAGCAAGGTCTGATGGATCCAAAGATGGGCGTCATCGACCCCGGAATTAGATGCGAGACATGTGGAAATAAGCATGAGGAATGCCCTAGTCACTTCGGGCACATTGCATTGGAATTACCCGTGATGCACATAGGCTTTACTGGGCTAATCAAGACATGTCTAAAGACAACATGCAATTCTTGTAGTAAAGCACTTCTACTGGACGCTCCGGAGACCCATCCAACAGATCCTGAAAAATCTGAGCAGGATTACTATAGGGATAGAGTTAATGACATCATTCTGAAACATGGAGTCGGAGGTCGAGAATTCAAGAAGATTATCAAGGATATCGAGAATATCTGTGCCGGTGCTAAGAGAGCAATTTGCATGCATTGCGGAGCAGAACAAGGAAAAATAATCCTTGATAAGCCTACGACATTTAAGGAGAAAAAGGCCGATAAGGGCGAACACAAACTTAACGCACGAGATATTCGAGAGTGGCTGGAGAAGATTCCTGACGAACATCTGATTTTCGTAGGTATGGAGAAAGATGTTAGCCGACCAGAGTGGACTATCATGAAGGTCCTCCCAGTTCCACCAATTACTGTTAGACCTTCTATTACTCTCGAAAGCGGAGACAGATCTGAAGATGATCTAACACATAAATTAGTAGACGTTCTCCGAATTAATCAGAGACTAAGAGAGAATAGGGACTCTGGAGCACCACAACTAATTGTGGAGGACCTCTGGGAGCTACTGCAGTACCACTGTACCACATATTTTGACAACCAGACTAGTGGCATTCCTCCTGCAAGGCACAGATCTGGAAGGCCATTGAAGACTCTTTCACAACGGTTGAAGGGAAAGGAGGGTAGATTCAGGAGCAATCTTTCCGGAAAGAGAGTCAATTTCTGCGCAAGAACCGTAATCAGCCCAGATCCAAATTTAGGTATTAACGAGGTAGGCGTCCCCGTTAAAACTGCTAAAGAGTTGACAGTACCAATAAGGGCCACAAGTAGGAATAGAGAGCAACTCAGACAGATGATCCTCCGTGGCCCAGATGTACACCCTGGGGTAAACTACATAATTAGAGGGGATAGATTTAGGGTGAGAATTACAGATCGCACCAAGTTCATATGGTCAGGATTTAGGTGCCTAAATCCCGATTGTCACTGCGGCAGCGAAGAAGAGCCCTACATGGGATATAGGCCAGACCTGAATGAGGTTCTTCCAGCTCCAAACTTCCTTCCAGGACTAGTACTGAAGGAACAGATGCGAAGGGATCCGATTACTGATGATTTAGTGCCCGAGTGGAGTGTTGACTTAGGCTCAACTCTTTCAAATCTGAAAGGAGAAAATGAAATCGGAAAACCTCTCCCTGAGAACGATCCTGACGCAATCATCCATCATCGGTGGAAGTGGGAGGTCGAGAATCCCGATGAATATCTTCCCGAACACCTAGAAGTAAAATGCCCTCACTGCGGTAGTCCCGAAATTGAGGATGAGCATGGAAATGTTTACCCGACTGAAACTGAAGATCGACTTAGCACATACGATAGGGATGGTAACCCTCGCCCAGGAGTAGTAGTAGAAAGGCATCTCATTGACGGAGATGTTGCCATTTTCAACAGACAGCCTTCATTGCATCGGATGTCCATGCTGGTCCATGAAATCAGGGTAATGGAGGGGAAGACATTCAGATTCAACCTTGCAGATTGCACGCCATACAATGCAGATTTCGATGGCGACGAAATGAACTTACACGTTATCCAGAGCGAAGAAGCTAGAGCCGAAGCAAGGATATTGATGAGGGTTCAGGAACACATTATTTCTCCACGTTATGGAGGTAGTGTAATCGGAGGAATACATGATCACATTACTGGTGCTTATCTTCTAACTCATGGGGAAGCATTCTTGCCAACACATGCCGCTATGGATGTTCTGAGTTCAATAGGTTGGGAGGGGGACTTGCCGGAATCCGTTGAGAGAAATGGTAAGGAAGGTTTCCTCGGAAATGAAATTTTCAGTCTTTTAGTTAAAGATGGCTTCAGTCTCAACTTCAAAAATAGGGCCGGTGAAGACGTACAGGTCACCCAGGGTGATGTATCGGGCTCCATTGACAAAAGAGGTATCGGTGCAGAAGATGGCCGTCTACTAGATGCCGTAGTTCAGACTCATGGTACGGATCTAGGCGGTGATTTCATTAATAAAATGACAAAGATGACTATCGCGATTTGTACTGCAATGGGTTTCACTACAGGTATTGATGATGAGGACTTGCCACCAGAAGCGAAGGATGAAATTGATAGAATTAATTCCGAAGCCAGTGGCAAAGTGGATTCCGAACTCCAAAAATTTGGAAAAGATGGTAGAAAGTATGATCCAAGACCGGGAAGAACCCCTCTTGAGACGCTAGAAGAGAATATTCTGACTATACTAGACGAAGCAAAGGCAGAGACTGGAAATGTCGCAAAAGCTCTTCTTGGCGATAATAATTCTGCTGTCCTTATGGCCACATCCGGTGCTAGGGGTTCCATGGACAACCTTGCTATGATGGCAGGATCAATAGGGCAGCCTAAGGTTAGAGGGAAGAGGCTAGAGAGGGGCTATCAGGACAGAGTTCTATCTCATTTCCCTCGTAAGGTCAAGGGGGCAAAGGAGAAGGGGTTCGTCTCATCCTCATTTAAAAGAGGATTAGAACCAACAGAATTCTTTATGCTCTCGGTCTCAGGTAGAGAATCACTGGTCGATACCGCTGTAAGGACCAGTAAGTCAGGGTATATGCAAAGACGGCTAATCAATGCAATGGATGATTTGAAAGTCGCCAATGACGATATGACATCAGTGAGAAATACCGCCAACAGAATAATCCAGTTTGAGTATGGTGAAGACGGTACTGACCCTGCTCGAAGTAGAAAGGGCAGTCCTTTCGATGTAGATCAAGTTCTCAATGACGCCTTAGGAGGTGCCAACTGATGGTAGTTAAGAGTGCGACTAAGAAGAAGTTAATGGATCTCGGAATTGAAGAAGAGTATGCACACAAATTAGCTGATGACCGGAAGTGGGATGACGTCAAGGGCCTATCTCCAGGTCAGATTGCTCAGATTTGCGGAATCGACTCAGGAACCTCACAGAAGATTCACGATGTCATGGCTGCTTCGGCAAAATCTTCTAGAGCCTCTGCGGCAAATACGGAGAAGACTATTGTTCGCAGGAGGACGGTTTCAAGGACTAGGAGGATGAAGAGATCCCTGCCTCTTCAGGATTATGACTACGAATCGAAGATGAAGCAATTAATCAGAGATATAGATTCTGAGGATGCTATGTTCTTACAACTTTCCAAGGCTGCAGAGGACAGTGGTTCTAGTATGACTCCGAAGATGCTGGATGAATTAGTCAAGGGACTGCAGAAGAGAGGTGAAAAGAAAGTATCGGATGGCAAAGCAAGGAAGATTATAGATTCTGCAAATAGCTTCTACGAAGAGGCTAGAGCTGTCCCTCACGAAGCCGTTGGCATTACTACGGCTCAATCCATTGGTGAGCCCGGAACTCAAATGACAATGCGAACTTTCCACTACGCAGGGGTCGCTACAGTTAACGTTACACAGGGACTTCCCAGAATTATAGAGATTGTTGATGCGAGGAAGGTTCCAAAGACGCCTACGATGATAATTTATCTTGACGAAAATAATTCTAAGGGTAAACCCCTAAGAACCAATGAAAAGTTAGTCAGAGACATTGCAGCATCGATAGAGACAACTACTGCAATGGATATTGCAGCAATTGACGTTGACGTTGCTCAGAGGAATATTAGCCTCCAACTTAACAATAGTAATATGAAATTGAAGAAAATGACTGGAGCTGAGGTAAGAGACAAGCTTTCCAGAGCATTGAGGCTTTACGTCCAAGCTGATAATGAGGATAGACCTAAATCTCTAAGAATTGTACCCGGGGTATCGAAAGAAGAGGATCTAGCAGATTTAGCTTCCGATCCTCCCACATACACTGCACTTCTTCAGCTAGAAGATAAGATCAAGAAACTCAGGCTAAAAGGGCTACCAGGAATATCTAGAGCTACTGTACAAGGGCCTATGTCCGAAACCGGCGAATATTATATCTCAACTATTGGCTCCAATCTAGCTAAGGTCAGTGAATTTGACGGTATAGATAGATCCAGAACATATACCAATAACATAAATGAAATTCATGACTACCTTGGGATTGAAGCAGCTCGCCAAGCGATCATTAACGAGATGTGGGATACTCTGGAGGGGGCAGGTCTGGATGTTGATGTCAGACATCTAATCATGGTCTCGGATGTTATGACGACTGGTGGCGAAGTTAGAGCTATCGGGAGGCATGGAGTCAGTGGAACAAAGCATTCAATTCTTGCTCGTTCAGCCTTCGAAGTCACAGTAACGCATCTCCTGAAGGCAGGAGTAATAGGAGAGAGGGATATGCTCTCTGGTGTTACTGAGAATATTATCGTTGGTCAGCCTGTAGCATTAGGTACGGGAAGCGTCGAATTATTTTATATTCCAGAGGAAAGTAACTGAGGCGATTAAATGGACATTGCAAGGCAGTTGAAGCAAGGCATCAATACTGGAAAATTAGTCTTCGGTCAGAGACAAACATCTTCTCATTGCTCCAAAGGGTCTGCGAAGCTTGTCCTAGTCGCTGCCAATTGTCCCGAGTCATTCATTGATGATTTGAGGAATTCACATCCTTCAGTACCCGTACATCAGGTTACCATGGTAAACAGGCAGCTCGGAGCAGCATGTGGGAAACCATTCCCCATTAGTTCCCTTTGTGTCCTCGATGCCGGCCAAAGCGAATTACTCCAACTGGCTCCGAATCAATGACTTAGAAAAGTCATACTTTTGCCATTTCAGGACGTTCTATTCATAATCCGCTCTCCATGCCAAGCAATTATGGAGAGAACACTACGTGATCTTCTTTCCCTGCGGAGCATCAATCTTCGTGATATCAAAGAAAAAAAAGACATAACTGGATTCACCTTTCTTGGTTTAGCTGATTCAGTACCCGATTTACTCAGTAATATTGATTCTGGTAATGTAATTATTTGGCATGCACCTGCGGGACTTCTGCCTATCACTGACAGTGAAATAACAAGATTCACTATAGAAGCACCAGAAGGCTTCCACTGGATTCTGAGTGAGAGAGAATTACAAGAAGGCTTTGAAATAGACAATTCCCTGAAAATAGAATTCTGGCCCCCAGAGAAGATTACTAAATGGATTGGAGAAGCAGTTATTGTTGGCGATTTGGAAGCCAGACTAAAACATAAGAAGGATCAGGTAAAAACAATTGAGAATAATGAAATCAATACTTGTAATACGAAAACTCTCCCACCCCAAATTGAACTCTCAAGCTGGATGTCTCAGAGGGGATTGTCAGGTTTGGTCTCAACACCTATACTTCTAGAATCTAAACTTTGGATTATCCAGGGAGAAATTATTGGTCCTAATGGCGAATCAGAAAGAGGCTCATGGAACATTTTCGAGGACCCCTGGTCAGATAAGATTTCAGAAATTGAGAATATTAGAGAACTCCAAGACTCACTACATCTTAGAATTTTGAGACCAGATGAATCTCGTTGGCTGAATCTAGAAAACCTTAGAGAATTAGTTGGGGGTCTTTTGAATGTCCGCAGGAAGTCAGAAATGCATGAAAATACCCAGTCTGATACTGTTAGGAGCATGCTTCTTCAACGGTGGTCATTCAATAAAGAAGACGCAACGATGTCCAGAGAAAAAATTCTTGTTCCAGGTTGGATTATTCACTTTGAAGAGGAGAAGATCCTTCATGGACTAAACGGAAGGCTGTATTCACCCTAATTTCTCTGAAGGAGTAACATATCTTCATCGGAAAGTGTGTCACCTTTCATCAGTCTCGACATTAGGTCGGTGACATCAACACGTTCGTCTTCGGGAGTTTGTTTCTTTTCCCCTGAAAGCTTCAAAATATCCTGCATCGAATGAATACATCTAAGTGAGATAATATATTTATTATGCAAAATATCAGCATCATTCTTCGTACTGGTTAGGGTCATATGCTCATTATTTGCTAAACCCCTTAAACGATCCACTTCATTGGATAGTTCCATCATCAGAGAGTGAGCTTCTTCTGATTTTTCAGACGCATCAGTTACTGCGTCATGCGCCTTCTGCTGCCTTTTTTCGGCCTGTTTTACTTCTTTCAGAATACTTGAACTACTAGCATCTTCTTCTGATTTAATAAGCTTGAATTCATTTTGCAATCTTTTCATAGTAGCGAAAAACTCCTTCTCCTTTTTAGGACCAATCTGACCTGTCTGATGTCGCCACTCTAACTTATTCATTTGCTCTCTAATTTTCTGAGAACTTTTTCCCTTCCCATTTCTTTTATTTTTGTCTGCCTTCATGTCAGCAGTATTCCTTAGTTTCATTCTTAATTTCTTCAATTCGTTAGTCTTTTCAAGCCTAATTTTTCTTAAATCTGCAACTTTCCCATTCGCATCGTTGCGTAATGTTTTTTGCTTCTGAACTTCAAAGATTAATTCTTTTACTTGACGATTAATCTCATTTCTTCTATCTAGTTGCCCCCTTACCTTTTCGTTTAGTGCATCTCTAAGAGATTTAAACTCCGAAAGCTTGTCACTAACTTTCTCGTTTTTAACCTCAAAAATTTCATCTAAATTCGACTCATTGAGGGTCATTAGAACACCAGTGTCACTCGTAATTTGAACTCACATTTAAGCAATGCCGCTAATCCTGCCTTCTATTCCCTTCTTCCAGCAATACTGCCCCTTCTACTGCCTTTTCTAGAAACTCCCAATTTCCGGCCTTTCTTCTTAGATTTTCTGGAGCGTAAATTCGATGCATTCTCCTCTTTTACTTCATCGGGTATAGTCTTCAAGCCACCACTAACTAGTATCAAGTCCATCTCCTCTGTACTAAGAGAGCCCCCCTTTGCGGCTATACTTCTAATTTCACCAACTCCTATTGCCCCACTTCTTCCCATTGAGACTCTGGAATATTTTTCGATTCTCTTAACCTCCTTTCTAATGACTTTGATTTCGATATTTGTTCTGTCTATCTCTCCATCTATGGACGATATTCCCTTGCTAACTTTCCTAATCTCCTTCCTGCTGATTTTATCTTCTTCAATCTCTATATTTTCTTTTAATTCTGAAACTGTCTTCTTAGCAATATCTTTATTTTTATCTAATTTTGAAGATATTTTGCGCATTTCCCCTAGGCAAGAAACGTATTTTTCATGGGATGTCTCAGCCTCTCTCTTTATTTTTATCGATGCTTGAATCTCAAAAAATCTGCTAAACGCTGAAAGTTCAGGATTAAGCATTTGTACTGCAGTCAAATCGTTAGCAACCTTAGTGAGACCTTCATAGGTCTCCTTGAGCCACTCCTGGAGGATACTCGATGGTGGAGGTATACGTTTATTGATGGTATCACGAAATTCTCTATGCTTTTGGGATTTCTTTCTATGATTGTGAAATTGACTCAATAATTTCTTTCTACCAGAATCGGAAGCCTCAACACCACCGACTACAGATCTAAGTGATTTTACAATTTGTACTTGCTCTTTCCTTTCAGAACGGAGCTCATTAAGTCGAATTTGTAAAGAATTTAGAAGCGCCTTCTTCTCTTTCTTCATCTCTAAAATTTTCTCCCCCTTCATCCCAGTTAAATCATCCCAGATATCAATTTTGGATTCGCTCATCATTCTTCCTCCGATACTTTGTTGGACCTTTTGCCCGTTGTCTTTGCGAATGAGGAATTACCCCCCTTCTCTACTCTTCTCTTATTTCTGAGGAGATCATTATAACCAGGCCCAAGATCTCCAAATCCTTCATCCAACCTTCTCTGCCAATATCTAATCGCCTTGTCACTTTGGGAAAGTAATTCCTTGGCCCTATCTAGTTGACTCCTAATATCTTTGAGCTCCTTATCAGCAATAGACATTTTTTCGTACAGAGGCTGAGCCTTTTTTACTGCTTCAATCATCTTCGAATGGGCCTTGTCAGCTTTCTTGAAAAGACTAGACATTTTCCTACTTTTTTCCAGATACTCAATCATCTCAGGATTAGATTCCTTTCTATTTCTAAGCCATTTATCATTTTCTAAAACTAAAGCTCTCCTTTGATCTAATAATTTCTTCTCAGATTTTTGATCCAAAGCGGAGGTTTCAATTCTATGCTCTATTTCCTCAATTTTTTCAATCAACTTTTCCTTTTTCCATTTGGGATCTAATATAATCATTCCACCAGAATCAATTAATTTCTTCTTGATAGATTTTACTTGTGGGATCAGTTTCCTCGCATCTGCCTGATTTTGATCTCTGGTTTTCTTTTCCTTAACTACCTTGGAATTAGCTTGATTAAATGAAGAATTTAGACGCTCAACCTTGGGAAGGATTTGATCCTCCTCTGCCTCAAGATTTCTTATTACTCCTGGCAGAGTATCTTTCAGCATAATCCTACGTTGCAATAACAAGCCCCCCAATTCCTTGGGAAGAACTTGCATAAGAGTCTCAGTGTCCATATTATGTTCCGTGGGAGCAAATACCCATCATAAAGCCATATGGAGTGAATTTTTTTTGCGTTTGATTGATACGATGGTCATCACAGCGTCAATTGATGAGGAACAATTTTCATATTTTCGTCTCCCTATATGTGGCGATTTTATTAGCACCATTTTCATATGAAAATTATGAACCTAGACCCTTCTTGGTTTCTGAAATTAGTGAAAAATACTCAGCCGAATCTACAAACTTCACTTCATCCGGGGAATCCGGAGTTCTAATCTCTGGAGAGCCAGCACATCTTGGAGATGCCATGCGTGCTGCTGTATTGGTTAGCAACTCAGGAAATATCAGTGGTTCTGCCTGGCTTTTATTGGAAAACCTAGATTCGGGTGAAAATTTTACAGGTAATCCTGTAGCGATTTCACCCGGTTCCACCAGAGAGATATCTACATCTTTTTATCCTAGTATCAGCGGAGTAAACTCATTTAATTGGTCAATCCTAACAATTAATGGTGAAATTGAAAATTCTGATTTAGTTGGCCAGTTTACAATCCAAGCCTCAAAAAGACAGACTCTGGAGACAGCTATAGAATCTTATGTTTGGGACGAAGATAATGGCCTTTCTGTCCAATTGTCAATATTTCTGTCCGAAGGAAGACCTAGGGAAATACAACTTTTTTCAAAAATTGGTTTCGAAGGATCGGTTCATAATTTACAGCAGATTTCGGTTGAAGTCGAACCTGGCAGGAGGTTGATCGAACTATACTTGGGTAATCCTTTAGTGGATTATCTATTTATCGAGGCTACCCCATCTGGTTGGGAGGTAAATGAGTCCTCTACAAATATCTCTCAATTAGATATTTTAATGCCCATAGTAAACCCCTCTTCACTATCGATTAGTGCATCCTTTGACCCAATTAAGCCACTCGAAGGCGAATCCGTAATTGCCACCATTACTCTTCAAAATAATGGTGAATTTAGCACATCGTCTGGAAATTTACGTCTGATACTCCTTTCCGAAAACATAATTGTCAATGAGGTAGTTGTTCAACCGGTAAATCCAAGTTCTTCCATTTCTACGCAAATTATGATCCCTTCATGGCCCGATGGCTCTAATGTCGATTTCAGAGCTCAATGGAACGCCGGAGATGTTTCAGCCAAATCAGACTATTCTATTGAGTCAATTACAGAAGACCAAGGTCTCGAACTTCCTTTTGATATTTTCTCGGCCACCATAGGAGCATTTTCTGGTATTGTGGTAATTATGTTAGGGACCTTTATTTGGAGGGCAGTCTCTACAAAGACACCCTCTGTTACTAACGCCAGAATGAGAGAAACAACGGAATCAGCCAAATCTTCCGGAGCTATTTCAAAAAAGGAAATTTCTTGTAATTATTGTGATCAAAGATTGATGGTCCCACATGAACACGTAGGTGCAGTTAAGTGCCCTTCTTGTACCATGGAGTTCATCGTAGGAGAAAAAAAGAATGAGCCTCAGGTTGTAAAATCTTCGGGCCCTAATCTAAATTGCCCCGAATGCGAACAAACTTTGAGAGTACCTCTCGACAAACGGCCCACAATGTCACGTTGTCCAATCTGCAGGACAGAATTCTTAGCGGAAAAAGGTGAGCTGTAAAATGTCCGATTTCAGCCCAATTGAAGAATCCTATCTGAAGAAAATTTTTGAAGTACATTCTAGTACTCCTGAAGCCATCGTGAAAACTACTCAATTATCAGAATTAATGGGTGTTTCTGCAGCCTCTGTTACAGAGATGATTCAAAGGCTATCAGATAGGGAAATGGTTACCCATATCCCATACAGGGGTTGTAGACTTACGCCAGATGGGTTCCAACTTGCAGCTAGAATAAAAAGGCGTGAGGGCCTTTTGGAGATTCTACTTTCCGAAGTTATCGGCTTTAATGGCGATATTACTGGGACTGCTAATAAGATGGAACACGCGGTTAATGAGGAATTAGAGATGGCTTTGGATAAGATGCTTGGATTCCCAAAAACTAACCCTAAAGGGGAACTAATTCCAGGAGTGAAACGCTCGATTGAAACTTTTGGAATTGGCGACCTTCTACCACTTTCTAGTCTTCCAGATATGTCTACTTCAATAGTTGAGCTGATACTTCTCTCAGATGTCGATATTATTACACTCAGGGAAGTAGGAATTTCACCAGGATCCCAAATTTCCAAATCAGAAGGAAACCTTTTATTCGACAAAAATCATTTATCCTTGTCGCCAGGAATTTCAATGTGCGTTATAGTCAGGGTGATATCAATGGGTGATGATCATGAATGAAACTACGATACAAGAAGACCTAGCTGACTTAGACTCAGACATAGACTCCATGGTCGCCGCTCTGAATAATGAAACACCACCAGCCCCTGAAATTGATAATATTATTAAGGGTAAATTGGGTAAAGAAACACCCGATTCTTACAAAGACACTCTGAAAGCTCGCGAGGCATTACTATACGGTCTCGACGACTTGATTATAAGCAGAGGAGCCCGATTAATCCTATTCTTGCCTATTTTGGTAGTATTCCTCTTCGGCCTGGCACAGGCTCACAGAGGGGAAGATCCATCGTGGTGGGTAGGAAGTGTCCGAGAACTTTTCCTCGATCTTTCGTTCTCAATTTCCATTTACCTCTTGGCATTAGTAATCTTAGTTGCAGACCTTTTGCTTCTATTTGTTTTGCATTATCTACTATGGGTCACTAAAAGAATATTCCAGATTGAAACTGAGGAGATAACTTCCTCAGGAATCACATTCAGAAGTGCTCATGGATATAGTGAGATGAAGGCGGTAATAGACGGAGCCTCTAACCAATTAAATATTACAACATCATTAATGATTACGGCAACCTTCCTTCTTTCTCTTGCATTAAACTTCACTACCGATACTGAAGGGATACCCGTTCTAATTGCCCTGTCTACAGGGGCTCTTCTTTCTGGACATAGCGTATACCTCGTCTCTGAAAGACCTCGCTTCAATACTGTAAATCCTTGGGGCCTTCTACAAGCATTTTCACCACCCATGCATCCAGCTCTACTTAACCGCCCATATACTGATGTCATTAGAGCGCATGTCGATCCGATGCTTGCTGTTAGATTCTCCAAGTATGTCTCATCCTTCTCATCGGACTTACAAAGAGGGGTGAAACTCACAGATCTTCAGGAATATCTTCTCCAGACCCTAGATCTTTTCCGTTCTGGTGTAATAGATGAAGACGAGTTCCACCTGGCTCTAACTTCATTAGTAGACTCTAAGACTATCGATCAGATCATCAATCACCCCGAACTAGGAGAGGAAACTCTAGACAGACTTCTGATGCACGCTAGGGAGAGATGTGCACCCTTTTTTAGACTAAATGACAGATTGAGAATGCACCTATCAAATCCGGTTAAACAAGGAATTTGGTTCGATGTAGATATGGAAAACTTGACACTCGGTCAGGCGAATCTATTCGCTACTGTATTGAACTACACCGGTGAAAGGCAGAATCTAAAACTCAGGGTCCAGACTCCTGATTTCCGTCCAAATGAGTGTGTATACAGTCTTCGGGCAGATCCCATTCAAAGTGGAAAAGTCTCTGAAAAACCAATTTATGATCAAATGTCAGAATCCATGCACGCATCTAGGACTGTCTGGCAAACAATGATACCTTCTTCGATGGGAGAATCTACAGTTACTGTAAGATTAGAGGACTCTTCTGGGAACCTGATTTCTGGTAAAGTGCTTACTTCCCAAGTCAGATCAGATCTGTTTACCAGACTTAGGATGACCACCGGAGCAGTATTCATGATTGGTGCAGTTTTAGCTATTATATCACCAGTTATTCCATTTGCAGCTAATATTCTCGGACTTTAGTTCTCTTCAATAAGGAGGGTCCATTCCCATGCCCATGGAGAATGACGTCCCCAAGGATGACGATCTTCGCACAAGACTCCATGCAATGGAATCTAAGCTTAAGAGGATTAGGAATCAGAGAGAATCCCATAATGATGCCGCAAAACGTGCAGCTGACTCAAGAAATTCTGTCAATAATCAGGGGAAAGAAATTAGGGACTCAATAAATTCGAAGATGGAGGAGCAGAAGATCATACGCGCCCAATCAAAAATTCATCAAGCAAGAAGGGATGAAATCCAGAAGAGTATCAGAGAGATATTTTCTAGGAAAAAGGGTAGGCGTAATGACGGTCCGGGTAAATCCGTGGTAATTCAATTATCCGAGACTGTTGGTGAGATAGAGAAAATTGAAAACAGGATAATGACAGATGGAACAATGTCTCTTGAGAAAGAGAACTCGCTGATAAAGAAGCTTCGTTCTCTAATTTCTGAAAGAGATAAATTGATTCCTGAAGTGGAAAATCATCAAATTATCTCGATAGACCTCAATGATATGGATGAGTCGATTCAGAGATTGAGAGCAGAAGCCGACAACGAACACAAACTTATGCTAGAACAAAATAAGTTGGCTGACGAAATCTGGAAAGAAATTAAGCCGATGTTCGAGGAAAGAGATTTCCTAAGGGGTGAAAGCGATCGTCTACATTCACTATTCAAAGAAGAGAGAGAAAAAGCCGATGAGTGCCATAAGGGAGTCGTCGAGTTACTCTCAAAGGTCAATGAAATTAGAGATGAAATAAAATCACAATTCAAGGAGAGAGAAAGACTAGTACAAGACCACAACAAATCCGTAAGAGAATCACTGAAGAGGCCCGATGAAGATGACAAACTTGCAGATTCGCTGACTGCCAGACTTCTGGAGGGAACACCCATTTCTTTTGGGGGGACCGTATCTTCTGAAAATAACCGGGCAGGAGATATTGAAACTAAATCCTCCAAGAGGACCTCTAGGAAACTAGGAACATCACGTGGCAGAAAGAGGTAACTACCAACCTCTCTCATCCAGTCTAATCTCTAGACTTTCAATTTCTAATCCGGGCATTGCCTCTCCTACCATTTCACTCGCTTCCGCTATCACACTAGGGTCATTGAAATGATGGGTGGCCAGGACTATGGCCTCTGCTGTAGTCTTCGGTTCCGCACTCTTGAAGATTCCAGATCCAACGAAGACACCGTCCATCCCATGTTTCATCATAAGAGATGCATCTGAGGGTGTTGCAATCCCTCCTGCAGAGAAAGTTACTACCGGAAGTCTTCCAATATTGCTTACTTCTTCCAATACGGATGTTACCTCATTACGAATTTCATCAATTCCCCCGAATGGTGTGACATCAACTTCCACTCCTAAATCAGAGGAATCTTCGAGCCTCTTATATCCATTCATTACGCGATCAACGATTTTTTCAATTCCATCATCTTCGCTTCTAGATAAAAATCCGATTTCTGCCTCAATTAGTCTAGCATGTTTCACTGCGCTGACGACGTTCCCAGTCCCCGCCTCTCCCTTAGTACGAATCATCGCTGCCCCCTCTGCTATTCTACGTACTGCTTCTCCTAGGCTCGTGCAGCCACAAACGAATGGAATTGTATAGTCATTCTTCGCGATATGGTAGAATGGGTCTGCAGGTGTCAATACCTCTGACTCATCAATCATGTCCACACCGAGATGTTCTAGCACTCTTGCTTCTTCGTCATGTCCTATTCTCGCCTTTGCCATTACTGGGATACTAGTAGTTTCGATGATCTCTTTGATTAGCGTCGGATGACTCATCCTGGCTACTCCTCCTGATGCTCTGATATCCGCAGGAACTCTCTCTAATGCCATTACCGAGACTGCTCCGGCATCTTCTGCAATATGCGCTTGTTCTGGAGTTACCACGTCCATTACCACGCCGCCCTCCTGCATCTTGGCGAAGCCCCTTTTCAGAAGCTCAGTCCCGTGACGCATTTCTCCCAAATCTAATCTATCCGGCACACCATTCCCTCTGGGAGCTCATTCATGAACCTATGTTCACCAAAGCTTCTGAATTTTTAATCGGCAAGAACTGGTGAGTCCCCTTCTGCAAGCGGGAGATCTAATGCCTCTACCTCATTCTTCTCTAACCAGCTCATTTCCTCTTCCGGTAGGTCGACATCTGCATAGATCGCTTCTGCAGGACACTCAGGAATGCAAGCAGCGCAGTCAATGCACTCGTCCGGATCGATGACAAGATATTCTTCGGCTTCCCTAAATGCTTCTACTGGACAGACATGAACGCAATCTTGGTATTTACAGCGCACACAGGCGCTAGTTACCACGTGAGTCATATCGTAAGTGCCAGAAGATAACTTGCATATGAATATTAGTTTAATTTACCATTGAACTTAGTAGTTTCTCTGCTATTTCCGTTGCTTCCTGGCCCGGATAAACTTCAAGCTTGAATTTTCCCTTGACTACCGATGGATAATTATGCTCACATATTTTTGCCTCTCCAGAAACAAGCCCGCTTAAATCCAATCGTATATGGAAATTTTTTTCGTCATCAATTCTAGCGGCTATATCCCCATGAAGTATTGTTTTTATCGATTCAGGGTCGATCCTCATCAGGGATTCTTCAGCCTCTCTTGATTTCAACTTACATTCGAAAATACACATTTTTGCTCCTATCGAGGATTTATCATAATTCATTGAAACTAGAACCCCACTTCCGCATAGCCAGCTGAGTGATTGGCGGATAATTTCTGTATCATCAATTGCACTGGAGTAGACTCTCCACACCCCACCATGCAATCCCATATGTCTCCCTCAAGCACATATGTATTCAATTGCACCCAGATATGATTTCTCTTAGTTGCACTCCGTTCAAATACTGGTTCTAGGTCGGACGGCTCGCAAATGGGGCAGCCCCCGAAACGTAGGAGTCGATACAATGGCCAAGGGAGCATCAGCCAGAGCAGCCGCAAGAAGGCAGAAAGATAAGTGGAAGGCAAAGCGCTGGTATTCGATTAGAGCCCCGAGAAACCCATGGTCATTCAAGGTAATTGGTGAAACTCTCGCAGAAGAGGAAACGATGCTTTTGGGAAGGCCCTACGAAATCATGCAAAATGAACTCGATGGTGACTTTACCAAAATGCATGTTAAGATTAAATTTCGAGTAAAAGAAGTAGTTGGCAATGATGCGCTTACTGAATTTGTCGGCCACGATGTGATGAAGGATTTTGTCAGAAGACAGATCAGAAGGGACCGAGGAAAGATTGACGATACCATAGACGTAGTGACTGATGACGGTTTCTTCATCAGAATAAAACCCTTCATTGTTACTAGATCAAGAGTTAAGGCCAGCCAAAAGCAGGAGACAAGAAGTACGGCTAGGAATGTAGTAATACAATTCTGTTCAAAGTCTACTTGGATCTCCGTCCAAAAGGCATTGATGGATGGTTCCCTAGAGGAAACAGTTACCAAGGAAATAACGAAAATTCAGCCCGTTCGCTCCGTTTTCTTCAGACGCAGTCAGCTTATACAAGATGGCGTAATTATCGACGACGGCCCTACATTGGAAGAGATAAAAAAGCGAGAACAGGAATCGAAAGAGAAATCACTAGATCAGGATGAAGTTACTGAAGATGCTGATAGTGCAGAAGATTCAGAAATAGTTGATGAAGTCCAAGAAAACAATACTGAGGATTCAAAAAATGAATCAGAGCAGTCACCGGAAGATTCTGTTGACTATAAATCTATGACAGTGCCCCAATTGAAGGAACTTCTGAAAGAAGCAGGGAAGCCTGTTTCAGGGAAAAAGGCAGAACTAATTTCAAGACTTCAGGAGTGAGCAATTGCCCCGTATAGCGGTAATATGCGGTACAGGAATGAGTACATTCCCAGAAACACTAGCTTCATTCTACCCCTCAAAATACGAAGTAATGAATGTCGATACTCCTTGGGGCCCAGTACCTATTTCTTACGTAACTACAGATTTTGGAGAAATCATCGTTATAGACAGACACCATTCAGAAGGGAGAAATCGGACTCCTCCGCATATGATAGAACATCGAGCAAACGCTCATGCCGCCGTTTCAGGAAATCCACACCTTATTATCAGTATTAACTCAGTTGGGACTATGTTAGAAGATTTTCCCCCTGGAAAAGTTGGATTAGCTGGAGATGTACTAGATCTTTCTAATTCCCCATGGACTTTCCATGATTTCGATGCAAAACATTCTGATCGGACTCTAATTTTCGACAGTCACGCATCATCTATATGCGAAGCCATACTGAATACAGAGCAGGGTTCCGCTCCAAATGAATTGGTCGTAGCACAATGCGTCGGGCCACAATTCGAGAGTCCTTCAGAAATTGATGCATTAGGGAAGTTGGGTGCACAAGTAGTTGGGATGACCCTAGGTCCCGAACAGCGTTTAGTCTCCGAACTGGATATTCCTCACATTTCATTACTTTGTTCCTCAAATTGGGCTGCTGGAAGGGATCCTCAAAATCCCAAATCAAAGATTGATCATGAGGGGGTATCTTCGAAAGCCTCATCGGCAAAAAAAATCGTCTCAAAATGTATAATCGGGTTACTTCAAACCATAAATCAGTAGAAATTACTTTTGCCCAACTGTTCCTCGAAATTAATATGTCGAGAAGAGTAAGTTTAGAAGATTGGATTGGTTTAGAAGAAAAAAATCTTCCAGATGATAAATGGTCAACGATGATGTCGAGAGTCGCTGTCTTTCATCACAAGCACTCTTTTGCTTCCGAAGAGAGCCGAGGACACGACATGGGTTATAGAATCGCTCTTACCGTGGAAGAGCTTGGAGAGCTTTCTGCAGCGATAACGAAAGGTAAGCCAATGAAACATATTGCAGAGGAACTGGCTGATTTACTCATTCTATTGCTCGGACATTCTCTAGCAATGGATATTGACTTGGAATACGAGTTCCACAAAAAAATGGATAAGATTATGATGAGAGATTCAAAAATCGGAGGACTCGGAGTTAGGGTAACGGAATACTCTGATTAATTTTTGATATCTTCGGAAAACAATAAACATACCGAATTGGCACCTTAGTGTAGAAAAGTTACCTTTGATTATATAAGAATAAATTCAGGGCCGGTGTCATGGATTCAGCTCCATATGGAAACAAAAAGGGAATAACGAGAGGCGCGTCTATAGGTGCCGCAATCGCTCTAGCAGTGGTTGCTTTACCATCTGTAGCCGCTGAGACAACTGCCCTTGCAACGGATGACTGGGTTGGGATCAGCTTTTGGCTCGCTACGGCGATGATGCTGGCATCAACTGTGTTTTTCCTTGTAGAGAGGCAGAATGTGGATGATAAGTGGAAGACATCGATGACTGTGGCCGCATTGGTCACAGGTATCGCATGGTACCACTACACATACATGAGGGAAGTATGGGCAGACTCATACGGCGTTGAGGGGGCAATTGGATCGCCACTGGTCTACAGATACATAGACTGGTTAATCACCGTGCCTCTCCAGGTAGTAGAATTCTACCTCATCATGGCTGCTATCGGAGCCGCAACCTTCGCCATGTTCAGGAATCTCATGGGAGCATCGATTGTCATGCTCGTAGCCGGATTCTTCGGCGAGTCAGGAGCATGGGAGCTCTTCGGAGACTCAAGCACCGAGATCTGGTTCGTCATCGGTCTATCAGGATGGGGTTACATCCTGTATGCCCTATGGCAAGGCGACGTTAAGGATGCTTCAGAATCTGCTAGTGAAGGGGTAAAGTTCGCATTCGACGCTATGAGATTGATCGTTACTGTAGGGTGGGCAATTTACCCACTCGGATACATGATGGGTAACGATATGATCAGCGGAATGGGTACGGATGACATGAACATCCTCTACAACATAGCTGACTTAGTGAACAAGACCGCATTCGGAATGATGGTCTGGTACGCAGCCAAGATGGACTCTTGAATAAGAGACTATTTTACTGACGGAAATACGTAACCCGATTGGCCGGGTACCCGGCCAATCGGGCAAAATTCAATCATCGAAAAACTGACCTTCGATAATCTCCACATCTTCTCTTGATCCTGCCTGAGAGTAGGCTAGCAATGGCTCTTTATTCAAATTGAGAAATTCTTCTCCAAACTGGAATTTTTCGAGTACCTTCATTGCTTGTTCCTCGAAACCAAGAATGCTTAGGGATGCTGCCAGAGCCTCTGCTGAAGATAGCCTCCCAATCTTGCCCCACGAAACTGAGTTGGCCGGCAGTAGTTTTGGTAATTTTCTGGATTGTAATTTCGTCCTTCCCTTAATTTCTAATAAAGCATGATCAATTTTTTTCCACGAGCAGTCTAGAACGACTAATGATCCGCCCATTTTAGCAAGCGTCCTATCCTCGGGGCCAAAAACGACATCTGTTTGGGGGTCTAGAAGAAATCCCCTTCTCGGAGAAGCAAAAGAAGAATCATGCATTTGAACTAATCCCATTGAATGAAGTTTTCTTGCAGTGCATTTTCTCGGATCGTCCTGGTCAAGGTGAATGACATGCAACGGAACTTCCAACACTTTATTTTCTCCTTGAACGAGAACCAGACCTAGAAACCCCAAAACGTCTTGTTTTTTTCCTAACTCTCCTATTGGAAGTGGGCTGAACATCTTGATCCTTTACGTCCGATATCGTCAATTGTCTGTCATCCTTTGAAACGACCAATCTATGATTGTTAGGCAGCTTCTCTACAAATAGCTCTATTGAAAGAGTTTTGCTGAACTTAGAAATTAGTGTATCAGTCGGACGAATTCCATTTTCTGCCTTCTGAATTACAGCAATCTTTTCATTCATCTTCTTAGCTAAATTCTCTTGTGAAAGTCCCTTCCCTATTCTCGCTTCCCTAATTCTTGTGTGAAAATCGCCAGCCAGCTCCATTTCCTCTTTTGACATAATGTCTATTCCTTTAACGCCCCTTCCGATAACCCGACTTTCTTTGCGTTCTTCAAAGGCCAAATTAATTGCCTCTCTCTCTACAGTTAGCCCAAGAGATTCTATACAACGGTTACAGCATTCCAGTAGGGCCTGTGTAACTGTCGCCTTTTTCGTGGAAACACCTTCCTTTCCACATAATTCGCATGCACCCATACAATCCGCAATGAAAACACCGCAATAGTCCTTCGCAGAGGTCATAAGTGTGCATTAACTGTCACGAATATGGCGAGTGAGGCCGATGATCAGAATCCTCTCCCAGAAACATTGGAAAAATCAAATCACAACAAGGAAGCATTAGATAGACTTTCCAAAGATTTTCAGGAGCTTTCAGATAAAGCCCACCAATTACTTACAGAGAAATTATTCATCGAAAATGAATTCGCCCAGATGAAAAAAAGAGCAAGTCGGTTAGAGGAAGAATTGAGTAATATCAAGAATCCACCTTTAATTGTAGGATATGTCCAAGATTACAGTAATGAACAGGCCATAGTAAGAAGTTCAAATGGCACGGTTTTCCTTGTTTCTGTAAACCGAAGGCTCGATACGTCTAAAATTAAACCCGGAGCAAGAGTTGCTCTAAATCAAGATACTCTATCCGTGGTGGAAATACTTTCTGACTCTTGGGATCCTTTAGTTAGTAATTCTGAGATGATAGAAGCTCCTAAGGTTGAATATTCGTCGATAGGAGGTTTGGACCAGCAGATCTCAGATATTCGGGAAGCCATCGAACTTCCATTTGAGAATCCCGAAGCCTTCAAAAAATTTGGAATTGAACCTCCAAAGGGCGTTTTGTTGACAGGTCCGCCTGGTACTGGTAAGACGATGCTAGCTAGGGCCGTTGCTAACTCCACAAGTGCTACGTTTCTTGGTTTAGTAGGTGCTGAGTTAGCTCAAAAATACATTGGTGAGGGTGGTAGGATGGTGAGAGAGTTATTTGAGATGGCTAGGCAGAAGGCTCCATCGATTATTTTCATCGACGAGATTGACTCAATCGGTTCTAAGAGACTTGATGTAGCAACCTCAGGAGACAGAGAGGTACAGAGAACATTAATGCAACTACTTTCGGAAATTGACGGCTTCGATAGTTTGGATAATGTTAAGGTGATTGCAGCTACAAATAGACCCGAATTACTCGATGCAGCCTTACTAAGACCGGGTAGATTTGACAGAATTATCGAGATCCCAATACCTGACCTAGAAGCAAGAGAGACAATTTTTGAAGTTCACACGAGCAAGATGCCACTATCGAAAGCTGTCGATAAGAGATTGCTTGCTTCGATTACAGAAGGTTTCAGTGGAGCTGACATAAAATCCGTGGTTCTAGAAGCTGGAATATCAGCTATATCTAGTGGTAAAAAATCTACGGGTAAGAGGGATTTCATAAATGCGATTAATAAGGTGGAGGAAAAGCGTATAGGAACTTCGAATTCAGGACCTGAGGGACTGTACACATAAGCAAAATCTCTTGACGAATAGTGCCTCCCCAAAGCATATGGAAATGCGACTAGTTGAATGCGTGCCTAATTTTAGTGAAGGAAAAGATCGTGAAATAATCCGTCAGATTACCCTTCCTATTCGTGACTCTAGTTCTGTAACTTTACTAGATATTGACATGGGTTCCGATTTTAATAGAACTGTAGTAACTATGGTGGGAGATCCTGAACAGGTCCTGAGTGTAGTAATTGAATGCACGATCATTGCTTCAGAACTAATTGATATGCGTAATCACACAGGTGAACATGCAAGAATGGGTGCTATTGACGTAGTACCTTTTATTCCAATAAATGGAGTAACTATGGATGATTGTGTCAAACTTTCTGAGAGGTACGGTGAAGCTATTTCAAAAGAATTAGATTTGCCTGTATTCCTTTATGCAGATGCAGCAAGAATACCTGAGAGAATTCGCCTTCCAGATATTCGCAGGGGAGAGTATGAGGGCCTAGAACAAAAGCTTGCAACCTCATCTTGGACCCCGGACTTTGGACCCCAGAAATTCAATCCTAAGCTAGGAGCTACCGCTACTGGTGCGAGATCGATATTGATAGCATTCAATGTAAATCTAGATACTGATGATAAGTCAAAGGCGAACGTCATAGCAGGCAAAATCAGGACAAGCGGGACTCTAGTCAAGAATGAAAATGGTGAAAAAATTCTAGGAGATGATGGAAAGCCACTCAGAAACCCGGGATTATTCCAATCATTACAAGCTGCAGGTTGGATGTTCAATGAATCTACAGCACAAGTATCAATGAATCTTCTTGATTACAAAGAGACTGGTCTGCATGTGGTCACCGAGGCAATTCGAGAACAAGCATCAGAAATCGGACTTAATGTGAGTGCCGGGGAGTTAGTGGGACTAGTTCCGCTGGAAGCAATGGTATTAGCGGGGAACTTTTATTCAAGAATCAAAGGACAAAAAGATGAGATTTCTCTGGTAGAAAGTGCAATCAAAGGCTTGATGCTTGATAGGTTAGAAGATTTTGATCCTACCTCATGTATTATTGAATGGGCTATTTCAAAGAAGGTGGTAAATTGAATAGCGGATATGCCGAGGTCCTCAAATCGATCGGATCTTCAGATCCAACTCCTGGTGGCGGATCAGTAGCTGCTCTGTCATTGGCTCATGCTCATTCTCTTGCACTAATGGTAGCTCGGCTTACGGTGGGGAAAGAGAAGTGGGCAGGTGGCCATGAGGTTGCCGAACAAGTTATTTTGGATTCAACTGATGGTGTAAATAATGCGTTACGACTCGCACATTCGGACGCTGAAGCGTTCGACTCAGTTATGTCGGCATACAGGATGACTAAGGATACAGTAGATGACCAATATGCTAGGTCTTTAGCAATTAGAGAAGCCACGATAGGTGCAGCCAAGGCACCCTTAGATACTGCAATTAGCGCCCTTAGTCTTCTTTCTAGTCTTGAGGGTTTGTGCGTGTCTTGTAATCCTAATGCGCTGACAGATCTCGCATCAGCTGCTGAGTTGTGTCTTTCATCTGTTAAAATAGCGTCATTCAATGTTAAAATTAATTTGGACTTCATTGAAGGAGATGATGTTGAATATATTAGTTCTCAGCTTAATCAAGTTATTTTGGATTCAAAAAACTCTGCAAGGAATATAAATTTGAAAGTAAATGAGAGGCTGAAATGGATATGACAGATTCAATCAACTCCCCATATGGGATACCAAGTTCCTTACCACCCGCTCGGGAAATTGACAATTCAGTAGCTCACGCACCAATAAGACCAATGATTTTGAATGAAAATGAACGTAGACTGGCAATTGCAAACTCGCTTAGATATTTTCCAAAAAAATGGCATTCCATCTTAGCTCCCGAATTCCTAGAAGAACTAGATAAATTCGGTCATATTTACATGTTTAGATTCCGACCTGCTCATACGATTAAGGCAAAGCCATTATCCGAATATACATGCAATAGTACGAAGGCCGCGTCTATTATGCTAATGATTCAAAACAACCTAGATCCAGATGTAGCTCAGTACCCTCACGAATTGATTACATATGGGGGAAACGGAGCAGTCTTCCAAAACTGGGCTCAATATCTTGTAACGATGGACTATCTTAGTAGAATGGATGAAAATCAGACTTTAGTAATATATTCTGGACACCCTCTGGGATTATTCCCGTCTGACGAAGATTCTCCGATGGTCGTAGTAACCAATGGTATGGTCATTCCTAATTATTCTACTCAAAATGACTACGAACGGATGAGTGCAATGGGGGTATCACAATTCGGACAGATGACTGCCGGATCTTACATGTACATAGGTCCCCAAGGAATTGTTCATGGTACCGCAATAACAATCCTCAATGCAGCACGAAAATATCTTGGTAGGACTTCTGAGCATGGACTATCCGGTGTTCTATATGTTACTTCGGGTCTAGGGGGGATGTCCGGCGCACAACCCAAAGCAGCGGTAATTGCAGGGGCTGTTTGTATTGTTGCGGAGATTGATCCAGAACCAGCTTTCAAAAGACATTCTCAGGGATGGCTAGATGAATTATATGAAGATTTAGAAGAATTATCTAATCGTGCTGAGGTTGCTATATCTAAAGGTGAGGCAGCCTCACTGGGATATCTAGGAAATATAGTTGACTTGCTTGAGTTCCTAGTAGATAGGGGCATTACCCCCGACCTGGCAAGTGATCAGACTAGCCTGCACAATCCATGGCTGGGGGGATATATCCCTGTAGGTAATACTCTCGTAGAGGGACATTCACTTATTCGAGAAAATCCAGAAGAGTTCAGAAAATCTGTTCAGAATTCACTAGTAAGGCATGTATCCGCAATAAACAAGCTTGCCGAGAGGGGAACAAAATTTTGGGACTACGGTAATGCTTTCCTTCTTGAATCGAGCAGGGCAGGGGCAGAGATTGTTTCTGAGGATGGATCATTTACTTACCCATCTTATGTGGAGGACATAATGGGGCCGATGTGTTTCGATTTTGGATTTGGTCCCTTTCGTTGGGTGTGCACCTCCGGTAAAATTGAGGATTTACAAACTACGGATAAAATTGCGATTGAAGTACTAGAGAACCTAAGTGAATCTTGCCCGGATGAGGTCAAAACCCAATACTTGGATAATATCAAATGGATTTCTGAAGCAGAAAATCATGAATTAGTTGTGGGTAGTAAAGCAAGAATTCTGTATGCAGATGAGTTGGGAAGGAAAACCATCGCTACAGAATTTAATAATGCTATTTCTAGAGGTCTGATAAGCTCTGCAATAGTTCTTGGACGTGATCATCACGATGTTGGCGGCACCGACAGTCCCTTCAGAGAGACAGCAAATATTTACGATGGCTCTATGTTTACTGCAGATATGTCTGTCCAAAATTTCGTTGGTGATTCATTCAGAGGTGCAACATGGGTAAGTCTCCACAATGGCGGAGGAGTTGGTTGGGGGGAAGTAGTAAATGGTGGGTTTGGTCTGGTTATTGACGGTTCTGAACAATCACAGAGAAACATTGACTCGATGATCTCTTGGGACGTTAACAACGGCATAGCTCGAAGGTCTTGGGCTAGGAATGTCGGTGCAATCTCGACAATCAGTAGAGCTATGGATTCTGACAAGAATCTAGAAGTAACACTCCCTAATATAGTAGATAATGATATTTTAGATGAGATTTTCCAATCCTCTCGATGACTCTATTTGGTCGACTTAACTCGGAATACTATGTCGGAGATTTCTATTGACGGCGAGACCCTTACACTCGAACAAGCCTCTTCAATTGCCAAAGGCCTCTGCAAGGCAAAACTATCGTCTTCCTCACGAGAAAAAATGCTAATATCGAGAGAAGCTATTGAGGAGGTAATACGTTCGGATCAAGTAGTGTATGGTGTTAACACAGGTTTCGGCTCACTATCTTCAGTCGTTATAGAAAAAGATGAACTAGAGTCCCTTCAAACGAATCTGATCAGAAGTCATGCTTGTGGAATCGGAGAAAGGATGGATTATGAGTCAGTACTTTTGATGATGGTAATTAGAGCTAACTCTCTTGCCAAGGGAATCTCCGGGGCAAGACCTGAATTGGTTGATCTTATACTTTCAATGGTAAATTACCGAATAGCACCTATAGTGCCTAGAATTGGCTCTTTAGGGGCTTCAGGAGATTTGGCTACTCTTTCCCATATGTCCTTGGGATTAATTGGTGAGGGGGAATGCGCTAGATTCCTCGATGACGTTTGGTCGGTTGTGGATAGTCAGACTGCACTTTCCGAAGCAGGGCTTAAGCCAGTAAAGCTACAGGCGAAGGAGGGTCTTTCACTAATTAACGGAACAAGCCAGATGTGTGCATATCTCACTGAAACTATTCTTAATATGGAAACTCTTTCATTTGTAGCAGATGCATCGGTAGCATGCTCATTAGAAGCAATAAGGGGCTCTCACAAGCCTTTCGATAAGAGGATTCATCAGTCTAGACCTCAGATAGGTCAATCAATATCGGCTTCTAGAATTTCAGAGCTCCTTGTAGATTCAAAGATTATGGTATCTCATATAGATTGTAATAGGGTTCAAGACGCTTATTCATTCAGATGCTCCCCCCAAGTTCATGGCCCAGTAATCGAGCTTCTTCGTGAGACTCGAAGGATTCTGGAGATTGAAATCAACAGTGCTACTGATAACCCGCTAGTATTCATCGAAGGAGACAGAACCGAAATAATAAGTGGGGGAAATTTCCATGGCCAAAATCTTTCACTTGCAAGTGACTATATTGCCATAGCTTGCCATGAGCTTGCAAGTATTTCCGAGAGACGAATCGATCAGGTCTTAGATCCTAAGTGGAGCGATCAGAAATCTTTCTTATCAAACAATGAGGGGCTTGAGAGTGGCCTCATGATTGTTCAGTATGTTGCAGCAGCAGTAATTGCCGAGCTACATCTTCTTGCTAATCCAGCATCCACTAGTAACGTACCAGTGAGTATGGGTAAAGAGGATCATGTTTCAATGGGAGCCACTGGTGCCTATAGAGCACTCAAGTGCACATTATTATTGTCTCAAGTCTTAGCAAACGAATTGATATGTTCTTCTGAAGCACTACGTAGAATCGATGAGGAACCCGGATTAGGCGTAAAAAAGGTATCAGGATGGGTCGGTGAAAAAATTGCAATGTTAGAAAGCGATAGATCAATGACGAAAGATTGTGAGCTTCTTTCAGAGGCCATCCTTGATGGTACATTAAACAAAATTTTCGGGTGATTATATTCAGAGAAAGCTGCATATGGATTTACATCCAGGAACAAACCCTGAGGCCTTTGAGACAAGAATATTGGAAAAGGACGAGAGTTTCCTTTATCTTGAAGAGACTTATTGTTATCCTAGAGGAGGGGGACAACCCGGAGATCGCGGCTTGATTACATCTTCTGATGGGCAGTCCTCAAATCTGCTAGAAGTTCTGCCAGGAGAAAAAATCAAGCATCCTGTTGATGATATAGACATTTTTTCTGAAGGTGAAAAAATAACATGTGAGATTGATATTAATGTAAGAAATGCTCACACAATGATGCATTCAGCTCAACATATTTTCTCAGCACTGGCTGAAGATATATGGGGGGCTGAGACAGTAGGTAATCAAATCGGATCAGAGAATTCACGTGTCGATCTTCTTTTTGACGACAAAGAAGTGTTTGATCCCGATGAATTAGTTGATGCAGTAAACTCAATACTTTCTTCAGGAATTCCTGTAAATGTACATAATTGGGACAGACAGAAAATTATGTCACACGAGCAAATGAGACACACCAAGTTTATGCACAGAATTCCAGAGTCAATAACTCATCTGAGGGTCGTGGAAATAGAGGGAATAGATCTCTGTCCCTGTGCCGGGACACATGTATCCAATACTTCTCAAATTCCTCAAATCAAATTCCTTGGAAAGAAGAACAAGGGGAAAGGTAGACTCAGAATCTCATATGATTTTGAGTAATCAAATAAATAGAATCGATTCTATTGGTGGGCTCGGCAGGAATTGAACCTGCGATCTTCGCCATGTCAAGGCGACGTCATAACCCCTAGACCACGAGCCCGGTTTTTCAGTCGTGTCGATGTCCACTCAAGAAACATTCTGATTATGAGATGATTTTCGATATGCGCCCAGAACACGAATCCTTGGAGCATGATCCAGCAACACGAGTTCTCCCATTAGACATTTTTATTTTTTCAGGGTTCTCAATGTTCACATACTCTTTACATTTCATACATAATCCCCAGATTATCTCAACCATCTAAACACCACTAAGATTCAGATCCATTTCGCACGAAGTAAGGGGGTTTGATTTACTTTTTTACTATTTTTCCTAAAAACGCCATACTGAAAGCCATTTTAGCTAAAATGATTGTAAAATTATTCTGATAACTTAGATTATCAGTCAAACGTATTACGTAATTATCGCTATATTTTCCATATCTTAGAAAAAAAATTGATTTACTGAAAATCCAATTAATATAATGGGATAATAATAAAAATTATAATTAGATTCAATAAACCTCATTTGAATTTACAATATTTCCATTTTTGAATGTCATACTTGCTGGCGAGTTACCTGGCGTCTGACACCATGAGTCAGATTTTGAAGACCATAGAACATTCAGATCGGCTTTAGCACCTTCACAAATAACGCCGATTGTTTCATCACAGTTCAATGATGTAGCGGGATTCCTTGTAGCGGCAATTAGGCTAATCAGAGGATCGATTCCAATTCTATGGGATAGAATGCTTCCTATGAAGGGCATCGAAATTATTGGACAATTCGGATTAAAGTCAGTTGCAATAGCGAAGGGCCAGTCTTCTTCCACACATTGATCAATAGGCAAGTCTATTTTTTTTCCAAGTGTATAAGGTGTCCCTGGTAGGAATGTTTGTAATGTTCCAGATTCAGCAGCACTAATCCTAGAGTCTTCGTTAGAACATGCAACATGATCACCACTAACAGAGCCTAATTCTGCGGCCAAAGCTAACCCTCCGCTGTCCGAAAACTCATCCACATGCAGCCTTGATTCCAAATCATAAGTTTTTGCTGCTTTAACAACTTCCTCGGTTTCTTCGTTTGAAAACCATCCATCTTCACAGAAAACGTCAACCCATTTTGCCAATGATAGCTCAGAAATTACAGGAAGCTGATCCGAAATGAGGTGTTCCACATACTCCTTCCTCCCATATTCGGAGGGGAAGTCATGAGCTCCCAACCAAGTCGGATGTATGTCACATTTGGTAGATCTATCAACTAAAGAAATGGCCTCAAGAATCTTGACTTCAGAATCCAGATCCAGCCCATATCCACTCTTTGACTCCATAGTGGTAGTACCATTTTTCAGAGCAGACTTAACTCTCCTTATTCCCTTTCCGACTAACTCGTTTTGAGGGCTACTTCTTGTTTCATGGACTGTCTTCATAATTCCACCCCCAGAATTAGCAATATCCTTGTAGGATTTGCCAGAAACTCTCATCGCAAGCTCACTCGACCTATCGCCCGACCAAATAAGATGAGTGTGACAGTCAACAAATCCCGGTACAACAGCCATTCCACCTAAATCAATAACTTTAGTATCAGAATTTTCTGATTTAACTGGATACCATGGGGCGTACTCAGTTAACAAATCTTCCATAGGTCCGATCTTTGAAATTACAGAATCATCAATCATTATACACATTCCTGGCAGATGGACTAGATTCTCTCTCTCATGTAGATAATCGCCCGAAATAGGGAACTCATTGTTTCCATTTGACAAATGTGCAACCTCGCCACAATTATACAATAGTGTCTTCATGTCTGTCGAACGTTGGTATAGTTGAAAGAACCCACGCTCATCCGGGTGTATGGATGGTCTGGTTTTAGGCATTGAGTGCACGGCCCATACATTCTCTTTCGGTCTCGTAACTTTAGAGGGTAAGCTCCTACCTTCATCCTCTTCCCTTTTTAGACCTGAGAAAGGAGGGATACATCCACGGGAGGCGGCAGATCACCATTCTGAAAGTACTCGTGATCTACTCACAAAACTCAGCAAAAAATCAACATTTGATTGGAACTCCATAGTTGCCATCGCCTTCAGTCAAGGACCTGGATTAGGCCCATGTCTACGTGTCGGGGCTTCGGTGGCTAGGACTCTTTCAACAATGCTCGAGGTTCCATTGTTAGGAGTTAACCATTGTGTGGCGCATATTGAAGTTGGGAGAAATCAGACAGGCTGCGATGACCCCGTTCTTCTATACGTTAGTGGTGGAAATACCCAAGTAATTGCAAGAGCCGATGGGAGATACAGAGTAATGGGAGAAACACTGGATATTGGAATAGGAAACATGCTCGATAAATTTGCTAGAATGAATGGCATCCCATTTCCCGGCGGTCCCAGAATCGAAGAGCTTGCTTCTGCTTCGGATAAAATCGGCAAAGGTGATCTAGATGATGTTAGTTTGCCATACGGCGTTCATGGTATGGATCTCGCATTTTCAGGAATACTTACTGCAGCAATACAGAGAATAGAAGAAGGAAATTCTCTGGAGAGAGTATGTTGGTCATTACAAGAGCACTCTTTTGCTACCTGTGTAGAAGTAGCAGAGAGAGCATTGGCTCACACCGGAAAGAATGAATTGTTACTAGGCGGGGGTGTTGCTTGCAATGAAAGACTGAGAGAAATGTGCACTCTAATGTGCGAAGAGAGAGGGGCATCTTGTCATTGGCCAGAGAAGCAATACTGTATTGATAATGGTACTATGATTGCTGAACTTGGGAGAAGAATGCTAGAGATGAATATTACTACTGACTTGAGCCAAAGCGCCATTCAACCTATGCTTCGGACCGATAATACAGAGGTTATTTGGGACTAAGATATCGCCAAATCTTATGAGAGCCCCATAGGCCGGTAGATTTAGGGTTGATTAGACGGTGCAGAGACGAAGAAGAAAGAAAGCTGCTCCAAAGAATGTTTTTGGATCAACCTCACAGTCAAACCAGACAACAAAAAAGGGTGTTCAGAAACTCAATTCCCCCAAAAAAAATCGAAGGCAAATTGCCCCACCTCCTTCTGTTCCAGGTTCAAGAACTAGCGAACTCTCCAATCAAAATAAAAAACCCCCTCAGACAAAACCCAACTTAATAGAAAAAAAGCTAGATCAGCCTGTAGTTGATTTAATTCCCGAACTAAAGAATTCAGAAGATTTAGATGAAATCAAGCAAGAAGAAATTAATTCTCAAGAGGAAATAACTCCCGAATCTACGGAAATTGTTCAAAATCAAATTCTCGGAAAAACAACTAGGAAAGATTTAGGGCTGAATAAAGAGAAGAATGAGAAAATAAAAGACGTGGAAATAAATTCTTCTAATTCGGAGAACTCCTCCGGGACAAGTCTCAGAGCAAGACAAATCATTCAAGATAGTATGCTTAAAGCCTCTAAGGCCGTTGAAAAGAAAAAATCAGTTAGCAAAAATAAATTACAACCACGAAAACCCCAACCTTCCGAACCACCAAAAAAACCCCAGAAAAAATTTCGAAATAAGACTTCGTCTTATCAGCCTGCAAATAGGGCCAAAAGACTTGATAGAAGCAGACATATGGAATATAAATACGAAATGCGCGGACTTCTCACTGAAATTAATGTTGCAGAAGAACATAGATCAAACCTTCTAGCAACCATTTGGGCTAGGGGGGAAAGACAGACCACTATCGAAGCGAAGGATTTTTTGGAAGAGAAGCTCTCAGAAGGAATTCTAGATGAAGATCAATTGTTATCTTTGGAGAAGGTAGTGGATAGATACACTGTCAGAAGATAAACTCTGAGAATGGTTCTTGTCTTGGGACCTTTTGGGTTGTTCGTGGAATACCGTTCTGGGGATCCCCCATACCGTAGGGGCATTCATCCTGGCATGTTCAGGGATCGTCTTTGGACTATGAGGCAATATGCTGGTTTCTCCACTCCCAAGAAGACAAATGAACGATTTCTGAAACTACTTTCTAATGGCCAGACTGGTGTTTCCGTAGCTTTTGACCTTCCTACACAATTGGGCCTGGATTCTGATGATGTTTTATCAGATGGAGAAGTCGGTAAAGTAGGCGTTTCAATAGACTCAATTCATGATATGAGGAAACTTTTCGACGGAATCGATATGGCATCAATTTCTACATCTATGACCATCAACGCTCCAGCAACAACCCTTCTAGCATTATATATCGCAGTAGCTGATGAAAAGGGAGTTCCGAGAGATAAATTGTCAGGAACAGTTCAGAATGACATTTTGAAAGAATATATTTCTAGAGGACTTTACATTTTTCCTCCAGAACACTCGATTCGTTTAACCACCGACTTAATGTCTTGGTGCAAGACTAATGCTCCTCGATGGAATACAATTTCAGTTAGCGGTTATCATATGAGGGAGGCAGGCTGCTCTGCATCCCAAGAAATAGCATTAACGATTTCAAATGCTTTGTACTATGCGAGAAAGGCAATACAATGTGGGATGGAAATTGATGACTTTGCTCCTCGGATGTCTTTTTTCTTTGCTTGTCATAACAATTTCATAGAGGAAATTGCAAAATTTAGAGCAGCGAGACAGTTATGGAATATACTTGTTGAAGATGAGTTCGAACCAAAAAACCGTAAGTCATCACAACTAAGATTTCATACTCAGACTTCTGGTGTGACGTTAACTGCACAACAGCCCTTGAATAACTCAATCAGAGTGGCCTTTCAAGCACTTGCGGCAGTATTAGGTGGGACCCAGTCATTACATACAAACAGTTACGATGAAGCTCTTGGTTTACCGACTGAAGATTCCGCAAAATTAGCATTAAGAACTCAGCAGATTATTGCCGAAGAATCGGGGATAACATCTTTTGTCGATCCTCTAGGTGGTTCTGAAGCTTTAGAAAAAACAACGGACGCTTTGATTGTGAGTGCGAGAAAAACCATTGAAAAAATAGATTCTCTAGGTGGTGCAATGCAGTGTGTAAAGTCTGGTTATCAGCAGAGAATTATCCATGAAAATGCTTGGAAACAACTCAAAAGGATCGAGAAGCAAGAAGATTTAGTCGTTGGTGTTAATTCTCACGCAGAGGAAAGATGGCCAGATTTTGAAGGTATGGTAATTGATTCGACCGATGAGATTTCGAAGAAAAGAGAGTTATTAACCATCAGAGAGTCCCGCGACAATAACGCAGTCAATAATGCTCTTTCAGAGCTACGGGAAAAATGCAGAAACGGATTGAACGTCATGGACTCAATTATTTTGGCTGTTAAACTGGAGGCTACCGTAGGGGAGATTAATAGCATTTTTAGAGAAGAATTTGGGACATGGATCTCACCGAGTGGTGTTTGAATGAATAATGGATCCGTGAACCATATTGGAATTGCTACACATTCACTTGATGAATCAGAATCAATTTGGCAGACCCTGGGTTTCTCACCAATTAAAGACGAGATAATGACAGAACAAGGAGTTAAGATTCGATATTTGAAGGGGGAAGGCGAGACAAAGATAGAACTTCTTGAACCACTTTCAGATAATTCTCCAATAGGCAAATTCCTGTCGAAACAAGGTCCCGGTATCCAGCAGATTGCAATCAATATTAGTGATTTGGATTCTAAAATTTCTGAACTTAAATCTCTGGGCGTTCAAATGATAAATAATGAGCCAATCAAAGGCTCTTCTGGAAAGAGAATTGCGTTTATTCATCCATCATCTTGTGGAGGCGTGCTTATCGAATTAGTTGAGTCTTCTTTGTGAGAATTATCAAAAAGGGACTCTGTTTGGAAGTAACATGATTAGTTCACTCAGTAGATTCGAGAATTTATCAAGCACTAGTATTTCAGAATTGAATGATGAGATCAATTTCCTCAGGGATGTACTAGAAGTCCTCAGGGGAACTAAAGAAATTACAAATGACGCCTTTTTAGAAGCAGGATCAATTCAAGGAGGTCTTTCATTAATCGTCAATCTTCTTTCACAGGGAATTTCTGATGAGGAAGCAAATATACAACTTTCGAATCTAAAAAAGAGAGCTTCTTCTCTCAATGCAACACATCCAGGTTTAGATGATAGCATAGAAAATAGTCGAAGTAATACTTGAATATTACTTGAGTAATATTTAATTGTTAATCCAGTAGCCAAAAGATATGCCAAAAGTTAGTTTGGACATGCCTAAGGAGATTCTTGATGATTTGAAACTTCATGTGGGTGATGAAAGAAAATTCGTAAGTGTAGCAGATGCGATTAGGACTGCTTGCAGGAAGATGCTTGATCAGCTGGATGAAATCGATGCTAGACACGGTAGGAGAGTTGATTGAATGGCGAATAAGGAGGAAGCGGTTAGGGCGGTTGAGACATTACTAAGATACATCGAGTCCTCTAATTCAGATTTCAGAGAGGGATTAGTCAATACCCCAAAGAGAGTGATCGAATCTTACGATGAGATTTTTTGCGGTTATGAGATGGATGCTAAATTAATATTAGACTCAACATTTAATGCGGAAGGATTTGATGGTATTGTACTTCTTAGAGATATGGAGTTTCATAGTACATGTGAGCACCATCTGCAACCATTCTCTGGAAGGGGCCATATAGCCTATATCCCAGTCAATAGGATAGTTGGTATCAGTAAGCTAGCAAGGTTACTTGATATGCATTCTAAGAGATTACAGAATCAAGAACGGATCACTCAATCTATAGCAAACGATATCGTAGAAAATCTGCAACCATTAGGCTGTGCGGTAATTCTTGAGGCCCAACATGGTTGTATGAAATGTAGAGGGGTAAAGAAGCAGAATGCAATAATGACAACCAGTGCAATGCGGGGAGTCTTCTTTGAAAAGGCAGAGGCAAGAGATGAGGTTCTGCAGCTTATTCGTAGTCCTCCAATTCAGGGATGATAATATGCAAACCTATCCAATAGTGGAAATTTTCCATTCGATTCAGGGTGAAGGTTTCCATAGTGGCATTCCTCATGTTTTTATCAGATTTGGAAACTGTAACCTGAGATGTGAGTGGTGTGATACCAATTTTCTTTCTTTCGAGGAGAAGAGTATTGACTCTATCGTTGAACAAGTTCTCTCCTATCGGTGTGACAGAGTAATCTTTACGGGCGGGGAGCCTGCTCTGCAGGATCTCTCATCTATCGGAAAGAGATTGAAGAGTCATGGATTAACACTATCTATAGAGACTAATGGTACCATCCCTATTGATTCTGTTATTGATTGGATATGTGTAAGCCCTAAAGATCAGTTATATCCTAATGTTCCTATTAAACAACGAACAGGTGATGAGCTTAAGGTGGTTTATTGTGGTCAGGATATGTCTGTGTACGATAATCTGAAAATCGGCTTTACTCATCATTTTATACAACCATGCTACATAGATGATGACACAGTGGAACAGAACGGCAAAGGCTTCCAATTAGTCGAGAAAATTGTGAAAGAAAGTCCTGGATGGCGATTGAGTTTGCAGACGCACAAATGGATGGGAATACTATGATCAGGTCTGTAATGTCGCTATCTGGGGGGATGGACAGTACCTCTCTGCTTCTTAGGCTACTTGCTGAAGGGAGCGAGATAACCTGTATTTCATATGATTACGGGCAGAAGCACTCAATTGAGTTGGTCCGTGCAAAAGACAACCTCCTATATCTCTCAGGAATGGGTTATGACATTGATCACTCTGTTATCAATCTTAAATCAGCGATGTCAACATTATTTTCAGCTTTAACAGACGAAGATATCGATATTCCCGAGGGCCATTATGAATCTGAACAAATGAAACAAACTGTAGTACCAAACCGAAACTCAATATTTGCGTCTATTCTATACGCGCACGCCCTTAGCATATCAATTTCAGAGGATTGTGATGTTAGAATTTCTCTCGGTGTGCATAGTGGTGATCATGTGATTTACCCTGATTGTAGACCAGAATTTTATGAGTCCCTAGAAAAATCATTTTCTTTGGGTAACTGGGGGAGTGGGAGAATCAGTTTCCATCTGCCGTATATTTCAGGAGATAAGACTTCTATACTTCAGGACGCAATAATTTCTTGTGAGAAACTGGGTTTGAATTTCGATACTGTACTTGGGAATACTAATACATCTTACAATCCGGATGAAGATGGTAGAAGCTCCGGAAAATCAGGTGCTGACGTAGAAAGGATACTGGCATTCCATAAGATTGGTAGACAGGATCCGATAGAGTATGTTGACGACTGGGAAACAATTCTAGAGTATGCATTATCACAGACCTATGGGGGTGAACTAATTGAGTGAAAAGTTACCCAAATTTGATCCAGACAGAGATGCAGAATGGAGGGAGAGACTCTCAGATCTTCAGTACCATGTAACCAGACAGGCCGGTACAGAACCACCTAACACTGGTATCTACTACATGGAGGATAGAAAGGGCGATTATCTTTGTATTTGCTGCGGTCATCTACTTTTCACATCAGAAATGAAGTACCATTCCAGATGCGGCTGGCCAGCCTTTCATTCAGAAGATGAAAGAGCAGGGATTAGAAGGCTGGAGGATAGAACATATGGCATGTTGAGAGTCGAAGTTAGATGTGGATCATGTGATGCACACCTAGGTCATGTCTTTGATGACGGTCCATTGGAATTCGGCGGTGAGAGATATTGCATTAATTCGGCCAGTATAGATTTTGAACATGGTGATTAGATGGTATCCAGGATAAGAAGATGGGTAGAGACCGACACAGGACATAGAGTTCCTAACCACAAGAGTAAGTGTAAACATATGCATGGTCACAGATATAGGTGGGAGGTGGAACTAGAGGGTGATGTTGTAACAGAGGCGGGAGTATCCGAGGAGGGTATGCTTATGGATTTCTCCGATATTTCAAAAATTCTTACTGAACGTATTCATGATGTAGTTGATCATGCATTCATAGTCTATGAAGGGGACGAAGATGCTCGTAAAGCTCTTGCAGTATTGGGCGATCAGCATAGAACTTTAGTGGTTCCATTCGTACCAACGGCCGAGAACCTAGCCAAGTGGGGATTTGAGCAGATAGAGCCCCATATTAGGTCTAAATACGGTAATAGACTGGTTGTAAGAGCACTTCATGTAAGGGAGACTCCCAAGTCTTGGGCCTCATGGATCCCCCTCAAATGAATTGGCAGCCTCTGTAAGTACTCCGATAATCCTGTGGATTTCATCGTTTTTTGGGAGACCCCTGATAATTACCCTCAGGAGAGTTTCTTCTATTCCTTTTCTCTTGTGCTCCTTAGTTGGCATGGATTTGACCATCCTACCTACCTCAGACCTAAGCTTTCTTCTAAGCTCAGGGTCTAAGAGTCTGCCTCCCGTTCCCGAGGGTTTCGGTGTATCTGAGTTAACATACCATGAAAAACAAATAATAGAAACTGCATGACTTAGATTCAGAATTGGGTATCCTTCCCATGTTGGAATTGTAACTAAAATGTCGCACATTGCTAACTCCCTGTTAATCAAGCCCTTTCCCTCAGGCCCAAATACGATCGCTATTCTACCATCGATACCTGAAGCTCTCTCTGGGATTTCGTCGGGAAATAGAAAATGTCTAACTGATGTTTTCTCCCCATCTTCCCTCTTGCCGGATGTGCCTATAACTAGTGAGCAATCAGATACCGAATCCTCTATTGTTTCATAAACATGCGAACTATCAATAACTCGCTGGGCATTCTTTGCTCTTTTCCTAGTCTCCTCTGACCACTCACCATCCCTGCCAACCACCCTAAGATCAGTAATGCCGAAATTAAGCATTGTTCGAGCAACAGCCCCAATATTGCCATCATGCTCAGGATTAACCAAGATGATAGAAATATCTTTTGAGAATTTAGGAAGCGCTTCGCTTCTTCGCTCACCCATACTCCTTCGGCTGAGTCATAGCTGATGAGTGATGCGTTAATCCACTCTTCTCTGCTTGTATCGAGTGATGTATCCTGCGATCCAATTTCTCATTCTCTTATTATCCACGTCGGAAAATTCTGTAACGAGATGCTTGTTTGTTTCGAAATCGTCTGTGAATTGGTCCGGATAAGTCTCGACAAGCCTCAGAGCCCTAGTCTTAATGAAAGATGGTCGAATATTTCCCATTTTTACTCCTCCATCAATTTAACTTCAAGGGGAAATCCTTCCTCACGAGTGCATACAACTTTTATTTTCCTAGGTGGATGTTGCATTCCTCTAGACCATATTGCGTGATTGACAGCCTCATCAATCCAGATCTCTTCTTCATCGGTTTTCTTCATGTGCCTTGCCACATGTTTCTTAACTTCTGCCATTGCCCTTTTGGCCCTATATGTTCTAGGCACGTTCCAAGCCGCACGAAGGGGAATTGTCATTTCTTTAATTTCAGCCAAATCATCACCTCTGGAGCTTAGACCTACGCCACATGTGTCGCTTTGGGTGTGAATTCGTTTTCCTGTTGGTCTTCATAACAACCCATACTGGTACCCTTTTATTTTGTTTGGTGACCTTATTCAAACGCTTTTTCTTTGCAAAGGGTTTGTTTCTTGCCATAAAATCACTTCAATATCTATTGAGTCCCGGAAAGCGCCTTTCCGCCTCTTCCCTGACTGAATGTGCGACTTCATCCAATAAACTCTGTCCCTTGGAACTGACAATTTTTCCTTGATTTACTGTTCCTGAGCTATTCATTGATTCTTCCAGTAATCCCGATAGTAAAAGTTGTTGCATAATCTTCCTAGAAATATTTCTGGAACCAGCCACAGCCTTATTTTTCTTGACACCTCTATCCTTAGCCCCGCCAAATTCTTGAGAAATTCTATTGGTTCCGATTGGACCTTTGAGAGCGACTTTTCTAAGTATAGAAGCTGCCCTGGTATGCCACCAATCCTCTTGTACCGGCGGTCTTTCCCTGTGTGTCCCTGTCTTTGCGTGATGTGCCCATTCAGGAGCTTTGATCCCCTCAAAGGAATGCAATTTCGCACTCAGACTAGAAATTAACATGTCCGCTGGAATGTCGTAGTACGTCGTCATTGCTTCACCGTGCGTCCCGCCCGTCCAACAGACCGTATTTAACCGTGATGTCACGGTTTTAGTTTTGAGATTAAATAGGATATTCTACTGACAAGCATTCAAAAATAACCACATCTTGGAAATATTGTGAAAAAATCACTCTCTAAGAATCCGAACATGCTGCGAACGATGGTCGGAACAGGAATGACTCTCATCATACTGCTCTCTTTTGCCGTGTATTCTAACACTGTCGACTCTGAGTACTATGAATATACAACTACAAATGAGTCCCAGTCGATGGATCTTAAAGAGGAAAATGAAGGATTCGCAGAATGGTTTTTCAGTACGAATGACGCAATTACTTGGGTTAATTTCACCGTCGAAAACGCGCCTCCTGGGTCTGTATTGACAGTGGTTTCTGAGGGTACAAACTGGTCTCATTCGCCGAGTTTAGGGGATAGTGATCAAAAATATGTCTGTAATGAGCCGGACAGTGATTATTCCTCGATTATCGAAACATGTGAATATAGTCGCACCCATTCTATGAAGCTAGATAATGGTAGTGGCGTTCTAAGAGGTAGGGTTTCACTGGATTTACCCATAAAGGGTAAGGGTTATCTTGAGGCGAATAGTGAAGAGAATGCACAAAATGATGCTGCTGATCTTATAGATAGGGCCAAAATGATAATTACATGGAAAATTTCAATCTATGAAAATGATGAAATTGTCTCAAATGATGGTATTTTTATCGAATCAGAGTTTTCCAGTCACGAGTTAGTTGAGTTGAACCAATTCCAGTTAGACCCATTCCAAGAAACTGTTTACAGTTTTTCTGCTTTGGTTGGTTGTTTTTTCCTGGTATTAGTGATTCCCCTAATGGTCTATTTTTCAGCTAGATACAGGGAAAATAGAAATGAGATTTTACGTACCTCAATAGAAGATGAATAGCTTACTCTATGCGTTGTAAATTCCGATTTTGCTTATCACTCATTTTAACAATTCTAACTAATCCCAAATCTACGAATTTTTTTATTGATTTAATTATCCTTTCACTAGCGGGAACTATTCGCTCAGTGTATTTTTTTTCCATTTCTAAAATAATTTCAAACAGTGTCTTTTTTCCATCCATTAATAACCATAATGAAGAGTTCATCTCATCCAATTCTCTTTTTACTTCCTTAGGTGCATTGAACATTTTAGCTATTTTTTCTTCTATAATTGAAAGTTCCTTTTTTTGAAAAATAATCACATTTCCTTTGGACGATAATTCCCATTCACCGACAACTCTGATAGGTATAATTTCATTACTTATTTCATCACGCTCCAGATTAACCATATGGATGCAATTATGCCAAAAAATGCGAATATTCGTACTTTGATAATGTCTCTGAGAATATTATTTGACCACCATGCTGCTACCCCTGATATTGACATTAGTGATAGAGAAACCAAAGACTCTTCATTTAGGACGAGTGAACTCAAGATTATCTCCTCAACTTTGAAGTGTTATCAACGATTGATTCAGCCATAATGATCAGTCTTTCAGTAATAGACCCATCTACTAACGTACCATCTTCATGGAATGCTTCTTTGATATGGGGGACTGCAATCTGTTCTGGGGCAACCCAACCATGAATCCATCTAGCTGCTATTCTCATATGATTCAGGGTATTATTACTTGATTGTCCCCCAAGAGTGCTTATTAATCCGAATATCTTTCCAGATGTATGTTTGGAATATAGCCAATCGAGACTATTTTTCATTACACCACTCATGGTTCCATGATATTCAGGACTTGAAAGGATAAATGCGTCGGCTGCTACAGCTAGATCTTGGAAATCTTTGACATTGGCATCGTCCCAAGAACCATCTGCCCCAACTAGTGGCAGTGGCCTTTCGCCGTGATCCCAAATTTCCACTCTCGAACCTAACCTTTCACATTCCGAAAGAGCCAATTCCAACATCCTTCCGTTAGCTGAATCAAGATCATACGTTCCGCAAATTCCCATTATTAGCAGAGGTTCATCCACGGCTCCAACAGGGGGTCCTAGACTTAATTGTCGCCGTTAACATAACTTGCGAACTCTTATTCGACATGTATTTTGCCACGGGGGATGTGAGCGGGCAGGTTTCGGAAAAATTACTCGAGGCTTCAAAGTTGGCAGATTCTGGAAGATATGAGGAATCACTTGAGTCCTACTTACAAGCGATTCAAATGGATGAAAACAATCCTACATCTTGGTACTGCCTGGGTGTAATTCACCATAATTTAGGTAATATTTCCGAATCAGTTGAGTCATTTCAGAAATCGGACGAGTTATTTCCCAATCATGGAGCTACTCTAGCAAATCTTGCCATATTATTAGAAAACAAGGATCTCACTTCTGCCTCTGAATATGCTTCCAAAGCCATCATTCATTTTCCGGATAATTCTAAATTGGTAGCCTTATCGAAAATTCAAACATCTGTAGCCGATCCACCAGAAAAACTATTCATTGAGGCAAAGCCAATCGTTGATGATTCAATAGTTCGAACAGAACAGTCCTTACAAGACGCGAACTTGGTTGATGGCGAATCTTCGATAATTGCTGAAGCGAAGTCCCTTACCAATACAGGAGAGCACTCTAAGGCTGTTTCCCTATGGAAAGGTCTACTTGAGGGATCACCAAACTCTCCTGAGGTATGGCGCGGCCTTGCTTCTGCTCTCGATTCAGCAGGATATCCTGATAGAGCTGAGCAATGTCGGAAGAGGGCAGAAAATATCGATGATTCAATTGAAAATATCACAATTGAGGTCGAAGAGGAAATGAACTCTACTGAAAAATTAATTGAGATAGCTGAATCAATACATCATAGTGAATCTAACTTTGAAGAAGATAGAGGGGATTTTGAGCAATCTGTTAGTTGGTATAATATGGCAATAAATCTTCTTAATGAAGGAAAAAATGAGGAGTCTATTTCTACCTTTGAAAAGTGCATTGGAGGTTGCCCTATGGGTGAAATTGAACTTAAAGTCAAGGCTCACAACGGGAGGGGCAATGCATTATACAATTCAGGCAGATATTCTGAGAGCGTTATAGCATATCATACGGCCATATCCTTGGACCCGCAGAATGTAACCGGCAAGACTCTATTCAACATGGGATCATCATATGCTGCAGTTGAGATGTTTAATGATGCAATAAAATGCTTCACTCAGTCACTTGAAAGGGGACTCGATAAAGAACAGACAGAACTTTGCGAAAAGCAAATTAGTAGATGTAGGCTACTCTCTAGAGAACAAAGTAAGAGGCAATCTAAACTATAATTGAGCAACAGTTGGAAAGCGGCACATTCCCCCCCTCTCCTAGTCCTCTATTATTCTAGCAGACCTTCATTGTTGATATGTTTGATGTGTATCCAAGCAACTGTTGAAATATAACCGATCTATCAGGAAACCATGGGACTTCTTGGCGGTGAAGGTTTCTCGCTTCCTGTTGTTACGGAATCAGAAGTTGTTAACGTAGAATTGAACTTCACAGACTCTGCCAAGCAAGCTTTGGTCGATAGTATGAATGGTGATGAGGGATCTCATGTCCTCGTTATCAGTGCACAATCAGGAGGATGTTCGGGATATCTATACGAAATGAAGATTATCGAAGACCCGCAAGATGAAGCATTTCAAAGAATAGATGTATCTGGCATCGGGGTTTTAGTTCACAACAAGGATAGTGAATTACTTAGTGGTATAAATGTAGATTTCAAAGATACCATGATGGGTGGCGGCTTCCAAATTTCTAATCCGAACGCCGACAAATCTTGTGGTTGCGGACAATCCTTCGGCTGAGGTCGTTCATTGCGAGTTTTGCACAATACGGAATCGCTATTCTTCCGAAGAAAAGATTGTATTTCCCTGATTAGCGGAGTAGATAAGGTACAAATCCTAGACAGATCAATATCTACTAGTTTGGAGGACTTAAGAAATAACGAATTCAGAAGAGTTCTATTCTGTAACTCATCCGGACGGATAGATGATTTTGCAATAATATGTTCTATTGAAGATCAAATTCTCATGATTTCTAGTAAAGATTTTTGTTCTAAAACCCGAAATAAGTTACTTGATGGCGTTGCATGGGATGAAGAATTTGAAATTAGAGATGCAATAGCAGCTATTTCTCGATTTACAGTTTTACTGACTAAACCTGTAATTTCTACTGTTTTCGGGATTGATGAAATTCAAGATAATATCATGAAAGAATTTGGAGATATGCTTATTTTCGGAAATAGTATTGGGGGGTTGTTTATGTTGGATATTCTTTGTAAAAAAGATTCCATAAATACATTATTGGAGATATTAGAAAGTTCAGAGATTAAAGAGCTGGATGAGCATAATTGGAATTTGACCAGGGTTAAGCTTGGCGTGATAGACATGGTCGATGCCCGGGGAAATCTACCTTGGGAAGTAGGTCTAGATGGATTAATCACGAGGGGAAAGGGATGCTATCCCGGACAGGAGATTCATGCAAGAATGGATAGCCGTCAGGGTAAAAAGAATAAAACTCTGGTAAGTCTAATTGGTAGAAAAAATATTGATGTGGGAAAATTGAAAATTGATGGTTTTGGCACTATCAATATCACATCTTCATTTTCTGAAAATGAAATATGTTATTCATTAGGAATTTGCAAGGATTTGCCACAAGAGAATATTGAATTATCATATGATGGATATTCTCTTAATATCCATCAATTATGATTTTTTGAATGCTTTTTCAAAGTCTTCATCCGACTCAACCCAATCATTAAGGGTGGTAATGGGGACTAAACGAAGTATGCCAAGGTCTCTGTTGAAGAGGTATAAATCAGGGTTGAAGACATCTATCATTTGCCTCTGGAAATCTTTTTTTACAGATTCTCCTCTATTTCTGAAGAATATTACTTCAACTGTGATACCTATTATTGTTGCAGTGTATAGGACAACTAATACACTAATTGAGAAAGGAACTGGATCCAAAAGTAATTCGCCCGTTCTTATTTTTGAACCGTACATTAATTGTCTAGATAGTAAGAAAAGAAGTCCAACTCCTACCCATGGCCCTAATTTTTCATCTACATATGAGTCCATTGGAATAATCCGTCGGTTTGTTGGATCAGCAAAGGTTAGTGAGCTTTCTGTTGCAGCTCTAATTACTGAGATTGCTGATACTAGAATTATGTATACTCCCGCACTTAGTAATAATACATAGAATGAACTCGTAGGAAAGTAAGAAACAATTAGGTAAGCAAATAATCCTAAGAAAACAGTTGTAGGCATCCTATGTATAGATTCCAGAGCTTTACCAAGTTGCTTCTTGCCATCATGTAATTTCGGTATTCCAATTATCTCCCAACGAGTATATCTCTGGATTATTTTAGCAACTGTTGCTAGGACCTTTTTATCGATTAATATCCATTCTAGTAAGCGAAGAAGTGGCATCATTGGTATGGTGATTATGGCAGCAAATATGCCTACAAAAGGCCATAGAATTAGACTGGGGAATAGAAGAAAATGTTGAATTCTAAGCCTATTAAGCAGATCGGACTCAATCCTTGACTGTCTATCTGAACTCAGGTGCACCTTTCTAGCTTCAGCATCAAGCTCGCCCCTATATCTTGCTAGAGGCATTCCGGCATCTAAAACTCGCCTGACTTTCTCCCTGTAATGCTCATGTTCTGGTTCTATCCCTACCCACCATCTCCAGGCAAACGATACAGGAAGTGCGAAAAACACGGGTGATAATAGAATTAGAATAGAGGTAATCATTGCCTCAGTATCGTCGACCATGACATCGGGTAGCTATCAATGCCAATAATGAAACGGTTTCATTTAGGATAAATCTGTAATTACAACGAGTTTGCATAAATTCCAGACACTGTGCCCCAATCAACAACATTCCACCATGAATCGACATAATCTCCGCGGCCAGGTCCAAATTTCTTGTAATATGCGTGTTCCCACACATCAATTCCCAAGATTGGCACGCCTTCTCCTGTCATTAATGGGTTATCCTGATTAGGTGTTGAACAAATCGTCAGTTCTGATCCGGATATACAAAGCCACGCCCATCCACTACCAAATCTAGTCATTGCAGCCTTCTTTAGTTGATCTTTCATTTCAGAAAAAGAACCAAATTGATCATTTATTGCATTTGCCAATTCACCTTGTGGCTCCCCGCCACCATCCGGACTCATTATCGACCAGAATAGCGAATGATTCCAATAACCTCCACCATTATTCCTTATTGCAGGATTGTCCATTGATTCGATCATAATTTCTTCTATAGACTTATCTTCAAGATCAGTACCTTGTATTGCTGCATTTAGGTTAGCAGTGTAGCCTGCATGATGTTTGGAATGGTGCAATTCCATAGTGTCAGCGTCTAGGTGTGGCTCTAAGGCGTTATAGTCATATTCTAATTCTGGTAACTCAAATCCCATATTAATTCAGTTGGCAAATGGGGGTTCTTATTTTCAAACCTACGTTTGTTAATCCTCAAAATATTGATGCACATGATTGTGTTGTAGAGGTTATGGGAAGAATAGCTGTTACAGATGGAATGTCGGATATTGCAATAAGTATTTTAGAAAATGCAGGCCATTCTGTGCATAATGAGCATTTTTCGGGAGAACAGATTCTTGAAGGGTCCCTATCTTTTTTTGACGCCGTTGTAATCAGAAGCGCTACGAAATTATTCAAAGAACAAATAGAATCCTCCACAACCCTAGACGGTGGTATTGGACTTATTGGTAGGGCCGGAGTGGGAGTCGATAATATCGATATCCAAGCAGCAACAAATCTTGGGATATATGTTTGCAACACTCCCGGTGCTTCAACAAGGAGTGTAGTTGAGTTAACAATGGGTCACTTAATCGCTTCTACAAGGCATATTTCACTAGCGGATAGTTCCCTAAAAAGGGGAGCTTGGGAAAAAAAGAAGTTTAGAGGTACGGAGATTGGTGGAAAGAATCTCGGCTTAATAGGATTTGGAAGAATTGCCAGGGGTGTTTCTGAAATGGCAATTGCGTTTGGAATGCAAGTTCATATTTTCGATCCTTTTATTTCGGATACTCCCAAAGGAATAACAATACACCAGAATATAGAGGATCTTTTTTCTTCCTGCACCCATATTTCCGTTCATTGCAACCTGACAGAAGAAACCCAAAATCTTGTTTCTTCGGAACTAATTTGTTTAATGCCGGGAATCGGTGCTGATGGAGTAGAGTGTGGAAATCATATTGTTAGCTGTGCAAGGGGTGGAATCGTAGACGAAAATGCAGCTTTAGAAGCACTTGACTCGGGCATACTAACCTCATTGGCACTGGATGTTTTCCAAACTGAACCACTTGGAGATAGCCCACTTCTATCTAGATTGGGTTTTCACGGCTCCCCACATATAGCTGCATCTACTTTGGAGGCTCAATCTAGGATAGGTACTGAAATGGCCGCGCTCCTTCTAGAATATTTCGATACTGGGAAGCCAGGAACTTCTCTAAATGGATATGATCTCTAACTGTAACTATTGATGTTGTGCATATCCTTGAGAACACTAGAGAAGATGGCTAAGTCATTTGGTATTTCAACATCATTTATTGGTGACTTTAGAGATAGTGAAGAGTCTTTTTTCATTTTCCAAATCTTGGAGTTAAATGACACTATTTGTTCTGTTAATTCATTTAAATTTCCAAATATATCTAGCCTGCATCTTTCTGGAATAATAGGGAATTCTCTAATGTCTACAGAGCTTACGTCATACAAAGTCTTCGAAAGATAATGAGTAAAAAATGGACATATCGGCGTAAAGGCAGTCAGTATATCTCTAACAATTCTATGTAAAGTCCAATTACTCGATATATCGCCGTTGTACAATTTAGATTTTGCCATTTCCATCCAATGGCTTGGAAAAATACCAGTTCCAAATGTTTTGATATTTTGAGCTGCTGTATAGATATCAATGTCTCGCCAACCTTTCTCAATTATCTCCAATGTTTGTCGAAACTCGGATAATATCCAAACATCCTCTACATTCAGTTCTGGGGGGTCATCAAAACTTTCAGGAACTTCGAATTGGCTGGCGAATCTTGCTATATTGAATAACTTTGTTAAGACGCCATAGTATTTTGTCTCTATTTCTTCGGGGTTAATGTGAAAGTCATCACCAACCTGTGCGTCACAAGCTTTCCAAAGTCTAAAGCACTCACTGCCAATTTTATTCGCCCTTAGTGTAACTTGCTTACCATCAGAACCACGGATCTTCCAACTGCCTGTCCTTCCATTAGCTCCACATTCAAGTACACTATCAGCATCTATTCCATTGCCCAATGATTTCGACATTTTCCTCCCCCAAGGATCCATGCCAAGCCCATCGATCCAGACGTTCATGAAAGCCGGTTTATCCAGTAGTAATGTGCTTTTTAGTAAGGTGTAATATAGCCATGTTCTAACAATTTCTTTACCTTGTGGCCTGATTGAAGTAGGGAATGAGCGTGAAAATAGTTCATCGTCTTCCAGATATCCAGAAACAAAGAGATTTGAGTTTGAGGAATCCATCCAAGTGTCGAATACCTTTTCCTCGCCATAAATTGTACCCAATCTATGTTTTAATTCAGAGTAACTCCCAATCAATTTCTTGTTTTCTCTGTCGATTACTTCCGAACCTTCGGGAGGATTATCTTTCCAGGGTTGCACATATGTCCCTTTCGGAGGGACAATTACCATTGTACCATCTTCTGAGTACCAAACAGGAATTTCTGTATGGTACCATCTCCTCCTGCTTATCGGCCAGTCTATAGAAATTCCATCTATCCAATCATGTAAATATTGCCGATTTTTCTCTGGGATAAATCTAGTCTCGTCAGAGAGTTCACTAAGTCTATCAATTTCATTCGTCTGCTTGACGTACCATTCTTTCAGGAGTATAATTTCTATAGGATTTCCGCCTCTTTCGCTAACAGGAACATCTTGCTCTCTTTCTACAATGGAGGTTATTTTACCGTTTTCCTGAAGAATTCTAATCGCTTCAATTCTAGCCGTTTCAACGGTCATTCCTGAAAGAGGACCGGAAATATCAGTCATCGTTCCATTAAGATCAATAGCGACAAAAGGAGCAAGCCCTAATTCTCTGAATATTGACACATCGTTTTGGTCCCCAAAAGAACATACCATCAAAACGCCACTTCCAAACTCCATCTTTACAGAAGGGTGAGATATGATTTCTACAGTTTTGGATCGGCCTTCAACTTGCATTGGTAGTATCGCCTTTTTTCCTATCAAATGTGTGTATCTTTGATCATTAGGATGAACAACTACGACCCCACAAGCACAAATCATCTCAGGCCTTGTGGTTGAGATTACAACTTCTCCGCCATCTTCAATTTGCCAAATAATATCGCATAACTTTGTTTTTCTTTGTATTCTCTGTACCTCTGCATCAGCTATTGTCGTGGCTTCTTTTGGATCATAGATATTCGGCCTTAAATCCTCAATAATCTTGCCTTGTTTGAAAAGATCTACGAAGATAGATTGTGTAACGGCCCTATATTCTGGAGAGTCTGTAAGATATTCATTATCGTAATCACAAGATAGTCCAACTCTCTTAGCAGTATTCCTCATTGCTTTCGTATATTCCTCAATTGTATCTGAGCATAGGTCCAAGAATTCTCCTCTTTCATAAGACCTCATTTTCTTGCCCGTTTTCTTTTCAACAGTGAACTCTATATTGATCCCATTTCTGTCGACTCCCCAAGGAAACTTCACTTCTTTACCTAATAGTCTCTGGCTTCGAGCTATTACATCTATCATACTGTATTGAGCCACTGCTCCAATATGCCATGTTCCACTCGGATAAGGGGGAGGGGTATCGATTACGAAAATCTCTCTCTTAGAACTGGGATTAAATGCGTACCTATCAAGATATTCAGAGTCTTCAAAATGCTCCAATTGTATCCTTTTTTCGAGATCTACGCTCCATCTCTTATCAGTTATCCTGGGCTCTCCCATTAAGACCACCAAATATGCGGCGATCAAGTATCTTCTTGACCATTGCCATAGGATTCCAAAACATATCCGAATGAATCAACTATGCCGAGGGGTTGAAGGTGTGCCTTTTCACGTAACGTATGGAAGCGTATGGCGAAGCCTAGTTCTCGAAGCTCGATTCGCGAATCTATTTCTAACAATATAGACGTTCTCAAGAACAAACTGTCATCAATCAATACAGCCAATATAACCAGTTCTGTTTCCCGATTTCCGAATAGAATTAAAAGGAAACTCAGAGATTCTGAGAGCTCCTCTTTACTAACGATGTTCCCCGTTTTTGCTGTTGTTAGCACACTTTTGTTTACTCTATTCATTCTTCCTCATTCGGGCGTTCTGGATTGCAGAGATGGTTTTGACAATCCTGACTACTGTAACGAAGAGTCCGCCCTAAACGTCAATGGTGATTTGGAAGTATATCTTCCCACTGATGATGACCCCTATAGTGTTAAGAATCTCATTGCTGAAGTTGAGAAAGATTGGACGACGAACGTTATGGTAATCTATGTCGAATCATACAATTATAATGTAACGCAAATTAATATCCTCGATCAGATAGACTCTGTGGAGAGGGGCATTAACAACTTTCCAAATGATGGGGGATTGAATGACAATGTAATTTACGTTCTTTCAATTTCAACTGTAATTAAAGAAGTCAATTCAAGTGGAGGCCGAGTAGTCAAGGCCTTCTTCTCCGGCTTAGCTGAAGCAACCAATAACCAACAGCTTTCTGATGAGATTAACGAAACCATAGATGCGCAGAGTGATCTCATAGGTAACTATGCCATACCCGATGAACAGCAAAGAGTTGACCAAATTCTTCAAGAGATGCCACAGAACGCTCTCGATAAATTAGTTAGAGATGTAGGAACAGAGACTGAAGAGAAGGCATTTCGTTGGAATAGAGCTGTAATTATAATCGGAATTGCAGACGATACAGGCGATAAATCTGTAGGGGATATTGTTGAAGATACTCAATCCAAGATAGATTCAATCGCTCTAGAAAACGATTGGGGCGTCCCAGATCAACAAGGTAAGTGTGATGAACAGGAGAATGTATTATGCCTAAGGATGACATTGACCGGCCCTGCTCCTCTTACTAATGCAGTAACTGAGGAGTCGTTCAAATTATTCTGGCAAGTTTTTCCTGTCGGGGTTATTGCTGTCGCACTAGGTCTATTTTTATTCCATTGCGACCTCCTTCAGACAGGTAGAATAAGGTTCGTACAGGGTGTAAAAGTCGTCATTATTTCCGGCCTGCCAACACTATGTGCTGTTTGGGTAACTCTTGGGATGATCGGCCTATTGGATTACGAGGTGACAATGACAGTGATCTTGGTTGGACCAATTGTCTTGGCTTTAGGAGTTTCTTATGGATTACATATCACTAATAGATATGCTGAATCGAAGGGCACACCTCATGAGAAAATGTCTGCAGCTCTAAACTCTACCGGCAGGGCAGTATTCTTATCTGCTATGACTACGATAATTGGATTCATATCGTTGACTTTTGCTCCCATGAAACCCATTCAAACTGTCGGTTGGGCCTTAGCCGGAGGCATAGTTGTGGTATACATTATGACTATGATTATGGTCCCTAATTTAACTATACTATTAGATCTAAAAAAGCCGTCACATCCACCTCCTAAGATATTCGTGGCAGCTGTGAATATGCCAGTCAAGTGGTCTAAAGTTACATTAACAATATTTCTAACACTGATGCTTATTTCTGCAGGATATAATAGACAAAACGTGGAAGAGAACATAGATCTTCTCAAGATGGCTCCAAATGAGGTTGAGGCTGTCCAGAAAATGGATGTTTATTCACAAGAATTTGAGGCTGGTCAACCAGGTTTTCTTCTTGTTGAGGCGGATATAAGGGCGGAACCAGACCTGGGCATTAGCTCTATTACTGCTGAACACCCGTATGCTAATCTAGAAGGTATAGAGAATCTTGAAATTAGATGTAATGACGTAGAGAATGCCACAGCAGTATCAATTGTTTTTCTTATGAAGGCAATAGCCGTAGGAGTTAACGTATCTGGCACTCCAATTAACGATATAATCGAGGATACTCCCCTACCAGATCCAATTAAGGAAATTGCTGAGCTAATTTTCGATAGAGAACAAGCGGGTAATGTTTCATTCTGGACAATCTTAGATACGTTAGACGCTCAAGAAGACGATGGAGGGAGGCAGATACAAAATTTCCTACTCTACGTATTCTACAATAGTATGACAGAGGAGATGAGGGAATTATTCATTTCTCCTGATTATCAGCGAACCTTGATTTACATAGATATGCCATTTATGGATGTAAAAGGTACTGAGAAGACCGCTACCCAGATAAACAACTGGGCTAAGGCAGCAGGTAACTCTGAGAATCCAATTTCGGTACTTGGAGACAAGCTAATAGGAGTTGCTTCAGTGACTATAGAGGTTAACAATCTAATCGTTGGATCACAGTGGACGTCATTAGCATTCGCACTTGGATTTACAATCCTTACATTAGCTCTGGTTTTTAGGGATATTCGGTATGCCCTTCTCACCACTGTCCCAGTGGGTTTTACAGTTGCAATGCAGTGGTTGGTAATGGATTCTGGCGGTGTAACCCTTTCTCTTGTAACAGTAATGATTGGCTCTATACTTGTCGGCGTGGGTATTGACTTCTCTATCCATATCGCTAATCGTGTAAAGGAATTAGGAGGTACAATAGATGCCATTAGGACGTCCTGTGCTAGTACTGGAATGAGTCTATTTGAGGCTACTACCGTCACAGCTGCTGGCCTAACTTGTGCCTATGGGATACCCATAGAGGCTATCACCCCATTCGTAACTGTAATCATCATACTTCTCATAATTGCAGCACTATCTGCCCTATTACTTCTTCCAGCCATTTACTCATTTATGGTTACTTCGAAAATTGGACTAACTGGTGGAATGTCAGCTATGGTTAAGTCCGCAGGTCTAAATCAAATTCCAATTAATGACAGAACTGAGCGAGTAGATTCTGGATCAAATATTCTACCCTCAAACGATGCTTGGTAAGCAATATTGATTTGCCTCACCGTTTGCATGTAACACATGACGGGTTACTGGCTCATGAAGAGCGAGCCACACGTATACTCTTGGGAAAATCTCGTTGAAGATGGTTCGACCCACTGGGACGGGGTTAGAAATTACCAAGCAAGGAACATAATGAGGGATAAAATGCAACTCGGCGATCTGGTTCTATTCTACCATTCTAATTGTAACCCGCCACATGTGGCAGGAGTAGCTAGAGTCTGTAAGGAAGCTTATCCAGATTTTACCGCTCATGATCCAACATCAAAATACTTTGACCCGAAATCTAGTCCTGAAAATCCACGTTGGATGATGGTAGATATAGAATCAATATCTAAATTAGAAAAAATTAGTTTACCACACTTACGTGAAAATGGTGATCTCGAAGGTATGCCACTACTTCAAAGGGGCCAGAGACTTTCCGTTCAGCCTGTTTCACTGGAGCATTTTGAGATAGTTTGTAAAATGGGGGGACTATCACATCTACCCGATTGATGGGCATGTCCTCGGTGGACGCTCGTAATCAAAAAGAACAGACCGTTAGTTTTCTCCGTCCCGCAATCCCAAGGCATCCAGCATCCCCGGTCGGGCTGCTCGCTTCCGCGCCTGACCTGTTTCCCGGGCATAAGACGGTCGCCAATTCCCTCCGGAATAGGCTAGAGCCAACCTGGATCTCTTGGGGGCGAGACATCTTAGTCAACCAACGAATTCTCAATGAATCGGTTGCGCCGCCCTCGGACTTCGGGTCACCATTTTCGACGATTTGTGAAAAATAGAGCACGTCAACTCCCCCCCTAGCCCGTCTTCTGGGTAGAGTACACAGATATCAATCTGACAGTATCAAGATTCATACTTAGAAGGACACCCAGTTTGTATTTCATTTGAATCGATTGACCAAATATCTCCAATTAGTTGGAAATATCCTCTTACGGCAATAGTCTTGCCTTCATCAAATCCATCCGGAACTGGTGTTTCAGAAAAATCTACAATTATATTAAAATCGATGCCTTCCAAAATAAAAATCATTTCTTCTGAATTAAGAGACCCAGGAGAAACTACGCCCCTGACAAAAACGTCTTGGTTTTCAAACTCTTTTGGGTCACTCATTATTTCATCTACCGAATACTGTATTTCGGGATTGACGCTAATCATCATCAATGCAAACACTGCGAATGAAGCTCCAAAGACTATTGATAATCTCCTAGTCCTTGATAGTCCCATGACTGTTTCTCATGGCACCCGTCTAAATGTGTTTGTATCCTACAGCTTCGGAAATCGATGAAAATCCTGATTCCTTAACCCTTTTTTTGAGTCCTTTGACAATAGATGATGTCACTGAAGGACCATTGAATACTAACGCTGAGTAAAGCTGTATTAAAGAGCTCCCAGAAGTTATAGACTCCCAAGCACTTTCCTTGGAGTCAATCCCTCCAACTCCAATTATTGGCACTCGACCTCGGGACTCATCATACGACATTGAAATGACCTCGAGGGCTCTTGAATGTAGAGGTCGACCAGATAAGCCTCCGTTGTTCGCAAAGGCTTTTCTTGATTGTGTAGATAATGGGACCGGTCGTTTCACTGTGGTATTCGAGGCCACTATTCCCCCTATGCCATTTTTAATAGAGAGATTAACAGTTTCTCTGAGAACTTCATCAGATGAGTCAGGAGACAATTTCAATAATATTGGCTTTTCAATATTTTTCCTCCTTTGCAATGCTATACAGGTACTCAGTATAGATTCTAGGTAGTCATTTTCCTGGAGTTCCCGTAATCCAGGAGTATTGGGGGATGAAATATTTAGTACGAAAAGATCGGCATATTCCCAGAGTTGATCTAGTGTTGCTGAATAGTCATCAGCTGCTTGATCATTAGATACCTTCTTGGATCTACCAATATTTGCTGCAACAGGTGATTTTGGCCATTTATCAGAGGCTTTCCTATCAATCAACCTCTTCCTAATTTCAGAAGCTCCGGGATTGTTGAAGCCCATACTATTAACGAGCGCCCTATCTTTATTCGCTCTGAACATTCTGGGTTTTTTATTCCCCTCCTGGGGGTATCGTGTTACTCCGCCGTACTCGCTCCATGAAAATCCCAATGCAGGCCATGAAAGTAGTGCTTCAGCACCTTTATCGAAACCTGCGGCAAGGCCTAGGGGGTGTTGAAATAAATGGCCAAATACCTCAATTGGCAATTCAGGAGATTTGTATAGGCGATTGAGGATGTTGCCAGCGATCCTATTCTCTCCGAATTTCGATAATGCACCAACAGAAATTGAGTGGGCTTTCTCCGAATCAATAAGACGCAAAGAAGGGTTTGCTAACAACTTCCATGCAATGCTCATATGCCATCGAAGCGGACTAGTCCTTCAATCGTTATGGCTGTGGGGAGCAATTTGTAATTATTTCAATACGATGATACAATATCTCGTCCGGTTACACGCACACGCACGCGCACGCGCGCGTTGGGTGCATACTCACTCACCTATGTTTATACGGTATGCGTTATGGGTGAAAATTCGAGGGATTCTTTGAAACTAGTCATACTCGAATCAGGTGCAAAGGCTCGGACTGTCAAGAAATATCTCGGTAAGGGATGGTTAGTAGATGCATGTAATGGACATGTACAGGACTTACCTTCGGGCAAATCAAAGGACTCTTCAAAGGCAATGTGGGCATCAAAATCTGGAGAGTTGCCAAAACCTCCATGGTCTTGGACTGATAGAGCAGAACGTGTGATGAGTAAGATCATGGATAAGTCACAAAAAAAAGGTGTTACCGAGGTTTTCATTGCTACTGATCCGGATCGCGAAGGGGAATTCATTGCCTGGAGGTTGAGTCATATTCTTTCTCCGTTAGGTACCGTTCACAGGGTATCATTCAATGAAATTACTGAAGATGCAGTTTTGACAGCCATCTCAGAGCCGAGAGAAATAGATATGGCACTAGTTAATGCAGCAATTGTTCGCAGATTAATGGATAGGCTTGTAGGTTTTAGATGCTCCAAGTTTTGTAGGTCATGGAGATTGAGGTCAATGGGCAGGGTCCAGACGCCCACTCTAGGATATATAGTCGAAAGAGAGCAAGAAAGAGAAGCACATGTACCAAAAGAGTACAATTCCGTAAATGTTCTATCAAATGGAATTGATTGTGGGGTTAGGTTTCACGAATCTAACGATCCTAATGCGTGGAAGGATGACGATGGCAAGCATTTCCCAAATAGAACATCAAACACTGAAAGAGCTTCCCAGGTAAACAATTTATTGAATAAGCATAGGGAAATCAAACTTGAATATGTTAAGGAGTCGCAAGCTAAGCGCAAGCCTCAACCGCCATTCACGACAGATACGATGCTTCAGAATTCTAGCTCTATTCTCGGCTGGTCCATTGGAAAAACTAGTAGTGTCGCGTCTTCATTGTATCAATCAGGACACATAACATACATTCGAACCGACTCAACACGAACAAACGAAAACGCTAGGAAACATATGCGTCAGCATATAGAAAATAAATTCGGCAAAAAATTTCTAGGAGATGGAGTAGGTGAATCTGGAAAGAAAAAAGGGAATGTACAGGATGCCCATGAGGCAATTAGGCCTACTAATCCAAAAATATCTTCACTAGATGTTGAACATGATCAAAATATTTTGTACAAGTTAATATGGTCAAGATTCGCAGCTAGTCAAATGTCCATGTCCATCAGAGAAAGGAGAGCACTCAAGTTTTCTTGCATTGGTATCGAAGAAGAAATCAACGGAACCTCTTCATGGAGAATTCATTCAGGATGGGAGGAAGTATTTAGTTGGAACAAGAAAGACGTCCAGACAACCGCTCCTGCAATTGGATTTAATGAAGGATCTATCTGGACAATTGATGACGACTCCATTCTTTCTGTGGATTTCACTAAGCCCCCGAGAAGATATTCAGAAAGCTCAATTATTCAAATGATGAAGAAGGATGGTATAGGAAGGCCGTCTACCTACGTTTCAACAGTATCAAAATTACAAGACAGAGGATATATCAACAAAGAAGGTAGCTCACTATCTCCCACAGAAAATGGACGTTTACTTTGGACAAAGGTTGCACCATTCTACAACAAGAATGAAGTTTATGGTGGTGGATTGTTTTCATATGAGTTCACATCCCGGATGGAAAATAATCTGGACCATATAGAAAGTAGCGAGGCTGATGCTGCGACCAAATGGGAAGAGTTCTCAACAATATTTAGGCAAATCCATAATGATGCTCTAGAAAAGCGAAGAGAGAAGCCTACACTAAGGCAAATCCAATTTCTTGAAGGTATCACGAATAGGATGGATGATAAACAAAGGAGGCAATTTATAGGCAAAAAAACATTGGAGCAACTCACTGGAGAAGAAGTCAGGAATATTATAGATAATTTAGATGAGAGCGCACAATCAAACCTTCCCCCCAGTGAGAGGCAAGTAGCTGCAATTATACGATTACTAGATAGGTTAAAATTAGATTATGAGGACTTTTTAGATGGATTTGGAGCTAAGGAGATATCCGATTTGACTGGAGGGAGAAATGGATCCGCTAGCGATGCAATTGGAAAACTCATAGAATTAGACAAGAACTCTCCTGCAACCGAGAAACAGGTAAGCACTATTATTTCGATGACTGATTCCCTTTCGATGCCCATTGAACAGGCAATGGAAGCTGTTCAGACTGAATCCATATCAACGATAACAAAATCAGATGCATCCATGCTAATATCAAATCTAAAAAAGACAATAAATACCAACAGGCGGAAGAAAAAATAGTAATGCTACGGGGTTGAGATTTGAACAGAGAATATGATGTCGTTGTTATTGGTGCAGGCCCCATAGGGGGATATCTTTCCAGAAGGCTGAATGAGTTCGGCCATAGCGTCCTTTTAGTTGAGGAGCACAATCAAATTGGTAGGCCGTTCCAATGTGCTGGAATGGTCAATCCGGGGGCAATGTCATTAGTGGGCCTAGAAAATACTATTCTCACAACTATATGGGGAGCAAATATACATAGTCCCGAAGGTAATATTGTTTCTATTGGAAACCCTGAGATCGATAGGACATATTCTGTATGTAGGAAATTATTCGACGAAGCAGTAGTAATGCAAGCCATCTCTACAGGTACTGATTTGTTATTGTCTTCTAGGCCAATTAATGCTACATTAATGGAAGATTGTGTACAAGTGACAATCCAAAATAAAACCAAAGAGGATGTCTTCCAATGTAAATTGCTATGCGGGGCCGATGGGGCTCACTCTTGGGTTAGAAGGAGATTCAGGATGGGGAATCCTAGAGAGACAATGATCGGTTTTCAGATAGAGGTTACAGGTTATTCTGGTGATGATGGGTTGCTCGATATGTATACGGGAAGCAATATAGCTCCGGGTTTCTTTTCATGGGCAATTCCTTCAGGGCAAACCACCAGAATCGGCACTTGGTCGAAAGCCAACTTGATGGACGGTACCTCTAGTGAGCAATTTTTAGAGAGATTATTGAAGAATTCAAAATTAAATTCACGATTCGAAAATTGCTTAGAAGTAGGAAGGTTTTGCGGGCCTGTACCCAGTGGCATAGTTAGGAATCCACTAAAAGAAAGGGTGGCTTTATTCGGAGACGCTGCGGGAATTTGTAAGCCTACGACCGGAGGCGGGATAGGTCCGGGATTCAAACAAGTAGAAATTCTAATGCCACTGCTTAGTGAATCGTTGAATAGTAATGATCTTAGCGAATCTGTAATGAGAAGAATTTCTAATCTACTAAAACCGATGCGTAAGAATCAGCGAAGAAAGAGGGCACTAAGAGATGCATTCCTCACAGAAATCGATGATTCGGAACTTGAAGAGATATTTTCTGTTTGGGCCAAACCTGAGGTAACTCAATTGATTAACGAAATAGGAGATATTGAGAATCCAATACCTCTGGGAATCAGAATGCTTAGAGAAGTACCAGAGTTTAGACGACTTGCCGGAAGAGCTGCTAAGGCAGTTTTGTGGGGATAACATGTCTCAATCTTCTGTTCAGAGGGTGAGATATCCTCCCTTTGAACAGGGTCATATGGATGCTGGTAATCTGCCCATCGTAGAAGCCATTGTAACTAACGGAGATGTCAAAATACCAGATTTTAAAATCGGAAATGAAGATAATTGGTTCGTCGAATGGAGACAATATAAACAGGAAGATGAGGGAATTTCAAAAATTGATAGTCAAGTTTCACTAGATATTCCCCGGTTTATTTCACGTTCAAGGAATGGATGGTATGTTAATCCCGACCCTCTTCATAATTTATCTAGGCGACTAATCTTCCCCACAGTTTCCCTCGTAATTATTTCTCTATTTATTCATGCTATAGAGCCTTGGCTACTAGATAAAAATGTTATTTCTACCTCATTCGCCGGATCGGTTAGCCTAGGACCTTTAGATTATCCCAGACTTCTCTTATACTCCTTTCCTTTGTTTTTGATGCCACTAATATTTAGAACCATAGCAAATTTTAGAGATATGTCAAGACAAAATAAAATTATAGATCAAAAAATCGATTCACCGGAAATAAAAATCAGTGAGAATGATTCTGGTATCAAAATTAGTATGATTTCATATCCAGAGTCATTTATACCGATTCGCTCAAGATTACAAGTAGGAGTTGCAGTGCCTGAAAGGGATAAGGTTCTAGACATATTGGGAAGAAAAGAAGATGATCAACCCTCTCCTGGAATGTCGACTAAATTACCAGAGAAGCGTATTTCAACGGTAGACGAGGAAGGTATTGGCGTGGGTGAAGCTACTCCTATGCAATTAACAACAAAGAGGAGTGTAATTCTTGAGCCCTTTAGAATCATGACATCAGGTGATTGGGAATCGGTTGACAATGGAACTGAAGAGTTTGAAGTATTATTCCCGAGAAAAAGATGGCCGGGCTCGATATACTCTTCCTTGATTGCAATTCATTGGGAACTAATTATAGAGTTTCATAATGAAAATAATGAATTAATTAAGTGGGTAAAGCCTCTAATTATTAGTCAATCGGAGGAGCCAATTCATATCACAGAAGCTCCGGTAAGGAGTGGTAGGGCGGAATTGTCGAACTATTGATTTATCAATGGATGCTTGGTTTCAATAATATTGTATTTTGAATCTCTCTTTGCAGGTTCATAACCCGCTTGAACAATTGAGTTTTGGAGTTCAATTATTGTAGCCTCGGTTTTCGTCGTTCCCGATGCGGATACTACATTTTCCTCCATCATAGTTGAACCAATATCGTCGGCGCCTCCATTGAGGGCTATCTGTGCTACTTTGATACCCATGGTAGGCCAAGAAGATTGAATATGATCGAAATTATTCAAAAATAGTCTTGAGACTGCCACATGTCTTAGATATTCTACTGAACCAGAACCCAGTTTTAATTTGTTAGACCCTCTATTCATCCTTCCAAATGCATTGTTTTCAAGCATAACTGGCCATGAAATGAATGATGTAAATCCAGGATTACCTGCTTCGATGGCGGACTTTTGTAATTCTCGAATTTTCTCCAAATGTTCTATTCGATCTTTTATGCTCTCCCCAAATCCAAAGACATTTGTAGCCGAAGTTACTAATCCAAGCTTCTGAGCTTCACCCATTATTCGAAGCCAATTTTCAGAAGAGCCCTTACGAGGTGAAATCCCAGCCCTTACATTATCTACCAGCATTTCTGCCCCACCACCGGGAAGCCCATGAAGTCCTGCAGATTTGAATCTAGAAAGTACTTCTAGGGTGGAAATACCAGAAACATCCGATATTCCTTCTATTTCTATGGGTGAGAAACAATCCAAATCAATTTTCGGATGTCTTCTAGACAGTTCGTTCAATAATTCTTCATACCATGAAATCTCTAGAGTTGGATTTACACCTCCCTGCATTAATATTCTTGATCCCCCAATATCTTCTAGTTCTGAAACCCTATCACTAATTTCCTGTATTGTTTGAGTATAGTTTTCTGGATGTCCAGGAGGTCTGTAGAATGAGCAGAAATGACAATTAATGGTGCAGATATTAGTGTAGTTGATATTTCTATCAACTAAAAATGTAACAACATTTCCCGGTACCTTCGCATTTCGGTTTTCCATAGCAGTATACATCAGATCGTTAAGAGATGCATTATTGTATATCTCTGAAGCATCATCAATAGAAAGTATACGATGAGGATCATCCAACATATCTCTAAGAATTTGTCTCCAGGAGGACATTTCAATCACTTATTCCAACAATTTCTTGAATTTCCTCTATTTGTTTAGGACATTTTGATGAAAGAATTACCGGTCCTTCGTCTGTAATTAGTACATCGTCTTCAATCCTGACTCCTATGCCGGCATATCGACTCGGGATATCAATATCAGACCTCCACCCACCAAAATAAAGCCCCGGTTCTATAGTAACAACCATTCCAGGCTCTAGCAATGGACCCGGTAGTTCATCTCCCTGCCTCCCCCCTCCTACATCATGAACATCCAGACCTAGGAGATGTCCGGTTCCATGCATGAAGAATGACTTAAAACTACCATCCAATTTTTCATGATCTCCTAGTACTTCGTCTAAGTTTCGATCAATAATCTGGAGATCAATCAATCCTTGGGCAATAATTTGGGTTGTAGCTTTATGCATACTAGACCAACTATTTCCAGACCTACAAGAGTTTATTCCAGCTATTTGTGCTCTTAGAACCAATTCATAAATTTCTTTCTGTGGGTCGGAAAATTTACCATTTACTGGCCAAGTTCTAGTAATGTCTGATGCATACCCGAAGACCTCACAACCAGAGTCTACAAGCACCATTTCACCATCATTAATGATTGAGTTATTTGATTTGTAATGGAGTATTGTAGCATTATCGCCTCCTCCTACAATGGAGGGAAAGCTCCAGTTACTACGAGAACTGAGGAATGTAGATTCAATAATAGACTGTATCTCCCATTCCCCAATTCCAGGTTTAGATATCTTCATAGCGGATATTTTAGCATTTGAGCATATTTCAGCTGCCCTTGTCATATACTGTATTTCCTTGGTTGATTTTATTTTTCTCAAATTATCAATGAATGGAGAGGGATCTGAAAATTTTTGATCTTTTAGGAGATTGTCTAACTTCTTTGACACTCCAGAAATTGAAAAAATATTTTGATAGCCTTTTGTTAATTCGGCTAACCTAATTTCAAAATTATCAATGGATTCAGAGTCATTTACGGGCCAATCTAAAGCACCTTCTACTCCCAATCTGACTCCCTCCCAAATTTCTTTTGAAGTATTTCTAGGAGAAACAAAAAGTGTAGAAATATAATCTTCAGAGTCTTTGGTCAATACAAGAATGCTATCCGTTTCGACCCAACCGCACAAATAAAGAAAATAGGAGTTTGGACGAAACGGGAAACTAACATCATTTGAACGATATGAAAGATCATTTGTGGGTATAAAAACAACAGATGAGGGTGGAATTTGCTGCATTAGTCCAGTTTGGCGGCGAATATATTCACTACTTTCAAAGGGTATGATCATTTTCTTTCATCTCCTCTCACAGCATCACTATTACCACTTTGGAATCTCTGACTCCGCCGTATTTACTCTAAATCTCATTAGTGAGTATCCAAAAAATAATGCTGATGCCAGAAGCAAGATAATGGGAAGTGGCAAAGATGAACCACTATCTGGATCCTGAACATAAATGGAGAGTTTGGAAGATGCTGAGTCATCATCTAAAACTTCTATTGTAAGTAAAAATTCATCTTCTATTTCTGATGGCCAAGACAAGTCTGTACTACTTCCAACATACATTGGAATATTATTCACTCTCCAGATATACCTTAGTGAATTTATGTCATTATCTGTATCGCTAGATAATGATGCATCTATGAGTAATTTATCTGTTTTTTCTAATTGCACTGCCTCCCCATCAGTGAAAAAAATGCTATTAATTTGTAATCTTACTATAGGGGGTGTATTATTTACTTCAACGGACAAATTAGAGCTTGCAGTATTGCCTGCTTTGTCGATAACAGTTAAACAAACTTGGAAAACTCCTGCGTTGGTTCTATCGAATAAAACTACACGGTCATTCGAATCCGAAATGATCTCAATTACTCGTGAATTATTATCTATTACTTGATTTAATGACCATACATAAGTTAACCCAGAAATTCCCCAAACATCATCATATGATGAAGCCCCAGAATATTCTATCTTGGAATTTCCCTCTATGAGTTCGCTAGTTCCATCAATAATAACCTCAGGTGGAGTATTGTCTACTCTAATACTGATACAATGTTCGGAATAAAGAGCAGAGGCCACTTGGCCGGTGAAAGAGTCAGGGATTACCCTACTAAGAGTTCTAAGATCGTACCAACCATCATCTAGGTTGGATATCTCAAGCTCGAAAGAAAATTGACTTTCTGTCCAGAGTATTTCTTCGGGAAAAATATATTCTGATTCAATAAATGTACCTTCTGTATTTACTGCACATCTTATGGAAGGGGAGCTATCCAGAAGGTAGAGTAAGGAAATACTGGTTTCATCTAGAGATTTGGAAATGCCCGTGATTTGGAGATTTTTGCTGGCCCATTGTTGATCTCCAAACATGAAAATTGATGCTGGCATATCACCAATATCTTCACCAATGAAGATAGTTCGGTGGATATAGTAAATTTCACCGGTATGATCCTCAATTTCTAATTCGAAAACACATGAACATGATGGATAGATGCTAGGTCCAATAACCGTACTAAAGCTCCATAGATCCCTAAAGCCTTCAAATTCTTCAAAAAATAAAGATTCGGTCACATCGGAAAATGCAATAGTTTCTGAAAACCCCGTAATTCGCCAATTTACAGTATTAGGAACAATCTCATCTTCGATTGAAACAGTAAAAGTTGATTCACCAGTTATCACTTGACCATCTTGCATATTGAAATCTATAATTGGAGGATGGTTTGAGTCTATATTTTCTGCTGAAACGATTGACTGCGAGGAGGAAAGTAATAATGTGAATAAGATCAGCCAGGGCATAGATTCCCGAGAGGTCACAATATGCATAGTATCGGGCTAAAACCAACAGTATTGAACATCATGGATGTTTGTTTATCTATCAGAAATTCTCATTTGCCATGAAAGCTCATCCAACCAGAGTGAAAGGGTGGTCCTGTCTATGTACTCCTCACTGGTACTGGCAGAAAGGACGCATTCACATGACGCTGCTGCCAGAAGTGCTGCATCATAGAGAGGCAGGCCAGAACCCAATGAGGCAGCTAAGGAGGCAGCTGCGGCGTCGTGCATTCCTATTTGCTGTTCAGCAGCTGGTGCCATACAAGGATAGTGGATACTATCTTGATCCTTTTGATATAGGAATAGGCCGTTAATGCCTCCAAGAACTAGCATACCATCCCAAGAGTAGTCATCAATCAGCAACTTTGCAGCGTCTTCTTCATTTTCAGTATTAAGCCTCCTTGCAAGAAGAGATAGCCCCCTTCTTTCGAAGATCACCACTGTAGCACCTCTGCTTTTTTCTAGGCCCGTGAGTTTCGGATCTACGATTGAAGGGATTCCAGCTTTATTCGCAGAATCGATGAGGGTCTGGGCTCCTTCGAATGTCACTACTCCTTTATCATAGTCTGATATAATCAATGCACAACTATCTTTCAGGGAATTATTTGCATTGGTTGTTAGAATTTGCGAGACTTCTATTGGTAGATCCTCTGTTGGCCCCCTATCTGCTTGAAGTAAAATCTGCTCCCTATCCAACAGACTTTCTCTACTACCATAAAATCTTATTTTCGATAGAGTACTTCTTTTATTGGCAATTTTAATATCAGCAGTGTTGACACCTGCAGCATCCAGGCTTTTAATGATCGACTCACCTTCGGAGTCATCACCCACACATGTGTGGAATGAAACATTCATTCCGAACGAGCAAAGGCCTATGGCGATATGAGCTGAGGCTCCAGCGGATTCTTCGGTTCTAGTAACTTTGAGTACAGGAACAGGAGCAGTTGAATTGAGATTGTTTGCGAATCCGTGATGAAATCGATCTAACATAGTGTCTCCGATTAGCGTGACTTTCTTTCCATCGATGGTTTTGATTAGTGAGCTAAGAGTACTTAGACTCGCTTCCCTCTGTGCAAGGGATTTCTCGGACATGAACATACGAGTAGGTCATTACGGATGATATTTGGGGATAGCGTCTAATTAGTGTAAGCTTAGCGTAATAATATATGGCGAAGCATGATGGCTCATGGTTATACAAAGGTCGAGGTTCATCTAGACTATGGGATAAATCTGCTCTTGGCAAGCCATCGAAAGAAGATGGCATATTACTTAGTGCCGCTGAAATTATTTTCTGTATTGGCCACAGAGGTATTGAAATTTCTGAAATTACCGGTGAATACGGGTTTCAGAGCTGGTTAAACAAAGAACTGGAAAAAAACCCATCCCTACTACAAGAGTCTGCGATTCTTGAGGCTCTAAGAGTTCCAGGAAATAAGATAGTATTATCGAGAAATTGGGAATATTTAGGAATGGAAGGATCATCTTCTTGGGCGCTTAGATGGTCGTCGGATATGCATCCTACGAGGCATGATCCTATATCCGAAATAAAGTGGTTTTATTCTAAAGACAGCATGAAAAAAAACAATGATGATGAACAGCAAATTATGAAAATGCTATTAGAATGGAGCATCAATGTAAATTCAAAAAACAGAGTAGCGGAGGTTCTTGTAATAGATGACGAACAATCAGTAGTTACCTACAGGTTAAAAGAGGCCGATCCTATAGGGAAAATGCAACCTCCGAGTATAGAGGTTTTTCAGGAACTTTCTGATATGAATCCTATTCGAACGGGCAAGGGTGACCCTGCTTATGCCCCTTCATTCTATCAAAATGTCACTGATTGGCCAACACAAATAATTGGTGTTCCGATACTTGATGGATATCAGTTGGATGAAGTTGAAATAGAAATTATCACAAATATTGATAATGAAAAATACGAGTTTTCTACATCAGCTAGCATATTGATGGACTTGTGGAAACGTGGACTAAATACCAGATCTGGATTCAAATATGGTACTAAATGGAGGTGCTATCCAAGTGAAATTGGTGATGGGCATGCTCCTTGGTTGGTAGTTGATCCTAGTTCCGAAGGACCTACTAATTGGGCAGAAGCATGCTTATCATCAAGATTGGCATCAGGTGTGAATAAACATTGGATTTATCCAATAAATATCGAAGGGAAATGGAGATATTTGGAGATACAGAGGCCCCCATCAGATTCCAGATGGTCTAATCCGGTTAGAAGATAACTAATCTTTTTTTGGATTTGAAAAATATCCTGATGGATTCGCGATTGAGATAGAAATCAGTATCAAAATAAGAGAAATAGCATTGGCAGGAATTGCCACCCAATTTAGGATACCAAATGGTAGTTCTCCTTCTGAGGTCAGAACAATAGGGATTCTTTGCTCTATATTATCACTATCAACAATTACAAGCTCACCTCGAGCAATCATTCTTGGTTCAAGTAATCCATCGGGATTTATTTGGAGTAGGATTGGATCTCCTGGGAAGTATTCTCCCGAGGTTATAGGATTGGATACACGCCCAGCTGGCCCATCAACGGAAATTGAATAGATTCGAGGGCCACTACCTTCTGATTCTGGATACAAGGAAGCTACAGAATCAGAATCCCAAGGTACTGTAGCATCTAACTGATTGGAGGATAGGCGATGATTAATTATCACCCAGTCAAGAGAAATATGGGTCATGAAGCCCAAATCACCATCACATCCTATTCGTCCTGACAAAGTACCAGAATTATGCAATTCCTTTGAACCATTGAGGATGATTATTCTAAAATACGTTGAGTTCGATTCTTGAATCTCAATAACGTGATCTTGGAATTCTACGAACAAATCGCATGGTTCTTGGGAATCATAGAAAACCTCAACATATTCAAGCTCATCTCTCAGCAGAACAATGGGATTTCTGGGGGTATAAACAGTTAATTCGGTATCTCCGGCATAATCAAAGAAGATTTCAGCGGAGTCATTATTGATAGAAGTGATTGAAATGGTCCATGGAACAAGCCTTCCGCGATTATCCCAAATCTGTATCGCTGTATTGCCAAACCTATTACCTTCTGTGAATACGTCCCCATTACTCCCATAGTCTATACCCCTGATTAAGCCGTTATTACCGTCGGCTTCGATAATTTTTGTCCATGGCCTTGATGGATCAGTATTTACAAGGTTAGAATCCAAATCCCCAAATGAAGAATCTTGATGTTCGACAAGAACCCCATGACCTGGAAGACCCCGATCAAAACCTAAATCTGCCCTTAAAGAAATCCAAACATATTCTCCATCAGCAATTTCTATCATTAAAGGAGATCCTCCTATGGAAACTGGCATAATGGTATAATTCATATCATACAAACCTGATAGTATCATAGGTTCTACTGCACCAATGAGATTTAGAGTAGAAGAAGAAGGCAGCGACGGCATATCACCATCATCAATCCAATTGCCACTAGCCATAATGTCCCAATCACCTAGGCCATGCCAATTCTTGGTAGGAGAATCGCTGTGTACGTCATAAAGGTCTACAGCACCCATCTGATGCATCATCTCATGCATTACTACTCCCAGACCCCCGTAAATTGAAGCCATAGTGTAATGCTCAATCGTGTACTTGCCAATTACTATTCTGTCCTGGAATGGAGAAAAATGACTCCAAATTGCGCTCGACGGCCCCCCTTGCTCTTGTGGCTGACCTGAATGTATGATGAGTAACCTATCTATTACCAGATTATTATCTAAGTCCCAGAGGGATAAGTCCTTGCCAATTAATATCGAGTTGATTGTCTCAGAGGCAAGCTCCTGAGCACCACCAGATCCAGAGCCAACATCTCTCTTTTCAGAGGAGTCTGTGCCCCAATATGAATCAGGGAATGGTGAGCTCCACGTTTCCTCCAAAATAGTAATATTTAGTGAAGAGCTCCCTCCACTAATCTGCGCAATGTAATCTCCTGCTGAGTTATCTCCTTCAAAAATTCCTTTTAGTAACGAATTTGGGAAAGGTCGGTTGGGGAATTCAACTCTGATCACAGGCCACTCTTCAACGTTATTTAGCCCGATAATATTGTTTTCCTCTTCATCTGTTGCCTCAATCGTTGTAGTAACTATCTCATTAACATCAGAGGAGAATACCTGTGTCAATACCGATACAAACAACAACGAAGTAACAGTAAAGAATCGAAGACCTCCAGTCGGACCACCTTCTTCCACAAAACTAAGGCAACATAGGGGTCTTTCAATTAAATCCCCCCATGTTATTCAAATGAGTCATTATGAATTGTTTCGTCCCAAGGCGTTAGAGTAATAGGCGCAGTTCTAGAAAAATAATCTGCAGTAATTGCTACGGTTAGTCCGATCAATATCCTAATTCCGTCGAATTCCATCGGTAATGTCAGTATCAAAATTCCAGCAGTAATTGCAAGTATGCGATTTCTAAATCTAGTCTGTCCATTTTTAATCATACCAAAAATTCTTGTAAGGCTAAGTATTATGACGGAGAATGACCAAATGACTAGAACCCATGAAACTCCCAAACCAAAGGAAAGTAAGGAGGCTGCATCATATCTTACATAAACATCTTCAGGTGATCCGATATAGATAGAAATTTGAATTAGGTAAGGAATACCATAAACCCACAGGCAATATATTACTAGCGGAATAATTGTAGTTGCAACGAAAAGTACCGCTGACAACCAGTTTTTTTCTCTTTGATAAAGTCCGGGACTGGCGAATCTGTAAAGAAGAAAAGAGAGCAATGGTAAGATAGAAACTAGCGATAGGAGAATTACGACACCCCATCTAATTTGGATCCACTCAAATGGGCCATAAAGAGATAAATTCTCATTATTAGGTCCTAATTCCAATGGAGTGTTGTATAACCACCAAGAGATAATATCATCAACTAAAAAACTCCAAAAGACACAAAATGTACAAAGAAATAACGAGCAAATTCTTGCAACATTATTAAGCTCAAAAAAGTGCGATTTCAAATTTCTTTCTTGGGAAATTAATACCAATTACATCACATCAAATCATCAACATTAGGTTTTGTTCGAGCTGCAATTATTGTTCTGTATACTCCATAGGCGGCCCAAGTACTAATGAAAAACGCGATACCGGTGGAGAAGGTTCGGAAGTTAACATCCTGAAAGTACAGTGGAGAATCGGATGAAGCTGAAACTACGCCAAAGTAGAATGACAAGACGCAAATTATCCCACGCCTAATTCCTTGAGGATATGCTAATTCGGATGCGAGAAAATCTGGTCCAGTCCCGTATTTTCTCTCAAGAATCTCCTTCTGGAAGACAGCGCCAACGATCAATGCCACCAAAGAAGTCCAATAGAACAAATTTCCTTGAGAAAATACCCTATTTGATATGCGATCCTGCCTATCTTGCTCCAACTGCTCGTCAGAAATTTCTATTAAGAAAAGGGAGTCGTATGATCCTACTGAAATTGTTCTAGTCTCAAGAGTTGAAGCAGCTTCCTCGGTAGTGATCGTTGCTGGTGGATTAATTGAGAATGAGAGGATATTCCAGTAATCCATATCATCTGGGATACCCCCCCCATCTACGGAATTGCCTACTAACCAGAATTGAATGGCTCCGAGATCTTCATTCGGAGCAGTCCATGTAATGACCCAGATGCCATCTAAATCGGGATCTGAGTGTGATATATCATCTGCTCTGCCCTCTGCATATCTGATATCTTCGGAGTCATCCCAAGTAAAATTCCCAATAGAGTCAGAAGATAGTAGGAAACCGGCCTGTACATTTCCTTCACCACCAGATAATGTAAGTGAATCGGCGACTCTGATAGTGAATATATACGATTCTGAGGGTTCGTAAATCAATGGAACTCCGGATAACATTACTACTGCACGATCTGAAGGAGCACCATTATTGTGACAAGAGCAGCCGTACTTCACTGTCAGCTCTCCATCAGAATTCATCGCTCCCGGACCATTGCTCATTCCAAGGGCCGGAAATGAAATTGCTACAATGATAATCAGTGAGAGAAATGCTCTTCCGTTGTTTACCGTCACTGTATCACCAAGTGTTGCTAAGCCAGAGAACCAAATAACGATTGGGGGGTTAGAATATCACAACTCCTTCATCGAAGAGTTTAGCTCATTCATCATCTTCTTACCATCGCCGAAGAGCATCATTGTCTTGTCCTCATAGAAAAGATCGTTGTCTACGCCTGCATATCCTACTGAAAGGCTACGCTTAATTATTACAACTACTCTTGCTTTATCAGCATCAATTATTGGCATGCCCCCAAGAGGACCTTCACCAGTTCGTGCTACTGGATTTACTGTGTCATTAGCTCCAATGACCAGTGCGACATCAGTTTCCGGGAGTTCAGAATTAATTTCATCCATTTCGATTAATTGCTCATAAGGGACGCTAGCTTCGGCAAGGAGCACATTCATGTGACCAGGCATTCTTCCGGCTACTGGATGTATGCCGTAGCTGACTTCAACACCTTGTTCTTCTAGAAGGTCGGCGAACTCCTTCACGGCATGCTGAGCCTGGCTGACTGCCATACCATATCCAGGAATAATTACACATTTCGAAATCCCATCACAAACCATGGCTACTTCTTCGGGATCACTGCCTACCTTGGTTCTAGTAACTGATTCCTTGCCTGCACCTCCGAATGATTTGAACAATACAGCTGTGAGAGTTCTGTTCATTGCCTTACACATAATAAAAGTGAGTATCAGTCCCGCCGCACCAACCATTGACCCAGCAATAATGAGAACGTTATTACCGATTACAAAACCTGTGAATGCAGCAGCAATACCTGACATGGAATTCAGTAAACTAACTACAACAGGCATATCAGCCCCTCCTATTGGCAAGACGAATAAGATTCCAAGTACTGAAGACATTAGAGCTACAGCGTAAATATACTGCTTGGATTCTGGCTCTTGGATAGTCATTATAATCATCAGAAGACAACCTATGAGTAAAGCCCCCTTAACCAGATTCAGCCATGGGGGGCCCCAAGTAGGGAAGCTTATCCATTTCCTTCTACCTCTGTCATCCTTTTTTGTGAATGGAACATAGAAGCCACCCCTAAGCTTGCCCATCGCCATCAGGCTCCCAGAAAGGGTTAACCACCCAACAAGGCCAGAGAGTCCAATAGCTAACCAGGTGGCATAAAGTTCTACTCCTGAATCAGGGATATCATTATCTTGCAATCTCTTGAGAACTTCAGAGAGTCCAACTAATGCAGAAGCACCCCCTCCAAATCCATTGAAAAGTGCTACCAGCTCTGGCATCTCTGTCATCTCTACCTTAGTTGCCATGTAGAAACCAATTAGTGTACCAAGTCCTAGCCCTGCAGCAATTAGGTAAAGGTCAATGATACCATCATCGTACATTTTTGCCATTGTGACTGAGACTGCAAGAAACATCCCGTATGCTCCAAGCCTATTTCCCTGAGGAGCAGTTTTGGGGCTAGATAGGCGCTTTATACCTAGTATAAATAAAGAAGCAGAAAAAAGGTATCCTAAATCCCAAATTACAGAATCAACCATTCAATTACCGCCCCTTTTCTTTTTTCCTGCTATCATCTCAAGCATTCTATTGGTTACCATGAATCCACCAACTACATTGATGGTAGCCATGACTAAAGCTAGGAAAGCGAGCCAAGCAGCTGTCCCTGGATCTCCATTGTTGAATTCAGTATTGGATAGTATCAAAGCCCCTACAATGGTAATGCCGGAAATTGCATTAGCGCCTGACATCAAAGGCGTATGTAATGTTGGAGGAACCTTACTGATCAATTCGAATCCAAGAAAAATCGCAAGTACAAATACTGTAATGCTAGCAACAAGTACTTCCACAGTCAATACCATCATAGCATCTCCTTGAGTTTAGATTGTTTGACATGAGTTTCACCTTCATGGCAAAGAAGAACCCCTCCCATGCCTGGAATATGGAAGTCATCACCTTCTGGTGCCCCTACGAGTATATCGTCTTCCAGATCAATGACAATCTTACCGTCATCGACTAGTGTAGCGATGAAATTATTCATATTGTTTGAATATAGCATGCTTGCTGTGGAAGAAAGCTCACCGGCTAGATTTAGGGTTCCAACTATCTTCACCCCATTTTCTGTTTCTATAATCTCTCCTGGTGCTGTTAATTCACAATTACCTCCGACGTCGGCATTCATATCGACTACAACCGATCCTGATTTGAAGTTAGAAATCGCACTTGAAGGCACAGTGATGGGTGCTGGTCTGCCGAAAATCCTTGCCGTTGTGACAATTACATCGGCATCTCTAGCGACATCACATACGGAGTCGTTCACTTTCTGAATGAACTCTGGAGTTAGGGGTTTAGCATAACCAGATTCATCCTCAAAATCATCCATCCCATCGACTTCTATGAATCTTCCACCAACAGACTCGATTTGCTCGGCTGCTGATTTGCGGACATCTGATGCGTAAACAATGGCACCCAATCTTTTGGCAGTAGCTATAGCCTGTAAACCTGCCACTCCTGAACCCATAATTACGAATTTTGAGGGTTTTACTGTACCAGCACTGGTCGTCATCATGGGAATTCCTCTCGGCACATTAGCAGCTCCCATCAATACAGCTTTGTATCCGGCCAGATTATCTTGGCTAGAATTAACATCCATAGATTGAGCTCTAGAAAGTCGTCTAGGTATCATATCCATACTGATCAGCGTAATACCTATTTCATTCGCAAGATTTACTCTATTAGGATTTCTAAATGGATCAGCTACACAAACAACTAACTGGCCGAATTTACATTTTGAAATATCTGGCATAGAAATTGAAACTATAATATCACATGAAAGAACCTCTGAGGTATCAGATAGTATTGCTCCGAATTCAACATAATCCTCATCCATGTAATGTGACTTCAGCCCGGCCCCTTGTTCTACAACCACATCAAAACCCATCTTCAGCAGCTTCTTTACTGTTGCAGGAACAATGGATACCCTATTCTCATGATGTGGTTCCTTCAAGACACCAAGACGCATCATTTACACCAGTTTGAATTAGACTGTCCAACTGTCAGATGTTATTGAAACCGTCGGCATAGGACGTTCACAATTTATCCGAAAATCAAAACATAACCTATACCAAAAACAGCTACATCACATATTGCGTGAGACAGCCAGCATACCAATACTGATTTGTACTTTAGATATAACCAAGACCAAACGGCAGCTGCAGATAGTAATCCTAAGCAAGCCATGATTGTTTGCCACCAAACAAATCCGAAAATATGCAATGCTACTCCATGATGAAGAGTAAATAAAAATGCTGAGAGGATAATGCCACCTATTTCATTATCAAATAATTCGACACCCTTTGTAGTAATGAACCATCGGAAAACGTATTCTTCTAGAAGGCTGTTGAAAAAAATCCAATAGATCATTCCTCCTAAATATATGTTGAAATCGCTAAGCCCTGTTGGTTCAATTTGATTAATCAGAGATTCTGCATCAACAGTGCTCCCAAAAAATGTCCACGTTAGTAGAATAATTGTAGACATGATTATGCCAGTAAAAGTTGCCATTTTTAGCCCCTCGATTTCTGTTTTTGGCCATGAGAAGCGATTTCTATCTATCTTTATGTACCAAATTGTAGGAACTGCAAATATCCAAATCTTACATATGAAATAAAATACTTGGGAGATTAATTCGTTATCATTTAGTACAAATGTAAAGAGGATAGAAACTGTTGGAACAAATGCTACTAAAGAGACTGCTATTAGAGAGCTTAAGTTACGGTTCATGAACTGCGCATAGAGTAATGGCCAATACAGTTACTCACTCGAAATTGCTTCAGCAAAGTGCTAAGACTGGAAGCATCTGCGCAGACTCATGGCTAATGGCGCAAAGAAGGTGTCAGTTATTGGGGCGGGAAATGTTGGCGCTACTTGCGCCTTTGTACTTGCTGAAAAAAAGATTGGTGAAATTGTACTGCTTGACATATTCGAGGGATTTGCCAAGGGAAAGGCTCTGGATATGAGTCAGGGCGGAAGAGTTCTAAATTATGATGGCAGAATTACTGGGACCAAAGATTACCGAGATATCGCAGGTTCTGATGTAGTTGTAGTTACTTCTGGATTTCCTAGGCAACCTGGGATGTCTAGAGAAGATCTAATAGGAAAAAATGCGGATATAATAACACAAGTTGGGAATGGAATAAGAGAGTTTTCTCCCGATGCAGTTGTAGTAGTAGTTACGAATCCATTAGATCTGATGACATATCACATGCAGAAAGTTACTGGTTTTCCCCACAATAGAATTGTTGGACAAGCCGGAATCCTAGATAGCGCAAGAATGACACATTTCATTTCAGAGGCAGTAGGATGCAGTAACGAAGATGTACAAGCAATGGTTTTAGGTGGACATGGCGATACCATGGTACCCCTTCCAAGATATACCACAGTAAATGGAATCCCTGTAAATCAATTTCTAGAAGAAGATGAGATTAAGGCCATTTGTGATCGTACTGCAGGTGGTGGGGGAGAAATCGTTAAACTCTTAGAAAGAGGTAGTGCGTTCTATGCTCCCGGTAGTGCGGCCGCAATAATGGCGGAATCAATATTGTCTGATCGGAGGAGAGTTTTACCTTGCAGTGCTTACTTGACTGGAGAGTACGGTTTGAATGATATTTACATCGGAGTACCAGTAATTCTTGGGAAGAATGGGGTTGAGGCTATCATTGAATTAGATTTGCAAGAAAATGAAAGCGAAAGTCTGAGGGAATCGGGCAACTTCTACAAGGACCAGTTAGTAGAAATACTGGGCTACTAAACAATTTGGGTATGATCGTGAACTCAGAGTTCCTACATTTAGAACATGATGGTAAGATACTTCTGGTAAATGTCGATGGAGAAGGACCAGAAATTCCCATTATTGGAAGATCGTACCATGAAGATGGAATCGCAATAAGACTACCTACAAAAGAAGAAGTAGCGATTATGGGAATAAATTGGACAAAAAGAAGAACTAACAAAATCAGGTTAGGCGAACAAGATTTCACTGTCACTTATGGGACGCCCATAATCGAATGGCCATCTTCTTGGGCATGGAAGGACTCTGTAATCAGCGATAGTCAGGTAGACCCACTTGTAAGGGAGTCAGTTTACAGGACACTCCATAGAGTAGTCAGTAAAGTAATCATTGTTAATGATGAAGATGAGGTGGTACTAGCCAAAGTTTCTAGAGGATTTTTCACTGGGTGTTGGACATTACCCGGAGGATTCGTGGATTATGGGGAACATCCTCGTGATGCTGCGCAAAGAGAAGCTATGGAAGAGCTCGGAGTTTCTATAAAGATCCCTGATCCCCTTGGTGAGGTTTCGGATCCTATGAAAGGTAAGAGTGAACACATAGTTCAGAATTCTATTTTCAATGATGAGGGAATTAACTGGCTTTCATACACATACTTGTGCAGAACTAACTTAGATGGCCAAGAGATTACCCCGAAAGTAGGTGAAATAGAGGAAGCTAGGTGGTTTTCCAAGAGTGTCGCTCTCGAAAAAATGGTCTCAGTGTTCGATATTGAGGCAATTAAGAAACTATTGTGACGTCAGAATAGGACGGCCCACAGTAAGCTACCAAAAAAGAAAGTCAGTATTGCGAATATTTCCAGTTTAGCCAAACCCTTGAGATCCATGAAAATGGCATGAGCTGTGTGCCTTGAAGTATTGGTACAGGAACTAATCGAAGTGGTGGGCCTGCCTGGATTCGAACCAGGGTCTATTGCTCCCAAAGCAACAAGCATAGACCAGACTAACCCACAGGCCCTGAACAAAACCGATTGATGCCTCAACATGAACTTTACTAGAGCCAAGACCAAGAATTTGTGGAGATTCTGACAATAATTCCTTCCAATTCTGCTTGGCCAATTAGATATTCTGCAGATGAGTCAGATATTTCCCGTTCATCCAGTATTGTTTGAAGGACGGCAGCTTCCAATATCCCATCTTCGTTTGTGGCATCGTTCATTGCTTTGAGTGATTTTGAAGTAGATGATTCATACTGACTGTTAGAACTGGACACCACTTCCTTCCTGAGGATTTTAGAATGGATATCTTTCGCTATCTCAGATGGCATATTCGCTAACGCGACGGCATCTGCAAGTTCTGACGAGGTATGGAACTCCGAAATAATACGCGATTTGGTGGAACCGCATCTTATGCAGGAACCATTGCTCCCCTTTCTAATGCCGAAATGAACTCCACATTGACACTCCATCAGATGCCACAGTTCAGTCACAGCTACCGAATAAAACGAGGGTTATTGAGTATGTCGAGAACGATGAGATTGTATATCACATGCATCATAGGTGAATCGATGAGGGCCGTTGCCTATACAACTTCTATTAGTATGGTGTTAATTTCAATATTTTTCTCTTGGAGTGAGAAAGCTGTTACTTCTGAGGTTTGGGCCCTCCTACTACTAACTCCACTGCCAATAGCACTTGCATTATCTATAGAAAATAATCAATCCGAACAGGATGCTGCTACCGAAATAATATGGGAAGATGAAGATGAATTTGATCTGAATAATCACATTGGTGACCCAGAGGAAGCGGGTTTCGACGTCCCTGTTCTATGAATTAATCAAGAAAGGCGCAAGGTCTCCAGATTAGCAGGCGCATAAGTCTGGACCTTGAAACGGTCTCTGAGGCCCATTCTGAAAGCATTACATGTTTGAGGATCCCCATGATGACAAATTATCTTCCTGGGAGTTGGGTTTAATGCGGCCACATAATCCATAAGTTGGTTTCGATCTGAGTGCCCGCTGAAACCGTCAATTATGACCATATTGCATTTAACATCGAGCATCAGTGTCTGACCCTTATCCATCAAAGGTACATGCGAGTGGCCCTCTTGGAGCCTTCTTCCAAGTGTTCCAGATGCCTGATATCCTACAAAGCAAAGCGTATTACCCGGTTCTGGGGCCCAATACTTTAGATATTCAATAATTGGTCCTCCAGTCATCATACCACTAGTCGCCAGGACAATACATGGGTTGGGATCCAGCAAGATCGATTCACGAAGTTCCCTAGAGTCAACTTGTTTGAACCATGATGAGTTGAATGGGTTCTCTTCTCCTCCCTTCAGCATACTCTTCTTGAGTTCTCTATTGAGAAAATTCGGATGGCTGGAGTGAATAGCACTAGCTTCTGAAATCATACCATCGAGCCATACTTTTACCGGTTTAACCCGACCTGACTTGAACAACTCGTCGATAGCCAACATTACTTCCTGGGATCGACCTACGGCAAAGACCGGACAGAAAATTTTTCCGTTTCTATTTAAGGAATCAGCAATTAGGTCCTGCAATTCTTGACTTGCTTGTTGTCTAGTGGGTTGAATGCTCTGTGGAGAGCCATATGTGGACTCTATCACTAAAGTATCGACCTTGGGAAATCTAACTGTTGCGGCATCGAATAACCAGGACTTTTCATACTTAATATCGCCAGAAAATAAAAGTCTATGCTCTGATTTTCCTTCACCAATCTGCATGTACACACTAGATGATCCGAGAATATGTCCAGCGTTTTCCATGGTCATCTTGATATCGGGAGCAATGTCTGTTTTGTCACCCCAGCTAACATCTACCACATGCTTGATGCATTCTTGAATATCTGCCTTGGAATAGGGGGGTTCGTTACCCTCTGCCTGTGAGACCTTGATGTAATCAATTTGCAGTAATGTCATTAGATCTCTAGTCGGGGGGGTGCAATACACCGGACCCTTATACCCATAACGGAATAAAACTGGCAACATCCCTATATGGTCTACATGTGCATGGGTAATAACTACCGCATCCAGGTTATCAAGTGGCAGAAGTTCTGGAGCTGCGAAAAATGGTTGGACTTCGTTGACGTTGTTAGTAGGTTTAGCACCTACATCGACCAAGACCTTGGACTCATTTGTTGTGACTAAATGCATGGCCCTTCCAACCTCTCTGTATGATCCAAGAGCGGAGACTCTGACCCATGGTTCTCCGGGTCTCTGAGGTCTGTATATCCTAGTACCGAATTTTCTCAGAAGGGACTTCCTATCATCGGCTAGCTCTTTTCTATATCTTCGGATATCATGTTGAGTTCTGCTCTCCCTAGCTGGCGCCCTCTCTACTTTGACTAACCAACCAACCTCATCTCTAAGATTGTTAACATGTACTCCCTTGGGGCCTACTGCTGAAGAGGGGTCATCGCATTCTAGAATTACCTCGCTCAGAGCGGGATCTAACCAGACGTTTCTCACTTCGGCTTCGGGAGGAATAAGTCGATTCACAGCATCGTGTACTTCTTCCTCAGAAGAGAGAATATCCTTGTGAGGGCGTACTACGATCCTTCTTTTTATGGTCTTGGCAATCTTTACAGTTAGATTTTCACCTCTACCGGAAAATTCCTTTGGATTATCGGTGATAATTGAAATAGAACCCGCTTCCAGTGAAACTTCGAAACTAATCCCATCAGGAACGATAGTGCCGACCTTCTTCTTAATTTCGGGCAAGGTAAGTCTCATAATTATCACCAGACCAGCTAGCGCAGTTTTCCAAGAACAAGCCCTGGGGCTGCGAATTTATTCATAGAGAGGAGATTAACTCGGAAACTTCATTTTCCGAGAGAAGTGTAAATCCAGATTCTGCATTAATAACCGCTAGATCCATCCCATTTCCGCTGGCTGCATCCCTCTGAGCTGATGCAAGGAGGGACTTGGCCGCCAGAGCTAAAGCGTCATCTCTAGACATTGAATCTTCGTACTGATCTTCAAGTACACCATACATGAATGGGCTCCCTGATCCGGTCGCACAATAAACATCTGGAATAGACCCCCCGGCAGAGTCAATGCTGTACACACTTGGGCCTGAGTCGTCGATACCGACAATAAGCAATTGAACGTAATGAGGTCTGCCAGAGAGAATATTTGCAGTGAGAGTTGCGGCACCTTTGACTGTCATAGGTTGATCTCTCTTAAGTTCGAATAGCTTGAGCTCAGCCGCTAGAACCCTTGACAAAGACTGTGCGTGTCCTACCAATCCAGCAGTAGTTAGAGCTACATTATCCGAAATTCTGAAGAGTTTCTGTACGGACTTGTTAGCGATGAAATGGCCCATAGTAGCTCTGTGATCGGCACCGACCACAACACCCCCATCATAAGTAATACCTACGGTGCTGGTGCCTGTCTTTAATGCGTTAGATGTAGCGTCCATGTTTATCACCGACGAGGTGCCGAATAATATCTACTCGAAATCGACCCTTTATGAATGCGACGGGATGGGGTGTTGAAAATATATTGGAATTATGGGGGGCAAGAATAGCCTGGTGTAGAAGATATCAAGGGTTAAACATCTCTGGACAAAATGTGGGAAAACGTGAGGAGGGGCCGAGATGGGTTGAAATGCCCAGTGTTTCTAAGGAGCTCTCTGGTAAACTTGAACCGGGAGAAAACTATCACGACTTAGCTCTAAAGTATCCAGATGCGCCAGTTCCCCGAGATAATAGGGACATCATTGTGCATAGGGCACAATTAAACGATATTTCTGGGGTTTCGCAATTAATGGATTGGATTTCGGAAGGAGACATTGTTATTGTTGAGATGACTGAAATGATGGGTAGAGATATGGAGCTCAAACTAGCTGTGAGTAGGATTCAGGATTTTATAGAGGCGGATTTGAGAGGTCAATTAGTTAGATTAGGAAATACTAGATTACTTCTACTGCCACCTACCTTCTCCAGTAAAATCTTGGAGTGAAAATATGCAAAGTAAAGTAGATGTTAGATGTCCACAATGTCATGTTGATGGCCGGGTTTCAATGTTGTCAATGAGCTCAGAAATTCCCTATTTCGGTGAGCACACTCAAATTACGATAACTTGTGATTCTTGTGGATGGAAACATACTGATTTCATACCATCTGATGGGGATAAGGAAGGATATTGGTCAATAATAGTTGATAGCCTACAAAAAAACTCTGCTAGAATAATTAGGTCATCGTCATGTACCATTAGAATTCCCGAATTAGATCTAGAAGTTTCACCCGGTGGATCAGCAAGTGGATACATTACAAACATAGAAGGAGTACTGAAACGTTTCATCGATGCAGTAAAATCTGTAATCAGGGATTTAGAAAATAAAGATTCGGATTTCCAATCCGCACAAGAGCTACTTCAATCCCTCTTGAGTGCAGTAGATGGTTCTAACGTCTTAACAGTAGAATTACTTGATCCGCGAGGAAGAAGTCAGATAATACATGATGAAGCAGAATCTAGGGATCTAAATGATTCTGAAATAAGCGCATTAAGTACCGGTCCGGATCTTCCAGTTTTTGAAATGGATTAAATTGCATCAGGTGCCAAGAACTCAGTAAGTCTGTCTTCCCACATTACTCTCTTTTCTGAGAGATTTTGTAACCATTCTGAGGCTTTATCGATACAAATATTCTTCAAATCACCAGCTAGTAATTTTCCACTCTCGTATTCATTACGAACCTCTTCTAGAGCACGATCATCAGACTCAAAGAAGAACTTGAGATATTGATATGCTACATCATTTGATGTATCGCCACCTAACCTCCTATGTTCTTCCACTGTAGGCTGCCCTCCGCTAATTGCTCTCTTGATCTTCCTTTCCATTTTTTCAATGGAGTCATCAAGGAAAATTGTTGATTCGGGTTTCGATGAAGACATTTTACCACCATTCATACCTACTGCAAATCTGTGATATGTTGAACATGGAGGCATCAGCCCCATCCCCCCCATTTTTCTCTCAACTGAGAGTAAATTCATTCTAATAACTGCCCTATCTTGAATTGTTGCGCCGGGGATCTCGATCACCCCATGTTTCGGATTTGACCTTATATCGGAGAAACCTAATTTGGAAATAGAATTCTTTATTTGGGAAAATATCGTATTCCTTGCGGACATATCCAAGGAACCATCGTTTCTTATGCCGAAGTGATGTTGGTTATCCGCCTGTACTGATAAAGCTATATTGAGGCCACCTGATTTCCTAATTTTAACATTAAACCAATTTGTTCTCTGAGTGATATCCCTGGTCAATCTAAGATGTGGGTCCTGATCGACCCCAACGGGCACTACAATTGGTCGGAGACCCCCAAATTCATCTAGCTGGGGGTGGACTATATCGCCAACTTGAACCATAGGAGCCTGTAAGTGAGACAAGTTTGTCTCTCCATGGAAACCATATATTGACTCAAATTCCGAGAGGTTAGTCCTTTTGCCAAGAGTAAAGGCAAGTCTTTGAACGGCTGGCCTGGAGCTTTGGAAGTATACGTTCGTCTTTTCGGGATCAAGACCTAGTGCGGCATAATTGCGTATATATTCGCTAATTGCAGTTTCACGGCCCGAGGATAATGAGGTTCCACGAGTAGCTAAAGCTTCTAGATCTGCGACAGCAACTGTAACATCAGCCCCATTCTCCTGAAACCATCGAACCTGTTCGATTACCATACTATGGCCCAAATGCATCTTCCCACTAGGCATCAAACCAGTTAGTACGCCAAATGGTCTAGAGCGATGGATACTATCTACAATAACTTCCAGATCCCTATGTGCGAAAACTACGCCTCTTCGATGAAGCATGCCGGGATTGGGGAGAGTATCTGAATCTACATTTGAAAGACCGAATTTATCTATGATTCTAGCATAATCTGTGGACTGTTCTGAAGACCACGGATCAATCCTATCTGCATAAGCCATGGTTCGGGCTGGTAATACACCCAATCAAAGCATCGATGAATATCAGCAGAAATTACTCGATAGATAAAAAGAATAACGATAGTCGTCTCCGTTAAACATGGTTTCGATTCATTGTTTTGGTGCTGGCCTAGTTGGCTCATATGTCATAAAAAAACTAAATTCAAGTGGTTTCAAGGTTCATGCATATGATCCAGAGCCAAATAGAATAGCAAATATTGAAGGAATAGTCATACATACAATCAGTTCGAATGATGATCCTGTCGAAGTACTAACAAACATAATTGAACAAAAAGACGATTTTTATTTCAATCCAGAAGAAGATATGGTTGTCAATATGTTGCCTGGCACCATTGGACACCTTAGTACTTCTAAATTGGCTGAAAAACCATGGAAGACAATTGACCTAAGTTTCAGCGAGGTTACGCCGGATAGAGTTCATGAAAAATCAAAACTGAACGGGGGGTCGATACTGTGGGATACTGGAATTGCCCCCGGACTATCGAACATGCTTCTATCGGAATCCTACAAAAAGCTTGGACCTTTGAAAAAGGGCATCATTAGAGTTGGAGGTAATCCTACTGAAAAGAATTCAGAATGGAGCTATATGGCACCATTTTCTCCAATCGATGTGATAGCTGAGTATACAAGGCCTGCAAGAATCGTCAGAGATTCAGAAGTGATTTCATTGCCGGCTCTTTCGGAAAGGCACATAATAAGAGTAGATGGTAAAGGCGAGATGGAGGCATTCCTTACCGATGGTCTTAGGAGTGTTCTTTACTCAATTCCTTCTGAGGAACTTTCAGAGTATACTGTAAGATGGCCAGGACATATCCAGAAATATATCGATCGAAGTAATAATAATTCATTGAATATCGATTCTATCCTGGAGCAATGGAAATATGATTCGGAAATTCCGGAGTTTACCTGGATGGAGGTTTTCGCTCAAGGTAAAGATGGAACTACATTAAGATGGACTGTGGAAGATAATGGTTCCGAAGACGGACATTCGATGGCAAGATCAACCGGACTAGTTACAATCTGCTGTGTTGAGGAATGGGTAAAAAATCCTAATATGATTGGCTCGGGAGTTTTTGCACCTGAGGATCTCCCCACAGATGTAATTTACAGAATCATAGATAGGATGAGAATGGAAGGTGTTCAGATCAATGGACCAGAAGTTTGCTAATCCGATCAGCTCTCAGTATTTTTGTCTCTATGAATTAGATATGCCATAATTGCTGGTACTGCGATAAGAAATGCTATTGCTATCCCGGGAATAAAGATTCCAACTCCTTCATTTTCTGGCCTCTCAATGAGCCAAGTGAATACTAAATCAGAATTCTGAAAGTCTTGTGTCCATCGGAAGAGATTTGTAGTATGGTGGCCAACTATGGTTACTGAATGGTGTAGATCATTAAATGTTTGAATTGGAAAACTTTGCAAGTCTGAAGAGTCATTTTCCGTCTCAATTACCACCGATGTACCAGGTTTTTGAGTTATTAATATTCCACCTTCAATTTCCCTCCATCCCACTTCCAATTTTCTAATATTTTCATTTAATTCCGGAAACGGCGTACCAAAGGCGTCATGAACGGATACTATGTTTCCATTGAATAGAGCTTTGGTAGTACCAGGGACCTGCCAATCGTATTCATTCGCATTAGGTTGGATACTGGAATTAACGAAAATTTTAGACTTTGCAAGTGATACTTCGGTACCTATACTGGATAGTCGATGGAAGTACCATTCGCCCCAAGTAGTGAACCATACCTCTTGGCCCCCTAGCCACGAAACGACATCGCTATCATCTCTAACGCGGAGATCATCTACTCTTGCTCTCCAGTGAATGCTGACCAAGGAATCTTGCTCTGCTGAACGAAGAAGTTCAATATCCGCAACACCTTTCTCCAAGCTTGCACCATTTCTATTCACGTAAAAAAGACCATCTGATTTTTCAGTTAGCAAATCTCCCACAATTAAAAATCCAAATTCAGTAAGTTCTGATGATATCGAATCGTCTAATTTACCGGGAGAAAAGCCGAAAGAAACTGGAGCCCTTCCCCACCTTGAAGCATTAGTTTGTTCCAGTAGATATTCTCTACAAGCGCTAATGGTCCATGGTTCCTCGATTGTATCTACTCCCTCGTAACCATGACAACCGAATTCGTCTCCATTCTCCAAGCGTTCTGGTCCTATGATATTTGAAAGCCAGGTATCTGAAGACCACTCGGCGTGGACATTTGATGAAAGCAGAGGGGTGCAAATCAAAATAACAAGGAAGAGCCCCGTGCCTCTCTTCGACATGAGTTTCAATATGAGGCATATCTATTCAACATATTCAACTGTAAACTATGAAAAATATCACTCCTCGCGAAGGGTGTGACGCTTTCAGACCCGATACTCACTGAGATTTCCTCATTCGTGGGTTTAGAAGGGACAGGCAAAGATTTCTCCACACCTCTGGTCTATAGATTTCTGGAGAAGTATGTTCCATCTTTGCTTAGATCAATAACTAACGTACACATTAAGGGAGTAGATAAGATTCCAATGAATGGGCCTGCAATTTTTTGCGGGAATCACTTGGGTAATCTTGATCCGTTTCTAAAAATCCTTGCTGCTCAAAGACCGATACACTTCATGGCTAAAGAGGGGCACTTCGAAAAACAACCCAATAGATTCGTAATGATCTCCACGGGACAGATACAGACCTATAGGAAAAGAGGTGGTTTGGATGCACTGGCTAGAGCTGTAGATGTTATAGAAAGCGGTCACTGTCTTGGGATATTCCCAGAGGGTACCAGATCAAGAAGTAAACAAGGTCCATTTTTACAGCCGGGCAAGACTGGTTTCGCTAGACTATCTGCAAGATTTCCTACTGTCCCTATCGTTCCAATTGTAATTTCAGCCGGATCCAGAGAATTTATGAAACCGGGTTCAAAGTTCCCGAAGCCTTGGAAAAGGATAGAGCTAACAGTTGGCGAACCAATTACTTTCGCAAAATGGATTTGCGATAAGGATGGAGGGAATAAGGATGAAGAGTGGGTTGAAGAAATGTCCGATTTGGATGATGACAGTAAAAGGTACAATATGAAGGAACTATATCGAAGATTTACTAATCAGATGATGGAAACTCTGAAGGTAATGGGAGCCCCATAAAATAGCATCCTTGATGAACTAGTTTTCACCCAACGTGTCATACATGCATCAGTATCTCGACTTTCTGAGAAGAATCTTAGATGAGGGTCTAGAAAAAAGGGATAGGACTGGTACGGGTACGTTATCTATTTTTGGACACCAAATGAGATTTGATTTAACAGAAAAATTTCCTGCTGTTACCACAAAAAAACTACACTGGCCTAGTATTATCCATGAGTTGCTCTGGTTCCTTTCGGGAGATACTAATATTGCTTATTTGAGTGAGAACAAAGTCAGGATATGGAATGAATGGGCAGATCAGGAAGGAGAGCTTGGTCCTGTCTACGGAAAACAATGGAGAAGGTGGGAGACGACGGAAGGAGATGTAATTGATCAAATAGAGGTGGCAATCAATCTAATCAAGAATAACCCCAGTAGTAGGAGGATTATCGTTTCTGCATGGAACGTTGGCGAACTAAAGGATATGGCTTTAATGCCATGTCACGCATTTTTCCAGTTCTATGTCAACGAAGGAAAGCTGTCATGCAACCTATATCAGCGTAGTGCAGATGCATTTTTGGGAGTGCCTTTCAATATCTCATCATATAGCCTACTTACTTGTATGATTGCCCATGTTTGCGGATTAAAACCGGGTGAGTTTATCTGGACAGGGGGAGATTGTCACCTCTACCTTAATCATCTAGAGCAAGCAAGGCTACAAATCTCCAGACAACCACTGGAGTTACCAAAATTAGTCCTAGATCCTGAGATCACAGAAATAGATCAATTCAAATTCGAAGATATTAATATTGAGGGCTATCAACATCATCCACATATTTCAGCACCTATTTCGATTTAGTGATATCATGAAAATAGCAATGATTGTGGCCATGGATGAACAAGACTGTATTGGTGATTCTGGCAGTATACCCTGGAGGATTAAGAGTGATATGGAAAGATTCAGGAGCATCACAGTCGGAGATGGATATAATTCAGTAGTTATGGGCAGGAAGACATGGGATTCATTGCCAGATAAATTCAGACCACTCCCAGAAAGGACCAATATTGTTATGTCAAGAGATACTAATTGGTCTGCAAATGGAGCGGAAACAGCACTTTACGTAGGTAGGGCCATAGAAATCGCATTCGCTGAAGGGAGTGATGAATGCTGGATAATAGGAGGGTCGCAGATATATGAGATTTTTATGGATAGGGTGGAGGAAATTCATGTCACTAGAGTCAATACAAAATCAAACGGAGACGTATCCTTTCCTCCGTGGGATAGGGGAGCTTGGATAGAGGAACAAATAGAGTCAAGAAAAATAGACGCAGAAAATGAATTTGAGACGACGTACTCCATATGGACAAAGACTTGATGTGCTTTACCACATGGGGGATACTATGAGAATTCAGATTTTAGTAGTTTTGATGCTTTTCTCTTGCTTATCTGCAGGTTGTACCGATACAGAGGTCGAAGAAATTGATGGAGCCTTAGGATGTACATATCAAGAAGCTCTGAACTACAACGACTCAGCTGCTCTTGACGATGGTTCATGCATTTATCCTGACCCTCAAGAGACAATATTTGGATGCAAATATCCTGATGCACTGAATCATAATCCTTCTGCAACAGAAGATGATGGATCTTGTAGATATCCTGTAGTTGAGGAACCTGTTTTTGGATGCATGTACTCCGACGCATACAACTACGAAATGAATGCTACTGAGGATGATGGTAGCTGTGTTTACGATAGTGATGGAGATGGTATTATCAATGATTTCGAGGAAAGTGGATGTACCGATCCAAACGCGAATAATCATAACTCATCTTCAACCGATGATGACGGATCATGCGACTATGACGAGGATGACGATGGAGTGTACGACTGGGCTGAAATTGAGGGGTGCATCGATCTCAATGCGATAAACTTCGACCCTAGTGCTACAGAAAGTAACCATACAATGTGCGAATACCCCTACATGATGACTCTGCAAGATGTGCAGGAGCTTCTAGAAGATCCTGACCAAATGTTGACTGGTAGCTTAGAAAATCAAACTGGTTTCGTAAAAATTGTTCAAGTTACCGAGGGCACCGAAGGACAGGATGGTTTGGAAAGCGATTCGAATGCTAATACCACTGCTTTGGAGATGATTGTGGGTCACGATCCATCAAATGAGACCATCTACAGTAGCATGCTCATTAGATTCATGGGTGACATTTCTATGGAACAAACCACAGTTCAGGGCCCTGAAGGTATTAATTATCGAATAGGAAGTTCTAGTTCTGGCTCTTGGTACTATGCGAGGGATGAAGTCTACCAATACGAAAATCCATTCCAAGAAGAGAGTGATGACGGAGGAGGGGGTTCGGAAGATGATGACAGTGGCGAAGATGATGGAGCGGAAGAGGAAAGTCTCTGCGACAGAGCCCTTGACGAAGACGCCGATGAAATGCTATTGAATTGGGCTGAAAATTGGGTAATTTCGTCCAATAATGGAGTAAATACTGTAGTGGGATCAAACCAGAGCCAAGGGTTAGAAATAACGTTAGAATTTTTTGGGAATCCGCCTCAACTGAAGATTTTGGGAGTTTCCCAGATTAATGGTATGTCAAGATGCTCAGTTGAGATACTGGATTCTACGGAGATAAATATCGCAATCGACACCAGCCTGCCTAAGACCTCGATGACCATGAAGATCGCCAATGAGATACAGGATGATTCCGGGAGTACCAAGACCTGGTCTGCTGATCTAGGGGAAGATCACTTCGAGGAAGTGAACCTGACTGAAATCGTCCTACGCGTTTACGCGGTCGATCAAGAGTCGGATGAAGGAGATGGTGGAGGCTCCATAGTTACTGAAATGATTCTGAGCGAGCTAAGCTCAACATTCACAGATCAGTGCTATCAATGGACTATCTCTTGGGCTGATAACGACAATGACGAATATGTCTCTGCTGGGGATGCATACTCCGTCACTAGGACCGAGAGGGTTATCGATCCTTGTCCTGATGATGATGAGTATAGGAACCAAGACTTCCAGATTGTGTTCTATGATCTGTGGGCAGATATGCCAACAGGTGGAGTTTTCACACCGGGTTTCGGGTTGATCAATGCGCTTTCTGTTTTATTATTGTCGTCGTTACTGGTTGGGGGAAGAAATAAGGGCAGCTAATAGTAAGATTATCTCACTCTAGATCCGGAATTAATCTCGCCCTCTGTCGTTAGAACCTTCACCCCCCCCATGCCGTCGTCTGCAGCTAGTATCATTCCCTCCGAAATTACCCCTCTGAGCTTCCTAGGCTCTAGATTAGCGACAAATACTACGTTGAGGCCCTCTAGTTCAGAAGCCTCATAATGGCCTTTTAGTCCTGCGCAAACACTCCTTGTAGAGTCGCCACCCTCATCAATTGTAATTACGAATAGTTTGTCTGCATTTGGATGATCATCAACTGAAATTATCTTACCTGTCCTCATATCCACCTTCATAAAATCATCAAATTCTATGTAATCACCCCGAAAATCCTCTTTTCCCCCATTGCCTTCCTCACCAGCATCTGATAAAGAGGTCTCGGTTTCCAATATTACTTCTAAATCGAGTCTATTGAAAAGAGGTTTTGGTGATTCATCGTTCCAAGAAAGTTCAGATATTGTTTCCATAGAATCCTCCCACAAGACTAGATCTATGTCATTTTCATTGCCCATCATGGCCCATAGCTTATCAGAAGAGAATGGGATGAATGGCCTCAAACAGACTGCCAGACAAGAGCATATCCTCCATGACAAGGCTAGGGAAGAGAGAGACTCGGACTTTTCTGCGGATTCTGGCTGATTAATGTATTTCCATGGGGCAGCTTCCTGTAGAACTGAGTTTCCTATCTGTGCGATTCCCATTATACTCCTGAGTGCCTCTTTGAACCGCTGCTTCTCCATAGAAGAAATCGCTGATTCTATTAGGTCGTTAATTTGAATGATATTATTTGCATGGTTAGAGATATTGTCAAAATCTTTGAGTGGATTTTCTCCCTTTGACTCGATCCTGTGAGTTAGTGTCATGACCCTATGTACGAAGTTTCCATATGTGCCTATAAGCTCATTATTGACTCTGTCAACGTACTCTTCCCAACGAAAATCAGTATCATGAGTCTCAGGCATGTTAATTGAGAGGTAGTACCTAAGTGCGTCCGCATCATATCTTTCCAGATATGACGGAAGCCATACAGCATGTTTTCGGCTCTTACTGAATTGGCCGCCCTGAAGCATTAGATACTCATTTGCACATACATTATCCTCTAGAATCAGTTTACCAGATGATGATGAATTAGAGACTTCATTTTTTCTGGACGCATTTAGGCCCATCAGTATCGCGGGCCAAATTATTGTATGAAACGGTATGTTGTCTTTACCCATGAAATAGAGGTGCCTAGCAGAATATTTGTCATCAGAGACCTTCCACCAATTCGTCCAGGCTTCCTCGCCAAGAGGATGCCCCGCCGTTGAAGCATACCTTTTCGCCCAAATCTTAGCACATGTGAGATAGCCCTGAACTGCTTCAAACCAAACATAAACCCTTTTTGAAGCCCATTCCTCACCCTCTAATGGAATCTCTATCCCCCACTCTATATCTCTAGTTACTGCCCTTGATCTTAATCCCATATCAAGCCAATTTTTCGTCATCGCCTTAACGTTGGGTTTCCAAATATTCTGCCTTTCCGTAGCGTGTTTTTCAAGTGATTCCTGAAAATCACCTAGTCTAAGGAAATAATGATCTGTGTCCCGAACCTCAATAATTGAATCGGGATCCAGCTTTGATTTGGGATTCACAAGCTCATGTGCCTCATAAGTCGATCCGCAACTATCACACTGATCGCCTCTGGCGCCGTCGGACTTGCAAGAGGGGCACTCACCCTCCACATACCTATCTGGCAAAAATCTCATGCTTCCATCTTTGCCTAAAGAACAATACTGTTGCATAGTCTTCTTTTCTAGAAAGCCAGTTTCGAGTAATTGCAGAAATATTTCCTTGACCATTTCCTTATGCAATTCATCAGAAGTCCGATTATACAAGGCTCCTCCATATTCTGGGCCTCTTGGATCAATTGGATTAACCCATGAACATCCTAAATCCGCAAGAGCCTGAGTATTAATCTCATGATACTTGTCTACAACAAATTGGGGCTCAACGCCCATTTGATCGGCTGTAAGCGTAATAGGGGTGCCATGTTCATCTGAACCGCTGCACATCAGTACCCTTCGCCCTCTAGCTCGTTCGTATCTATATTGAATATCGGCTGGTAGACAATTTCCTGCTACATGACCCAGGTGTAGCGGGCCATTAGCATAAGGCCAAGCCATGAAAATTGCTACATAAGTCATGAAGGTACCATTGTGCCCGTAAAGTTAGATATTTATGTCATGTTCGCTCGCGAAGGCTCGGAGCCAAACGCTGTGGAAAACCTCACTGGAGTATTATCAAGTTCCTTTTCAGGCCCTGAGAGGCATTTTACTTGACCGATTATACGTTAATGATTGCATACGCCATATTGGCGTTAGGTGCCTCGTTTCTGTGCAGTATTCTAGAGGCTGTTCTTCTGTCGACATCTCATGGACACATAGTTGCCTTGAAGGATACGCACAGAAAGGTTAGCGAGAGATGGTCATCGTGGAAAGAAGATCCTGAGCGCCCATTGACCGCAATATTGACCCTCAATACAATCGCACACACTGTTGGAGCCCTAGGTGTAGGGTCTGAGGTTGAGAATAACTTCGAAGGAGAATACGTGATTGCTGGTTCTGCAGCAGTTCTAACTGTAGCAATCCTGTTATTGAGCGAAATATTGCCCAAGACCATTGGTGCTTTGTACTGGAGAAGGCTCACTGTTTCCACGTACCACTCCCTCCGGGCTCTGATGTGGGTTCTCTGGCCGATAGTGATAATTATTGAACTGATGAGGGCTCCTTTTCCCCAGGTTGAGACTGAGACTGTCACGAGGGACGAATTGTCCGTATTGGCCGATATTGCGGAAGAGTCTGACGTTATAGAGGAAGACGAAGAGGCAGTGATTCAGAATCTTTTGAAGCTAAGAGAAATGAAAGTGTCGGATATCATGACCCCAAGGGTGGTAATGACTAGCGTAGATGCTGATAGTTCGGTCAAGGAAGTAATGGATAAAATCCCGATAATGACTCATGGTAGAATTCCAGTGTTTCGTGGAAATGTTGACAATATGGTTGGCTTGGTACTGAGAAGCGAGATCCTTCGGAAAGCAGCAGCTGATGATTTCGAACCTAAGATGGGTGATATTTGCAGAGAATTAGTCACATGCGACGTGGATACATCGGTAGACAAGGCATTAGACATACTACTAGAAAATAAGGAACAACTAATTGTAACTAAGGATCAGTTCGGCGGTACTGCCGGATTGGTAACCATGGAGGACATTATTGAGACACTGCTTGGTGTAGAAATAGTGGACGAGTCGGATCAGGATGCTATCGATGACGGAGTTTTGCACGAAGACATGAGGGAGCTGGCAAAGATAAGATTTGATTCCGAATCTGAGTGATGCATTTCAGTATCGACAGACAACGCAAAAATCTTAGGAATAATGCCACAATAACACAACTCCAAATATTACGCAATCAGACCTTTACTAGAGGCTTACAATGGGAGTGGCGATTGTCTGGATGAGAAATATCCTGAGGATTCACGATAACCCATTGCTGAGTTGGGCCTCTTCCAGAGATGATTTGGATGCGATAGTTCCAATATTTATCATGGATCCTGAGAGAGGCTTTGGAGGGACAAACCCCATGGGGGGTGTAAGAATGAGATTTCTCCATGATTCACTTGTAGACCTCTCAGACAGGCTTGTTACAGAATATAATGCTGGTCTAACAGTACTCTCAGGAAGACCAGTGGAGCTCATCCCGATGATCACTGAGATTCTCAGAGGCCGGTTAGAATGGCTATTGTGTGACTATGTCCAGGATCCTAGAAGTAGAGAAGAAGTAAACGAGATCCAGTATTCTTTATCTGAAAAAGGAATAAAGATGAAAATCTTCCCCTCAGTTAACACTATTCTGGATGTAGAAGCAGTTACTCAAGGTTATGATTTTGTTAATCCGAAGACCTCTGATGATATTGCCGATATACTCAACAAAAGTCTAGGGACAACTCCTGAAGGATATCTAGTACCGAAGCCTCTTGAACCACCTGATAGAATAGAGTACTGCCAACATATTTCCAGCGATTTGAAACGATCTGAGTTACTTAGGGATAGTATTGTGAACAGAGAATATTTGGCTACATATCCCCCTCATATTGATGTGGAAAAAAACTATTTTCGCGGAGGAGAGACAGAGGCTCATAATAGGCTTAGAAGAAAAGTCATAGATGAGCCTGAATTCATTAATCAATTTAGCAAGCCATCAACTATTTCTACTAACGATCCGAGTAACCCGATGGAGCCATCAACCACGGGACTATCTCCTTATCTGAGCACAGGTTGTCTCTCAATCAGACTTCTGTGGGAGGAGTGTAGAAAGGCGAACGAAAATAAAAAGCACACAGAACCACCACAGTCTCTTCAGGGACAACTCATGTTCAGAGAGATGTTCTACCTTCTATCGAGATCAGTTGATAATTGGGATGACGATGAAGATAACTCAAACTGCAAACAAATTTCATGGGGAGATTATGATGAGGAGCTTTTGACTGCTTGGGAGACTGGTATGACAGGTTTCCCTTACATAGATGCCATGATGAGGCAGCTCGACGCAACTGGCTGGATGCATCACCTCGGTAGACATGCTGTCTCATGCTTCCTTACCAGGGGTCAGCTGTGGCAGAATTGGAAATATGGAAGGGATGTTTTCGAGAGGAAACTTGTGGATTCGGACTGGGCGGTAAACAATGGTAACTGGCTATGGCTTGCGGGAGTCGCTCCCTTCTCCATGCCCTACTACAGAGTCTACAATCCATGTCCCGACTCGAAATCGAGTCTTAATGTGGAAACAAAGCAGGCTGAATTTATCAGACATTGGATACCGGAGCTGGCATCATTCCCATCAAAATTTATTTTTGAGCCACACCTTGCTCCAATCGAAGTGCAGAATATATCTAGATGCATATTAGGTAGGGACTACCCCTTACCTATTGTAGATAGGAAGCAAAGCAGGAAAACAAACCTTGCATCCTTCAAAGAAAGCTTGGGTAGGCAGTCAAAATGATGATTTCATAGGTGTCTCTTGATTAGACATCCACATATTATCAGCATAAATTCGTTTATCCAAAGAGCTATCGTGGAGAGCTCATGCAAATACAATCAGATGAGTCCTGGAATACAAAAGGCTCGACAGCATGATATTGATTGGCTACGTGTGATGCTATTTGGATTACTCATTTGGTTTCACTATGCCGTCTTCTCCCTTGATCAACTAGAGGAAGGAAGTGGTATCTTTGAAATTTTAAATGTTCCACTATTCATAGTAGTTGCAGTTATGCACCAATGGCGTCTTGCAGCGCTGTTTGTAATTTCTGGTATGGGGTCCGCATTCGCTTTTCGACGACGAACATGGAGGACTTATGTCAATGAACGATGTATTAGACTTGGGTGGCCATTAATTTTTGGGACATTCATACTTTTCTTTGGAATATTTACGCCAATAAACACCATGTTCGGTTTGTTTGAGATATTTCCTGGACAGGATAACATGCCCTATTGGCACCTTTGGTTTATCTATAATCTGCTAATATATTCAATTATTCTCACACCGCTATTCGCCCACGTTAACAATAACCCAGAAGGCAGGATAGTTGGATTTGTTCGTACAATTCTTGGTATTCGTCAAGGCCTTGGGATACTACTACTGCCACCTCTCATTCTCGTAATCAATGGAATATTGTTCAAACCATGGGCATTTGGCGAAGTTGGAATGTGGTGGGAATTCCCACGATATTTTCTATTTTTCTTGTTTGGATATCTGCTGATTTCCGCTAAAGAGGATTATTACGAAGCGTTAGACAAGATTCGCATCACCACTACTATTGTCACACCAATTTTAGTAGTTCTTTGGCTAGTAATGGAGAATATTTCAAACGTACCTAATGTAATGCAAGGTGGTTGGGAGAAAGATGGTTACGCACCTTTTTCGGTCGGTGCTACTGTCGCTACTGTCGTTCAATCTCTACATTCGTGGTTTTGGTGCTTGTTTATCTTCAGTTGGGCTTCTAAATACCTCAACAAACCAAACAAGTGGCTTTCATATCTTAACGAGGCCGTTTATCCGACGTATATTGTACATCTCCATCTAACGATCCTTCTCATAGGGATTCTAAGATTTGTTGGTTTCGGATACTATATCGGCCTTGCTATCGGGACGATATTGGTACTAATCGGGGTCTTGGTTTGCTTTGAGATTATCAGGCGCGCATCATATTTTAGAGTGTTTTTTGGACTGAAGGGTGGTTATGAAGAGGTGGTAAAGATTTACCCTTACAACGAAATGAAAAATAAGAATCATCAGATCGTCTTTGCGATATTTTGCCACGTTATAGCTATAGTAATGATAATTGGACTACTAGTTATGCTAATCAGTGGGGGAATATTGTTGGGTGAAACGTGATTTAATTTAAGAAGTGTGAAGAAGAAGATTTTCCAATGTGTCAAAAATCTAATTTTCGGAGTCGGTTTCAGCATCCTTCTCAGCCCACCAACCCTGAGCTTCGGTGTAATCTCCCAGTTGTTCAAGCCTCTTCAGCCAACCCTTTGCTTGGGCGGCCTTCTTTGTTCGAACCATCCATACGCCTCCATAAAGAGTGTCCCACAGACCGAGATTGTCCTTTTTCAGCCTGTAGAATATGTAATCAATTAATGGAGGAAGTATCGAGAAAACTCCCATTACTAGGAAAACCTTGCCAGCAGAGGTAGAAATTCCAGTTGAAGGAACGAAGAAGAACATTATCAAGCCGAAAAGGATTAATGGGAATGTCAGGCTCTTTAAGAAAATATATGAGAAATGTGGAACTTCTGACTTTGAGTTGACATATGTGGTCCGACTAACCCAATTACCCATTGTACGAGATGTCTGAGAAGGCATGACTGCTACATTGAATATGGTCAGTAAAAGGCCCAACACAATTAGATATGTTAGATCAGAAGTAGAACCCCAGGCAAAAAGGGCAATTATCGGTACTGCCCACCCCCATGAAATGGTAAAATCAGAAATTTTTCGCAAAGATTTCTGACCATTTGAGGCCTCCTCGAACCCATCAGGCAAAATCTTCGCTACTCTTATCTTTTTTTCTTTTGGAGGTTTGGCTTTCTTCTCTCTACGCCGGCTTCTCCTCTTCTCCTTTTTTGGTTTAACAGGAGCCACTGCAGCTGGTTCAGCTGCCTTTGCCTCTGGTATTGGGGTAACGGGTTCAGGAGCCTCGGCCGCAGGTTTTTCTGACTTAAGCTGATCTGCCTTCTCTAGCAAACCCAATTTATTCACCATACCTTTCAGCAATCAACTTGTATAATTCAAAATCCTGCGAATCGGTGAACCTATTCATTACCGGCTCTGGCAGGTCAACAAGCAGTTCATTAACCATCGTGAAGAAATTTCCCCTAACCGACATTTCTGAGGAGCTCGGGTCTGCACCGATTTCTTTGAATAACTCGAAGTCATCAGATTCAATGAAACTATTTGCAACGCTATCAGGTAGCTCTCCTAATAGGCCATTGACTACATTGAAGAAATGCGTGAAATCCTCATCATAGCTTCTGAAACTATCAATAATGCCATTTACGAATTCGTCGAAATCTAAGGATCCAGAGTTATCGGTGTCTGCTTTGTCGAAAAATTTCTGCATAGAATCGATATCTAACTCGTCTATCTTATCTACAGAAACTCCGGTTTTCTCGGCGACCCTAGTCACGAAATCATCATCATCCATGGCCTCTAGAAATTCTGGTAATGTCATCTCTGTATTACTAGGGGCAGAAATTAGTTCCACCTTTGGTTTAATTGAGGTCAAATCATCCTGCTCTTTTTTCCTCAGCACTATGATCTCTCTGTCTAAGTCAGAACCGAATCTATCTGCGTATCTGTCCATCAGACTATCCCCCTTGCCAGAGGATATTCTATTGATACGATCGTAAATGCTATGTCTAGAATCGCTAGAAACTGCGGGATCTGTGGTCTTCCTCCTCTCCCATACAGATTTGAAATCTGAAGGTGAGTCGAGAGGGAGGGGGTCTCTAGTAGTTTCTAGGGAGTTTGCCGCATCCAAAAGGTCCCCATCACTGGCCGATTGGGGATTAAGTCCGAATTGTGGAGGATGTGGTGGTAGGCCTGGCGGAGGGAGATCAAATTCTGGCGGAAGAGGCTTATCTGGAGGCCCAGGGGGCATTATTCCTGGCGGAAGGGGGGGTAACTCGTCCAAAGCTTCTTCCAGAGAGTCTACGTCATCCAGAGGGTCGACCACAACTTCTACTCGAGACCACCATTATTCAATATTCTGTGAATAATATCCTTAATGCTTCAATTATTCTGTAAATTGAATAATACGGACTAGCTACTAAGTGTGGCCCAACCTTTCAAACACAGAAACATAGCCATTGATTCAGATACTTCAATTTGATCACCGGCATTGATTTCAAGAGATTCTTCATTGATTCTTGCAACTGCATCATCCACAACGATATTGACCCTGAGAGAATCGCCTTTGAATACAACCGCCTCGGAAAGTGGATCGAAGGACCTACTAGTATCTGGATCTAGTCGTGATAATGGAAATTCTGTAACTCTCATACCAGATTTTCCATGGAGACTACCCACCCAACGAATCACTCTTTTTGTGTCCACAGTTACGACCTCGTCAGTCTCTCCGGCAGTTCCCATTACAACGGAAGTGTCACCTTTTACCAGTTCCCAGAATATTGGCGTACATTTTTCACCGAATACCATTAACTCTGGATTTTTCTTTAGACGATCGATTCGATCCCGGGACGTTGCTAGTTTTGATAGCTCTACAATGCTAGAAATCGAGGTAGACCTCAATGATACATTGGGTGAATTAGCCCTAGTAGTAAGGATATTGTGAAGTTCCTTGGAAGTTGACTTTTTTTCTTCGCCGGGAGAAGAAAGTTTGGACAGTTTTTCCAGAGTAGAGTCTATTCCTTCTAAGGCTCTACGCCCCCAGCCAGATTTATCGTGTATAGTTGATTGAATGTCTATTCCCTCACCTCGTATGTAGTTCACAATCTCCCTTCTAGCATTAGAATCCAAATGCATTGATTTAGGATCCCTTATGTGAATATGAAATCCCCTGTGTCCAGAAAACGTTGTCTGCACGTGTTCTTCTTTGAAACCAAACTCGGGTTCAAGGAATTCGTTCCAAAGTCTCCACGCTTGACCTTGAATAGTCTCAATCATCAACGGGAAATCATTATCGCTCACTCCTGGAAGATGGTCGCCATCTAAATCAAAGATCAGATCAGCTCCGAGCCAGCCCTTTTCTACCATTTTCCCTCTTGAAGGATCTTGATAGTATGCAGTGCTGTGAAAGCATGAATGTGGCGATCTAGTTCGGAGAAATGACTGGAGTGCAGTCTTGTCTGAGAATGACCTATGTCTAATTGGTGGGGCTCCTCCCCAAGGAATGAACATCCATTCTCTATTTCTTAGTCTTGGAGGTGTCCAAATAGATTCAACATTCAAAGAATCGTAGTAGTCTGAAAAGCGAAGAGCGAACCTGCTCCAACCCTCGGCCATGATACTTATTTTTGCAGTCGGGAAATAAGTTTTCAATCAATCTAGTTTCAATCCTTCCACTTCCTTTCCCTCTGATGAAGAAGAAGCGCCGGTTTTTTCTACATATGCCTCCCAACATACATATTCGTTATCCAAAACTATAGCCTCTGAAAACTTGAGTGCCTTTCCGGTAATTGAACAAACTGGACCTAATTGCCCGGATGCAGTAGACAGCTTGTTTGGGTCTGGCATATTCCTAAACCGTTCTGTCATCATTATTCATGATTGCGTGGCAGAAATCACAAAGCAAATGCATTTCAACCAAATAGCAGCCGAACAGACATGGAAGAAGGCATGAGTAAGATTAGGATTGGGCATTCTCCCGATCCAGATGATGCATTCATGTTTCACGCACTCACAGAGGGATCTTTCGATACCCAAGGAAGGGAGTATGAGCATTCCCTAGTAGATATCGATGCTTTAAATTATCATGCTGAAAACGGAGACTTCGAAGTATCGGCATTGAGCATACACTCTTACCCAAAGGTATCAGAAAAATATGCGTTAATGAATTGCGGAGCCTCAATGGGCGAGGGTTATGGGCCGATTCTAATTTCTAACCGGGAAATGACTATTGAAGAAGTGAGTAAGTGTGTGATAGCGGTTCCTGGTAAAAGTACAAGTTCATATCTAGCGTTAATCTTAGCCCTCGGCGAAGTAAACACCAAAGAGGTTGCTTTTGATGAAATACTCCCTAGAGTAATGAGTGGTGAAATAGATGCAGGGATAATAATTCACGAAGGACAGCTGACCTGGAAATCAGAAGGAGCCAAGCTAGTGATTGATCTTGGACAGTGGTGGAGAGAAGAGACTGGTCTTCCGCTTCCACTGGGAGGGAATATAGTTAGGAGGGATCTTGGTGAGGAGTTGTGCGAATGCATTTCTTCAGACATCAAGAAGAGTATCGAGTACTCACTTTCAAATCCAGAAATTGCCCTGGAATTCGCAAGAAAGTGGGGCAGAGGAATAGATGCAGAAACAAATGAAAAGTTCGTCAGAATGTATGTTAACCAGAGAACAATTGACTATGGAGAAGATGGGAGAAATGCTGTTAGAATTTTTCTTGAAAGGGGAAAAGAAATTGGACTAGTAAGGGAAGACTTCGATACTAGTAAGATTGAGTTCATAGGTGAGTGAGTATATGAGTGAAAAGCCAGAAGTAAGCGAGTTTGGATCTGTTGATCCCGCCCCTGCAAGCGACTTCAAAGAAGTAGTGAAATTACGAGATATTTTGTGTGACGAGGAAGAGAGGATGTTCCAAAGAATGAGGGCATTGTTCGCTTTGAGGAACATCGGGGGGAGTGAAGCCGTTGATTCTCTTGCAAAAGCTTTCAGCTCGGAATCCGCCTTACTCAAGCATGAGATTGCCTATGTCCTTGGTCAGATGCAAGATGATCGAGCAGTGCCATGTTTGATTGAAAGGCTAGAGGACTTAGACGAAGATTTGATGGTCAGACATGAGGCTGCGGAGGCGCTAGGAGCAATAGGAAACAGGACTGCAATGTCAACATTGGAAAAATTCGTAAATGATGAGCAGGCAGTAATCGCAGAATCTTGCGAGGTTGCAATAGATCTTCTAAACTGGGTTTCGGGGAAGAAACTTGATTATTCGTGATTCTTAACTCCCAACCATGAGTCCTCTGAAGATATATCGTAAACGGTTTCAAGGAAATGATTTAGGCCCCTTATCGAATCATTCTCCAGCTTATTGGAGACTTCGGACTCAAAATATTCCTCAACTCTTCTTACAGTAAGACCAACTTTTTTTGAAGCCGAAGCGATGACGGAACTCTTTACGTCATTGTCTGATAAAAACTGTTCATATTGATTTATCATAACGTTACAAGCTTCGATAACTTTTTTTTGCGGTGAGTCTTTTCTTGCGGCGAATACTCCGAAAACCATCGGAAATCCCGTTAATTCTGACCATTCCCTTCCTAAATCCATTTTAACTAAGTCGGGATACTGGAGCGATGCGGAAATAGCTCTATCACCAATAATCAATGCCCCATCACATCTTTCTAGCATTGAGTCTATATCTGGACCCATCTCTACGAATCTGGGATCAAGTCTTCTATTTTTCAAAATCCACTGCATCAGCATTCTAGAAGTAGAGGAGTCGGAAGGCAATGCAATATCCCTCATTGAATCAAGGTCCCTATTTCCAAAAAGAAGTACGGAGCCAACCTTTTCCCTACCGACAATTCCGATATTCGGTAGAAGAACAAGTTCGTCATGATGGAGTGCGAAATCTGCAGTAGGGATTGGAGCAGTGATACAGTCCCTCCTCAGCAAATGGCCTGTCAACCAAGATGGCGGAGCTGCCAAAACTTTCCACTCTTCCCCGATACTATGGAATACTGGATCGCAATTGATGAATGATACTCTACCCAAAACGTTCTCCCACGACATTTCAATCACTTGCTAATATGGGGAGGGGCCAATTGAAGTGCTCTGGTTCAGATTCTATGTTCATAAACGAAGAGTATGTAGAGTCTCTCTTTACCGGAATTAATCCAGATGAGGAGATCAGCCGTGCCATTTTTTTTCCATCATAATCAACTCTAGTCTCGCTACCTGCCTCATGCATTATCTCTTCGTGTCCAACAGTACCGTCAATATCATCTGCTCCGGAATTAATTGCTATAGACGCAAGGTGGTCACCAATGTTCATTCTGTAAGCTTTAATATGGGGGATATTGTCAAGCATTATCCTGGACAAGGAAATTACTCTGATTATTTCATCAGCACTAGCCAATCTAGCTTCTGGAAGTCTAGTATTGTCCTCAAGAAAAGGATATGGAACGAAGCATTGGAAACCCGAAGAGGAGTCTTGTTGGATCCGGAGTTTATCCAGATGAGAAACTCTATCTTCAATCGACTCTATAGTCCCGAAAAGCATTGTACAATTCGTGGGGATTCCCAAAGAATGTGCTATCTCATGAATCTCCAGATACTCAGATGAAGTCTCTTTACCTCTGCAAATCCTATCACGTATTTTATCCACTAAGATTTCAGCTCCACCTCCTGGGAGAGAGTCTAAACCGGCACTTTTCAGGATTGTTAGAGTTTCGGTAACTGAAATCCCAGACTTTATAGAGAGGTGTTTTACCTCGACAGCAGTTAGTGATTTTATACTGATATGAGGGAATTCTTTTTTTGACATCTCGTAAATTCTAACATAGTTGTCAATAGTCCAATCAGGATGAAGTCCCCCGACTGCATGAACCTCGTCGATAATATCAGAAAATGGACTAATCCGAGAAATAAATTCCTCGGGAGAAAGAGAATAAGCATCGTCGCTTCTAGCGCCTCTTCTAAATGCACAGAACCGGCATGCAAGTACACAGACATTAGTTGTGTTAACATGAAGATTCTCATTAAAAAATATATTTTTTCCGAATCTTGACAATTTTATTGAATCTGCCAGAGATGCTAGAGCGGGAAGAGATGATTCCCGGTACAACTCCACCCCTAGCTCATTTGGAATCCTTTTACCTTCCAAAATCATTGAGAGAGTTTCAGATAATAATGGATCGTTTTCTACCGAAATAGGAACATCGAAATCCGCGAGTTTTTGTCGCCAACCGATATCTGAAAAGTGATCTTGTACCATATTCGATTATCCCGAAGTAAAGCTATGATTTGAACCACTCTCTCGGTGGTTTAGAAATTTCACATTGAAAACTATCAATAGCCCCGAGGTGTCACTTTAACTCGTGGGGACTATGGCGAACCAGAGTCATGATGAATTAAGTGAAATGGCTAGAAAGTGTCGAATAGACATCCTGAGGATGACCCATGCAGCCAAATCAGGTCATCCGGGTGGTTCACTATCTGCAATAGATGCCATGGTCGCACTTTATGCTACGGATTTCCGATTCGATACTAGCAATCCCGAATGGCCAGATCGTGATCGATTCATTATGAGCAAAGGACATGCCAGTCCGGCGATGTACTCTCTTCTTCATCAGATGGGAGTTCTTGAGGAAGAGGATATTTTTGGATTTAGGACGCTTGGTTCTGTGTGCCAAGGACATGTAGATATGGACTGGACCAAGGGTGTCGATTTTTCTGCAGGAAGTCTGGGCATGGGACTTTCTTTCGGATTGGGCTGTTCGATTGCAGCAAAGATGGACTCCAGCGAAAGAAGGATTTGGGTAATGTTGGGAGATGGAGAGACCCAAGAAGGGCAGATTTGGGAGGCAGCGATGGCAGCATCATATCACAATGCTTCCAACCTTAGGGTGATTGTAGATAGAAATAGAATTCAAAATGATGATTTCATGAATGTTCAGATGGAGGTAGGAGATATCGGAGCAAAATTTGCTTCCTTCGGCTGGAATGTTTTGGAAGTAGATGGCCACAATATCCCTGAACTAATTGAGGCGATTGACTGGGCTAATGGGAATCAGACCTCGCCTAGTGCAATTATTGCTCACACAATTAAGGGCAAGGGTGTTTCATTCATGGAAGATAATCCATCTTTCCATGGAAAGGCTCCTAATGATGAAGAGTTACAGATCGCTTTGGAGGAGCTGAAATGAGTGCTCCGTCCGAGGGAGGTGCTTCGAGAGATGGATATGGGCGGGGACTCCTAAGATTAGCTCAAGACGAGAGGGTGGTTGTCCTCGAGGCAGACCTTGGAAAATCTACAAAATCATGCTACTTTAGAGATGATTTTCCTGATAGAACGGTATCACTAGGAATTGCCGAGCAGAACATGATGCTAGTAGCCGCCGGATTGGCTTCTTCTGGTAAAATCCCCTTCGCTAGCACCTTCGCTATTTTTACAGAGAGAGCGTTCGAACAAGTCAGGAATGGAGTTGCTAGGCCCGGACTTTCTGTCCATATCTGCGGCAGCCATGGAGGAATCCACACTGGTAGCGACGGCAGCAGTGCTCAGTCAATAGAAGACTTGGGGATATACAGGACCATTCCCAAAATGACCGTCATCCACCCATGTGACGATTTGTCAGCAGAAGAGCTCACAGTAAAGCTACTGGAAAATGAAGGTCCATCATACATGAGGACGGCAAGAAACAAAACTTCTAGGATATACGATGAAGATTCGGCGGGGAATTTGGAAATTGGTAAGGGCAGTATCATAATTGAAGGGAGCGATTCGGCGATAATTTCCTGTGGAGTGATGGTTGAGAGGTCCATAGAAGCTGCAAAAATACTCAATGAAGAGGGAGTAAATTGCACGGTGGTTGATATGCACACAATTAAGCCATTGGATTTAGCACTATTATCCGATTTAGCCGAAAAATGTGGTTGCCTAGTTACAGCAGAAGATCACTCCATAATTGGTGGCCTTGGGAGTGCGATTTCAGAGTGGACTGGAAAGAATAATCCCATTCCCGTAGAAATGATTGGGGTAAATGATAGATTTGGAGAAAGTGGCGGAACATCGGAGTTAATGACTATGATGGGATTAGATGCAATTTCCATATGCTCGGCGGTTAGGAAATCGATTAAACGTAGAAATATGCAATAATTGAGTTCATTATGGGGTTCATTTCATAGGGGTATTGATTGCGAGAATCTACCGATATGCCCGATCCAGACGCAGTGAGGAGGCTTCTTTCAGGAGATATTAACCCCGAGGAGATAGATGGCGATTCCAGCCTTTATTCGATGGCAGAGAGAATTTATGGTAGCGAAGCACTAGAAGAAATGGGCGTATTAGCGCCAGAGATAAAGACTGTTGGACCTTCCCCTGATGCTGCCCCAATTACTAGCGATGTTAGCTTACCTGATTTTCAACCAATTATACCTCTGAATAAGGCGAGTGATCCTTCGAATCGCGGAAGACCTAGGTATTTACTAATTTTAACTGGATTAATCGGCTCAATTTTCGTACTTTACAATATGGCATTCGGAATCGGTTCTGTTCTATGCTCAACAGGTGTTGCAGATATGAGGCAAATATGCAATGACGAATACGGACAAACTAAGTTGGTTTTTACAGAAGGTTATTCATGGGATGGAATCCATCAGATAGAATCATGGGTCAAACCAATGAGCTCCCCCCTCCTTGGTGATATCATTCTTCTAGGACTTTGTTTCTCATTGATTTTAATAGGATTAATTTGGAGGAAGAGGTCAGTACATCCTAGCCACGAACTGCCTCTTACAGGTTAGATTTCCAGTAATTACACATGGCTTCTGAGAATCAAATTCATTATCAGATTCCCCTAAAAGAGTTAATCCGGTTTTCTTTTCGAGAATTTCCGCATCTGAGTCATTACCAGAGAACGGGAGTTCGTAAACAATTCCTTCCTCGATTTTATCTTGGATTGATCCTTCATGAGGAATTTTTTCCAAAGGAAATGGTTTAACAAGTTCCGAAACCAATTTTTCAGCTCTTGATCTGAGCTCGTCTGATACGGATTCTAATAGCTGGATTATTTTTTCCGGAGCATCATCCAAGTTTACTTTTACCTTCCCCCCGGTTCTCAATGATACTATGCATTTTCCAGAAGCTAGGTCTCTTGGTCCCAATTCGATCCTTAGAGGGGCTCCCTTAATTTCCCAGTCAAAGTGTTTCACCCCGGGTCTGACATCTCTGACATCTGTTTCTACCCTTATACCAAGATTATACAGTCGTCCGGATAAATCTTCTACAGCAGTAATTACATTTGGATCAGAATGAGATGCTATAGGCATTACAATTACTTGGATTGGGGCAACTGATGGTGGCATGATTAGGCCATTATCATCGCCATGCATTCCGACTACTGCCCCCAATAGCCTCTCTGACATTCCAAAGGTTGTCTGATGGCAAGATTTGGTATTTCCCTCAGAGTCTTCATATGTTAGGTCGAAGGCTTCGGCCCATTGATCCCGATAGTGATGATAAGTTGCGACCTGCAGTGTTCTTCCATTGGGCATCACAACATCTGCTGCTTTGGTATACCAAGCACCAGGAAATGTATCCCATACCGGCCTTTTACAAACAATTGATGGGAGGCATAATTCTCGTAAAATCCTTCGAACCATTTCAGCATCTTCTTCAATCTGCGAATCGGCACCCTTTTCATCGGCATGAACGGTATGTGCCTCGAAGAAATGAATTTCTCTTACTCGGATGAAAGATCTGGTTTGCTTTGTTTCATACCGGAAAGTATTGACAATTTGAAATGTCTTCAGAGGCAAGTCAGCATGACTTCGAATCCAAAGAGAGAACATTGAATACATTGGCGTCTCAGATGTGGGCCTGAGAAACATCGGGACTTCCAGCTCATTTTCTCCACCGTGAGTAACCCAATATACTTCTTTCTTGAATCCTGATTCTTCGTCGTCTAATCTTAATTCCGAGGAATCTACACCAGCTTCCCTCGCAGCCTTGAGCTTAGAAACTAGAATGTTCTCTTTATCCAATAAGTCCTCGGGAACTAGCAAAGGAAATCTATACTCCTGATGATTCGTCCTCCTCATCTCAATCCTTGCAAGGGAATCAATCAGACTCATGGCTGATAAGCCGTACGGCTTCCATACGTCCATTCCCTTTATCGGATATCTTTTATCCACTAAATCGGCTATCTCTACAATTGATGGATACCATGAGTTAAAATCGGTCTTTGGAGGGATGCCCCTTTTGGCCTTAGACGGTCTTGACACAATGGGAGCCCCTGAGACGGGCTGCTTGAATCATTCGTTAAATTATTACCTAATTCTCTGAAATTATCGACTCAAGATTTTGACATAACTCCTCAAGAGTACTTATTTCGGTTATTTCGTTGTTTGACGAAATAATTCTGCACCTAAGTATTGATGTTTCGGAGGCTTCGGAAATTAAGTTAGCCACGACAGCATGCAATCCGTGCTTCGATATAAGTTCTGAAGCTCTAGGTATTAGATATTCACTATCTGAGTCGTCCTCCAGCTTGAATCCGATTCTTGTTGAATCGCTAGTGTATTCTGAAAGCTCATCAAGATGTTTTGCTGCAGGATATAGTGAAATATTCCATTTTCTATCGCCACTTTTCCTCTTTCCTGTTTCTTTTTCTGGTTGATAATCAAGTACTGCTGCGGAGTGAATCCAGAATCCTGGAGGATGGGTCGACGATGCTAAATCAATACAAATTTCAAGCATTTTGTCTGGGTTAGAAGATTTTCTTACATCTGGCAGTACAAAACTAGGTTCATGATTCGTCACTCCGGCCACACATATGACATCATGGCCCATTCTGAAAAGATGTTCTGCGATTGACCAACCAGTTTTCCCACTTGACGAGTTCTGAATGAAACGAACGGAGTCTATTGATGATCTGGTAGCTCCAATCGTTATAGCTATTCTATTTCTGAAAGCTAATTTAGAGTTCACGATATGACATAGTTTTGCAACTATGGAAACTGGATCTGGTTGTTTTCTCCTACCCTCATCTGAATCCGACAATAAAATATCAACGCCTTTGTTGGAAACTGATTGCAGCAATTCGTCAGTAACCGGATCATCAAAAAGGTCATTGTGCATTGAAGGAACAAATAGCATGGGAGTCTTCTTTCCTGAAGCCGCGGAAAGAGACATGAGCGCAGGCGAATCGATAATCCCATGGACGAATTTGGCGATTGTATTCCTAGTGGCAGGCGCCAGGAGAACAGCGTCGAATGTATCTAATTGGGCCATTTTATGATTCCATTCTTTGGTTACAGAAACTCTCCCAGCCCCCCATGAAACTGCCAATGGAGAAATGATTTTTTCGGCAGACTTAGTCAATATTGGATAGACTGCTCCGCCGTGTCTTCTAATTTCCCTAGAAATTTTTATTGATTCAGTTGCAGCTATTCCTCCCGAGATAACAAGGGCTATTTTTTTACCGTTAAGACAGTCACTTATCTTATTCACGCCTGTATCTTTGGTCTTGGACATTTTCAAACACCATTACTGTTTCAATTAGCTAAAGAGATTCCAGAGCAATTGCTATCCCCATTCCCCCGCCGATACACATAGTTGCAATGGCCCTCCTCTTTCCGGTTCTTTTCAATATGCTTGCAGCTTTACAGGATATTCTTGCACCCGAGGCACCTAGGGGGTGACCTAAAGAAATGGCCCCCCCATCGAGATTAACTTTGTCTATATCTATCTCCAATTCTCTAATGCATGCAATACTTTGGGAAGAAAATGCCTCATTAATTTCGAAGATGTCGACGTCGGATGAGTCCCAACCAGTCCTTTCAAGTATTTGCTGAGTTGCTGTAATGGGTCCGAGCCCCATTAGATCTGGTTTACATCCAGTTATTGTGGCTGAAACTATGGCTGCTAATGGATCCAAGGAGTTCGCCTCCGCAAATTCTTCATTACAAACCAATGCAAATACTGCTCCATCGGTAAGCGGTGATGAAGTGGCAGCTGTAACAGTACCATTTTCAGAAAAGGCTGGTTTCAACTTAGACATAGAGTCAAGAGAAGTATCAGAACGTATACACCCATCGACTTCTATGGTTCCAGATTCAGTAAGAATTGTTACTAGTTCTTGCTTGAAGTGACCATTTGAAGATGCAATCGAAGATTTATTGTGAGATTCTAAGGCGAATTTTTCCTGATCCATTCTAGAAATGGAGTATAGATTGGCTACATTTTCTGCAGTTTCCCCCATATTGATGTATGCTTCAGGATATTCAGCCTCCAGATTTGGGTGTGGACTCCAATTGAAACCCCTCCTTTTCACTCTGGACATAGATTCTATGCCTCCAATCAGAAAGCACTGACCCCAACCAGAAGAAATACTAGATGCAGCAGATAAAAGTGCCTGCATGGAAGATCCACAGAGACGATTGATTGTATATCCCGGTACTTGGTATGGAAGTTCGCCTAGGAAAGACATCATGCGGCCTAAGTTGTAACCCTGCTCCCCCTCAGGATAAGCACAGCCAACAATTATGTCATCGATTAGGTGGGGATCAAAGACAACCTCTCGGAGTAGTTCTCTTAGTACCTGAGAGGCAAATTCATCCGGCCTAACTGAGGAAAGCTGGCCCTTGTGAGCCCTAGTAAAAGGGGACCTCTTCCAATCCACAATTACCGCCCTCATATTTACTCGTCGGGCTATCAGGACATAACGATTGCCAGAAACCAATTCAACTAGTGACCGAGGGGTTCATGAGTAATCTACCCCCACGAAGTGCCATGATTAAGGAATGCTTGATGAATGGGTGTATCCGCTATTTCTCGGATGATGATCTTTGTCCAGCGTGTAATGCTGAGGGTAAGTTTGTTATGAGCACAAGAGAAAGGGATAGTATGGCTAGAAAATTAGCACTAGTACTTAGGCATGCACCGGAAAAATTCGATTTGGAAATGGATATTAACGGATGGATAGACGTTAGAGATATTGTAAGGAAATTCAAGGATGGTAGGAGAAGGCAACACTGGCTGAGGCCTCATCACCTATCCGCAATTTCTGAGACTGATCCAAAGGGCAGGTATGAGGTAAGAGGGAACATGATGAGGGCTACTTACGGTCACACTGTGGAAATCGAGTTGGACCTCCCGTCGACGGACATACCCGACTCGCTCTACTATCCATGCGATCCAGAAGAGTCTGGTAACTTATTAGAAGTTGGAATTAGCCCGGGAGATAGAGCCCATGTACATCTCTCTGCTAGCATAAGATCAGCTGCTGAAGCTGGAAGATTTCATCATAAGGATCCTTCAATAATCGAAGTTGATACCGCTAGAATGGCTGCTTCTGGAGAGACTATTTGGCACGCTGGCGTGACTGTTTACTTGACTGACAGCGTAGCTGGCGAATATCTCTCATTAGTCGGGCCAGATGATCCCGAGCTGTCCTTACTGAGAGAGTCTTGGCTCGAGGAAGAATGACTAGAATTCTCCACAAACGGGACAAAATTCCAGGTCATTGGACTTGATGGCCCCACATATGTGGCACTCCCCACTCTTTGTAACTGGTTTGACTTCAGAATTGCTCTTCGCCCTTACAGGATTTTCCCTGTAGACAAATGGTGAGGAAGGTGGCTTTTCCAAATTCTCTAAAATTCCCCTGTATCTTATTGTTTCTGAAATAGCTATGTCTATTTGTAAAAGGCGCTTCTCTCTCTCACCTCTGTCCTGAATGGACGATGCTTCGGCCATCTCTGACTGAAGCCACCTTTGGAATCTCTCAATCTCGGAAGTGCTTTCCACGTGCCTACCAACCACTACTACTGATTAAATCTGTGTGCAGTTTTTTGAAAAAATTAGAATATGAGAGTTGAGACCTTTGAGCCACATGCCTCCAAGAGTTGTGATCAAGCTAGGAGGCGGATTGATCACAAATAAGGGAAAAATGAAGACATTCGATGAGGAAAAGATGGACAATATAGCTCAGGTTATCTCAAAGGTCGCAAGTCTAGGGTTTTCCGTAGTTCTGGTCCATGGTGCTGGTTCATTCGGTCATCTCCTAGCCAAGAAGTGGGTTATTGCGACTGGTTTAGATGCTGATATTTCCAGTGAACAAAGAGAGGCAGTCAATCTGATTCGGTCCGATATGAGAGAGTTATCTTCTATGGTAGCATTTAGACTAGAGATGGAGGGTTTACTGAGCGAAAGTTTCCCCCCCTCAGAATGGGCAGAAGGTACAGGGAGTGACTTTAGAGGAAAGTTGGACTTTTTCGAGAGAAGTATTGATGAACCGATACCGATAACTTTCGGAGATGTGGTCAAAACCGGGGATGAACAAGAGTTTGGAATTCTATCTGGTGATGACTTAATGCTTGGTATTTCAAAGGATGTTCCGGATGTGACTCATTCCATTTTTCTGATTGGAGATGCTCCGGGAATAATGACTGCCCCCCCGGAAGAGGAAGGTTCAGAACTTATAGAGCGATGGAGTAGTAATTCTGAAGCCAAGGCAAATCACGATGATGAAATCGATGTAACTGGTGGCATCTCATTGAAGATAGAAAGGGCGGTCATGATCTCAGAGTTTGTGGACGAGGTCTGGATAATTGATGGAAGAAAACCAGAGAGAATCCTCGAATTGATTGAGAATGGGGAAACTAGAGGCACTAGAATTGTGAACGGTTGACCTTCATATACGGACTCCACTCCCATGCATACATGACGAATGGACCTCATGATTTGAAAGATCATGATTCGATACAGTCTGAGATGATGGGGGAAATGTGTCTGGTTGTAGATAAGAACGACAATGTGACTGGATCGTCTTCGAAATTATCTTGCCACAGTGGAGAAGGGATTCGTCATAGGGCCTTCAGTGTACTCATTTTTGATAGTGAATCTAGATTACTAATCCAAAAGAGATCTAGTGAAAAAATCACATTCCCCGGTGTTTGGGCGAATAGTTGTTGTAGCCATCCTCTAGATATTGAGTCCGAAAATTGTGGAGAAAAAGGAGTGGAAAATGCTGCAAAAAGGAAGCTGGAGCAGGAATTGGGGATTACCACTAGCGTGACAGGTAGTTGGGATTTTCATCACATTGGAAGAATGGAGTATTCATGCCGATGGGACGATGAATGGATAGAAAGAGAGATTGATCACATCATGGTTGTTTTCGCTGATGCAGAGGTTACTCCCAATAGTAATGAGATTTCAGAAGTAAAATGGGTCNATAAAGAAGAAATTCTGAGGATGATGGATGGGNGGGGAGATTGGGNGGGACAGGTTATAGCTCCCTGGTTCAGGCTAATTTGGAAACACTACGCTCTTCCAAAAGATTCTGTGCCAGAATTGATGGTAAATCAGAAAAGTGAGAGTATAATCTATTGTGGAGAGGTTGGTATGAGCGGTAAATCTGTAATCCCCGGTCAGGCCCTTCTCGACGCTCTTACCGAGCATCGAGATATTGTAGAGCATGAGATCTTGGATAGTATTAGTAAGATGTCACAAAGAACGCTATTCCAAGCGATGACTCACCTCTTCAGGGGTGGTGGTAAGAGGCTCAGAGCAATACTACCGAGGCTCGTAGGCGAGGCTGTGGGAAGTCCGAATAANGGGCACTACACCTTAGGAGCCTCCATAGAGATTATTCACAATTTTACACTTATTCATGATGATATAATCGACCAGGATCCGATTAGAAGAGGTCTGGACGCAGTACATGTTGCCTTTGACGATGCTACCGCAATTAATGCAGGGGATGCGATGCTCGCAGTAGGATTTGAAATTCTCGCAGAATCTAAAGATATTCCAGAGGAATATTTGGGTCAATTGATCACATCAATAGGCGAGATGGTCAGAAAGGTTGCAGCCGGTCAGCAGGAAGACATTGAGTTTGAAACAAGAAATGAAGTTTCGGAAGATGAGTACATTCGAATGATCGCAGGTAAAACTAGTGCCATGTTTGAGACATGTGCGAGGACAGGAGCTATTCTAGCAAATGCAGATAGTACCACAATCAGTAATATGGCTGAATGGGGCCTGAATCTAGGCCTATGCTTTCAGTTAATGGATGATCTAATCGATATCACGGGAGATACTGAGACACTTGGAAAACCGGCAGGGTCAGATATACTACAAGGTAAAATGACCCTGATTGCTATTCATGCCTTTAAATCGGATGCNGAACTTTCTAATTTCAAAAATTTATTTGGCGCTGGCGAGGGTTCGGATAAAGAGTTGGCAATGGCGGTAAAAGAGCTAGAAGATAGTGGCTCTGTGGAATATGCAAGGGATAGGGCGCTTCATCATCATTCTATTGCTCATTCTTGTCTGAACAANTTAGGAAATAGTAATTCAGTNAATATTCTACGAGAGTTGACGGACTTTCAATTGATAAGGATTAGCTAATCAATCCGTGTACTGCGCCTCTCCGGGAATTTCTTCTTTCAAGCCCTTTCTCTCTCTTATTTCTCCCACTGTCTTGTGGAATAGTTCTATTGGGACTTGCTCATAACCAGCATTCTCAGTATTCCAAACTGCTCTTCCCTGNGTTGCNGCCCTNATNTCNTTNGAGAANCCGAATGANTCNGCNACNGGCATTTTNCCAATCACGCANGTNACATCNNNTTCNACAGGCATNTCNTCAATNACGCCTCTNCNAGTNATNANTTGNCTNGTNATNCCNCCNGCCCACTCNGNNGGAGCATCNATTCNNATCTTTTGNATTGGTTCGAANAGNACGGAATTNGNTCTCAGNANGGCNCCCTTCATTGCATTNCTGACTGCNGGNATAGTCTGAGCNGGTCCCCTGTGAATTGCNTCTTCGTGNAGNTTGGCATCNACTAGCCTCATCATCACACCGGTAAGGGGCTCATCGGCTATTGGTCCCTTCTTGCATACATCGTTGAATGCCTCAATGATAAGTTCCCTAGTTTCATGGAGGTTCTGAATACCCTTTGTATCATTGACTAGAACTGTAGTGGCATTGATTGCGTATATCTTCCTCATAAGATCCTTGTCCATTCCAAGCTCACCGAACTTATTACCGACCTCCTTGGCATCTTTGGTCCTAACTGGTCCATCTCCCAAATCGCCCTCTCTCAATGCATTGATGACATTCTCAGGAAGTTGCTCTACCTCCACATAGAATCGGTTGTGTCTATTGGGGGACTTGCCCTCGAAGGGGCGGCCTTTGTTGTCACTACCTATAGACTCCCGATAAACTACTATCGGATTACTCTGGTTTACCTTGATCCCTTGTTCTTCCTCCAGTCGATAAATCGTTATCTCGAGGTGAAGTTCCCCCATGCCAGAGAGTAATGCCTCTCCAGTCTCATGGTTTGTATCTACGGAAAGGGAAGCGTCTGATTTGGCCAGACTTCGTAGTGCGCCGATAAATTTGGGTAGATCCTTCATTGATTTAGGCTCAATTGCAACCGTAACTACCGGCTCTGAGTAGTGTCTAATGGCCTCGAATGGAGTCTCGTCCTTATCTCTTGTAATTGTAACACCAGCAGCAGCGCTCCTAACTCCAGTCAATGCCGCAATATTGCCTGCTGATACTCCGGGAACCTGGATCCTATCCCCACCCACCATCATGCTAACTTGTTGGACTCTCTCAGCCTTGCCAGCTCCACTTACCCAAACTGTCTCTCCCTGCTTTATAGTACCCGAATATACCCTTCCGACGGCTACCTCACCTGCATGGGGGTCCATCCAAATCTTAGTGATCATGAGAGAAAGTGGACCATCTGAGTCGCAGCTGACCATTGATTTGCCCACGTCTGTATCCAATTCACCCTGCCAAATATTTGGGATCCTATATTCTTGAGCTACGAGGGGTGATGGAAGCTTCTCAACTGCCATATCCAAAAGGACTTCGTGCACCGGTGCCTTCTTTGCGAGCTCTTTCTGCTGCTCATTGTTACAGTACTCGAAAATTTCAGGGAAGTTTACCCCAGTCTTCTGCATAAATGGAACAGTGATTCCCCAATTGTGGTATGCAGAACCGAAAGCAACTGTCCCCTTCGCGACGTCTACCTGCCAATCGGTTTTGTGCTGCTCGGGTGCGAAAGTTCTGATTAAGTCATTCACCTTTATTATTTGCTCTTGGAATCTTGCCGTCATATCCTCAGGGGTTACCTGGAGCTCGTTGATTAGTCGGTCCACCTTGTTGATGAACAGGACTGGTCGCACTTTCTCCTTCAAGGCCTGCCTGACCACAGTTTCAGTCTGAGGCATAGCTCCCTCTACAGCGCAGGTAAGTATGATACATCCATCAACTGCCCTCATTGCGCGTGTTACGTCCCCTCCAAAATCAACGTGCCCCGGAGTATCAATCAGATTGATCAAGTAGTCTTCACCCTCTACGCTGTGCACCATAGAAGCACTTGCTGCATTGATGGTGATTCCACGAGCACTTTCTTGGTCATCGAAATCCAGAACTCGAGACTTACCCGCCAACTCCTCCGACATCATTCCTGCGCCTGCAATCAAATTGTCTGAAAGTGTAGTTTTTCCATGATCGATGTGTGCCGCTATGGCTAGATTTCGAATTCTCTCCCTTTCATGCATAACCTCTGTGGCACGCTTTATGTTGTCTTCCTTACGACCCATATTCTCACTCCGATAAANTGCCGACCTGAAAACGGTTCATAAAGACGATTGAGTAGTTTGCTGGATATACTTTGAAGGGACGACCTTTTCGTCATCTTGCAGAGGCAGCAATTCTTTCTACTTCGTGCCTTTTCCCTACNGNAAAAGAGTTGACATCNCCNTCAGANGCCTTAGAAATNTCNGAAATTATCCCCTCAGTTAGTGACTTCTTGCTCTTCATGGTTGCTGAAGCTGCTCCTATGGCTAGGTTCCTCAGTGCCAAATCAAGACGGCGGCTTGGGGATGAGTCTACAGCTTTAGGTTGACTTACAGCTCCGATCCTAACTCTTGTTGTCTCCTCGCATGGAGCTGCTTCAGTGATAGCATCGATGAATTTTTGAAGAGGATTTACTCCGTTCTTGGAATTCATAATATCAAAAGCGTCTTCAAGGGATTTCGCACAGTACTGCTTCTTACCGCTATACTTACCCGAACGCATCAGGTTGTTGATGAATCTCTCGGTAACCGAAAGGTCTTGCTTACCGAACCATGCATTAGCGTGTCGTCCGCCGGTGTGAGGGGCTCCTATCATTTTCAGATTGATGTATCGAGAAATTCCTGGATCGCTGCAAACCACTTCACTAGCATCCCACTTCCCAAAAACCATAGTCCCAATTCCAGCTATTGGGGCCTCTTCCTCAATATCCTCGTTAGGGGTTTCAATGATTTCGTCCTTTTCATCCATCAAATTACCCTACCTNACTGGCTTTTCCTTGCGGCCTCGGACCATTTCATCAAGAGAAACGCCATTGACTTTAATCACCTTATATCGAACTCCGGGAAGATCGCCATAAGACCGCCCCTTGCTCCCCCCGATTCCTTCTACCATTACTTCATCGTGTTCGTCGATAAAGGATATAGCTCCATCACCAGGAGCGAATGCAGTAAGTCTATTCCCTGTTCTGATTAGGCTAATTTTTACTGCCTTCCTAATTGCAGAGTTTGGCTGTTTGGCCTCGAAACCTACCTTCTCTATGACAATACCCTTTGCCTGAGGACTACCTCGCAATGGGTCATGCTTGAGTACTCCGCCTTGCTTTCTCTTTGCTTGCCGATTGCGGAATTGCCTTTCTTTCCAGCGGTATCTCTTACGATCCGACTTCATCNTCGAACCGGAGAATAAGCCTCGTCCCAAGTGTGCACCTCAAAATGACAACTTGGCGACCTGCCCTCCATTTATGATACTGACGGGTATAATCATGAATGTAGCTTGTCAGAGTATGATTTTGAGCCAACATTCAAGCAGGTTAGTTTTCTAGGCCTTAATATGGGGTTCAGAGAACTGGTTGAAGGCAGTATGATCATTGACGATCCGGTTAGTGTTGATTTTCAAATCAGAGAATCTTCAGAAGCCAATGGAAATNCTCCCATGGTCTTTAACAACATCAAAGAAGTTTTAGGTCATAGAGTTGCAATAAACATCCTCACAAGGAAAAGACTATGTGAATCGTTCGGAATTTCCCCCGGGGAGTTGATTGATATTCTCTCCTGGGCTATGAAAAATCCTATTGAACCGCAAATTATCNCCACCNGTGAAGCTCCTGTATTGGAAAATACCATGGATGTCGTGGATCTTAAGATGATGCCGATTCCATGGCATTATCAGCAGGACGGGGGGAGATACCAGTCTTCGTCCATAATAATCGCACAGTATGCGGGACAAAGGAACACCTCGTTCCACAGACAATTGACCAAAGGCAGTAGGGAGACTTGTGTCAGATTAGTTCCTCGTCACCTAAGGACTATGGTAGATATTGCAGAGGAGTCTGGGCACGATGTAGATATTGCAGTGGTAAATGGGCCGGATCCCGTGGTACTTCTTGCTGGNGCGATGTCATTCGATGAACCACTAGATGAGTTGAAAGTTGCTGCCGCACTTCACAAAAGGATTTACGATACCGAACTAAAAATTGTTGAGTTGAGCAATGGAGTCTTCGTTCCTGCAGAGGCAGAATATGCCATGGAGGCGAGAATAACCGGTAGAAAGGCCGAGGAGGGACCCTATGTCGACATAACTGGGACAGTAGATGATATTAGGCTTGAGCAGATAATTGAATATGATGCAATTCACCACAGGACCGCACCAATATTCCATGCCCTTATCCCTGCTGGAGTTGAGCATATGACCCTGATGGGGATGCCCAGAGCCCCTACCATCAAAACTGCAGTCTCAAAGGTAGTTGATTGTTCTGATGTTTACCTCACGGAAGGCGGTAGTGGTTGGCTTTCTTCGGTAATTCAAATTAATCCCGAGAAAGTGGGCGATGGCATCAAGGCCATCCATGCAGCCTTAGACGGGCATAAATCAATGAAGCAGGTTATTGTTGTAGATCAAGACATAGATATTGCTGATGCTTCGAGGGTTGAGTGGGCCCTAATGACGCGCTGGCAGCCAGATAAGGATACGATCATACTTTCCGATCAGAAAGGATCAAGCCTTGATCCTAGCAGATCCTCCAAGGGTACTACAAGTAAAATTGGGATGGATGCAACAATCGATCCAGGAATTGACAGATCCCCGTTCGAATCAGTTCTGTGAGTTTTCTAAATGGTGAAAAGAGATACGGAGATTTCGGAATCCCTTCAACACCCTAGGAGGAGCCTAGGGAATAGATATAGGAGTCAAGCAGAAAAATTCTTGAAGTTACGTCTGGAAAATCATTCTAACTTATCTTGGGCAGAGCAAAATGCCCGTCAGAGCGTACTTTATGATTTTACCAATGATGAAAACTGGAGAACTCTAATTAAAATCAAGGTTCTGATGAAAGACACTGAAGGAGCACTGGCCGTTTTAGGTGACCTTTTTTCAGTACTTGGAAGAGAGTCTGACCTAGTAATGCAGCTATCAGGGCAGGAAATCATAGATTCATGTCAAGATCTTCTGGAAGCTGCATTAACCGAGGACCCTTTGGACGCAGACCAATGGTGGAACAAAACGAAGAAGAACGAAGCTGAAATTCAAGAGTTTAAGAAAAGACTCAGGTCATTGGATATTTCCGATCAACGAGCAAACATACTTTATTCTAGAAGAATAGAAAGATTAAGGGTTGCCGGTTTAGAGGATGATTTCCTCGAGCTTTCAAGGATTATCCTTGCCCATAGGCCAAATAATCACGAAGCATGGGAACAACTGGGCATGTTGTACGAACGGAGAGAGGAGTTCGACGAAGCGTGGCTTTGCTATGATCAGGCTCAGACAGTATCTCCAATTAATTCATCCAGAGACCGTTTCAAAGAGAGGATGGTTAGTTTGTTCCAAGGAAAGGGAATATCCCCTTGGAAGAAACCTAATGTTTCTGACAGATCGATTTTCCTTGACAGATTGCGAGACCTTACGAAGATAGAGGATGAAATAGACCATGTGGAGAGGGTGAAATTGGGTAGTGATGAGGGTGACTTTGCGAGAATTAATGATCTTCGGCAGCAAGGTAAGTTATCTGAGGCCTTCTTTCTGGCTAGAAGACTTGCAACTGAAGGATTAGAGGGGTCAAAAGAAATAGTGGATGAGTTACTCGGTGAATTAGATGCATGAAGCAGATTTTGTTGTTGTCTGGGCTTTGGCCGTAGAAGAGGAAGAAGAGTGTTGGATTATGGTAAAGAATAAGAAAAGGGGGTGGGAGCTACCAGGTGGTAGAATTTCCGATGGAGAGGGGCCGGATGAGGCTGCACTAAGAGAGCTCTACGAAGAGGCTGGCATTTTAGGGACTGCAAAGGCGATGGAATTCAGCTTGATTAAGAATGGATGCGTGGTATTGGTCCATGTAGACGGTTTTGCAGATCCCGACCCTTGGTTTTCACAGGATGATACCATTGGAGAGGTTGGTTGGTGTCTCCAAATCCCTGAAGATATTGCATGGGATACAAATGAGCTGATGATGATTAAAAATTATGATTGGAGCTCCGCAATAAGTCTAGAATCTTGAATCTCGGACGACCTTTTTTGTAGTTCTTCCCTCCAAGAGTTTTCTCCCAATGCGTCGCTAGCGTCAATAATCAAGCCTAAATCATCTCTTCTCTCTCCCGACGGATCTTTTAGGCAAAGTGGAAGTATGAGCTCTACAACCTGCCTGATATCTTCGGGGTTTGATGGTGATCTAGTCAATCCAGGCTCTTCTCTGGGCTTTGCCTGAGAGATTCTTTTTTCCATCCTAGGGGAGTTGGGGTCGATTTCATCTAGAGCGAGATCGAGCCACTCTATTGCACAAACAAGAGATTCAGGGTACATCCCTTCGGAAGAGAGTCTACTCATTGCTGTCCAAAGATGCCTCATTGCAGGACCGATATCCCCGATTGAAACGAGTATCCTACCCGATTCCAATCGTGAAAGGCCGATTAGGTCATTTGGATGCCCGAGAGAGGGAGAGATTTCTGAAAGTGTCACTAATGCCATCATTTCTTCTGAAGAGTTCAGATGCCAGGAGGCTAAATTTAGAAGTGCTAGACCATGAAGGGCGGAGCCCGATGAAATAGAATTGAGTCGATCGACGCACCACCTCAATTCTGAACCGATATCTTCAGCTGGACAAGCCCCGAGTAATGCTCTTTCCATACGAATCCAAGCCTCGGATTCATAATCTCTATCAATCAAATCCCTAGACTTTTCTAATATTTTCTCACTGATATCTATCGCTTCTTTTGTCTTTCCCTCGGAAATTAAAGATCGAAAAATTATTGATTCCGGCGAAGGCGATTTTGGTGATTCTGATGGCCGAGCCAATAAATGTCACTCCCTCTCAAACTGCTCGGCCTTTTCCTCATAATGCTCTCTAAGATTTTCTTCCCTTTCCACTAATCTCTTTAGATGGTCTTCAAGGGAAGATTTAGCATCATTTAATTCGGACAAAAGTTTTGTCCTATCCGCAACCTCGAGGAGGATATTTCCGAGTGAACGATAAACAGGCTTCCCCGAATCCTGTTCCTCAAGTGCCTCCACAGTTATGCCATACTCCGAGATTTGTGATGAAACAGTCTGAATTTGATTCCTAATTGCCTGTAGTTCTCGGGCAATAGACTGAATTTGTTCTGCAGACACTTCCTCGCTAATCCTTGTCGCCCCCTCTTGTTGCCATTAGGGAATGTTCGGAAGCAATTAAAGCTCTCATCAATGAATTCCATCTTGCTCTAAGATCGCTAAATGAATTAGAAAAAATAGAGACTTGGACTTGACTGTCAGTGTTNTTAAAATCGGCTTCAGTTATTAAAGAAGATGATAAGGCGTGAGATTCTGTGTGCTCCAACGTTAGTCTGAGCTGGACTTTTTCATTCCTCTTCTGATCCTTCATCTGATTCTCTCTCGGATAGCTTTCTTTCATAGTCCAATGCAGCCTGTTGTGCGATCACAGCCATATCAGTTGCAGTCGCTCCTTCTAGCGAACGCCTGACGATCCTCCTATTTGCATCACTAGCCCTGGTAAAGGGTTCCCAAACACCTCCAGAGAATGTATAATCGCACTTCTTACAGTCCCAAATACCAGCTGATTTCCTCCTAACTTTAACATAATGACATTTTGGACATGTGTACCACCTTGATTTCTTAGCCATGGCAGAGCCAGCTCTTCTTCTCACGCTGACCCCGTATCGGGGTCCGAAACGAGCAGTCGCTCCTGCTTTTTGGGTTCTCTTTGCCATTCTATTTCACCTATAATGAGT
>PBGH01000003.1 GCA_002720055.1 Methanobacteriota archaeon | reverse complement strand
CGCCAACGGAACGGACGACGACATGGACGACGCCAACGGAACGGACGACGACATGGACGACGCCAACGGAACCGACGACGACATGGACAGTGACATGGTCTGCTACAACATGTGGACCCACACCACTACCAACGACAGCGAGTCCGAGTGCAGCGGATACGGATATTACGTCAACACATCCTTCGGCGGGGTCGAGAACTTCACCGGATGCTACAACATAGTATCCCACGTGGTGACCACCGACGACGCTGACTCCTGTCTCATGTACATGTGGGTCAGCACATCCGGCGGACCTGGAGACGACGACGGACACGACGATGGTGACGGCGACGATGGCGGCGAGCCAATGGCATGGCCAAGCGCAGATGACATGGCGCTGTTCGAGGACCTGTTCTGGGACTACTACCTACCTTGGGACAACGACAGCAGCGGCTCATTCTCCTTCGACGAGTTCTGGACGATCGGAGTCGACGAGGGTGACATACCATCCGAGTTAACCAACCCAGGATGGTCTGCTGGATCCACGGACTGGGACCAGTTCCCATATGATGACGCGGAGTGGTCAGACACCGACTTGGACGGAATCGGCGACAACACAGACAACGACGATGACGGAGACGGAGTGCCTGACAGCCAGGACGAGTTCCCCCTAGACGGATCAGAGAGCTCAGACCTAGACGGCGACGGAATCGGCGACAACTCCGACGACGACATAGACGGCGATGGTGTCGACAACTCGGACGACGACTTCGACAGCGACCCAGGAGCGGCAGCCGACAACGACGGCGACGGTCTCGATGACGCATCGGATGCGGACGACGACAACGACGGAGTCCCCGACGTGGCAGACTGGTCCCCATTGGACCAGGACTGCATCGCCAACCCGATGGGATGCGAGCAGTACGACACAGACGGAGACGGAGTCGGCGACAACGCTGACACCGACGATGACACTTGTCCTGCAGCCGCTGACGCGACCACCGGTGCGACTTGCAACGAAGGCTACTACCCCGGTGACGGAGTGGAGGATGCCAACGACGCATTCCACCTGGACCCATCCGAGACCTCTGACGCTGACGGCGACGGAATCGGCGACAACGCAGATCCCGACGACGACAACGACAACGTCCCAGACGGCCTCGATGCATTCGACTTCGATGCCACTGAGAGCAGGGACACGGACGGAGATGGAGTCGGCGACAACGCTGACCCGGACATGGATGGAGATGGATACCTCAACTCAGAAGACGCGTTCCCTGTGAACGAGCTGGAGTGGATCGACACCGACGGCGACAACATCGGAGACAACTCAGATTCCGACGACGACGGTGACGGTGTAATCGACACCGATGACTTCGCGCCGCTGGACGCCAAGCAATGGATGGACACGGACGGCGATGGAATGGGCGACAATGACGGAGCGGACTACCCGAACGGGGACACCGACGACGACAATGACGGCTACTCCGATGCCGAAGAGGATGATTGCGGAACCGACTCGAAGAGCGCAACCTCGCAACCATCTGACTTCGACGGTGACGGTCTGTGCGATGCCAAGGACGCGACCGATGACAGGACTGAGAAGCTAGACGGACAGGAGGACCCAGGTTTCACGCCAGGCTTCCCATCCGTCCTCGCAGCCATATCCCTCTTGGGAGCAGCCGTCCTAGGACGACGCAAGGAAGACTGAGCAATAGCTCGGAAACGTAACCCCGGGCCGGGGGTCACCCGGCACCCGGCCCGGGGCCACAACCCAATGCTGATAAGGCTCCCTTGAGACAAGGGATCATGCCAGGCACAACTCGTGCGGAAATCAGGACACTGAAGGTTGGAAGGTACGTAGCTATAGAAGAGGATGCATTCAAGATCCTGAGCATGTCAAAGTCGAAACCGGGAAAGCACGGTTCCGCCAAGGCCAGGATAGAGCTAGAGGACATATTCACAGGACAGAAGAGGTCCCATGTTGGGACAGTCACCGACACCATCAACATCCCCCTAATCGAGAAGGGATCCGCGATCATCACCCACATCCAGGGGAGCGAGGTCCACGCGATGGACAACAAGACGTACCAGACCCTCATACTGCCGATAGAGGAATCGATGAATCTGCAGTCAGGAGGCGAGATCCAGTGGATGGAGGCCATGGGCCGATACAAGATCAGCAGAGACCACTAGCCGATTTTTCCCTACTTTACCAACCTCATTTCGCGAGAAGTATAAGCGTCGCTCTCGGGCGCTAAGTCCGAGAGACATGTCAGACGTTGAGCGTTCGGCCTACAGGCAGCCCGTTACGGCATCCGGACTGGAAGCCATAGAGACTAGCACGCTGACATGGCTCGATGAGGACATGTACAACAATCTGAATACCGGGCTCCTTGAGCAATACCTCGAGGAGAAGAACCTAGAGGAGTCCTTCGAGATCAGCCATTGGGACACTCGCAAGGTGCTCATTGGGGTCCTCGTGGGAGCCGTCTTCAGTGGCGTCACAGCCTACATAGGCCTCAAGATAGGGCTCGCCGTCTCAGCTGCTTGGTACGTAGCATACCTGCTTGGAATGGCACTGCAATGGTCCCCGTCCGAGGTCAATATCGCGACTAGTGCAACGACAGGCGCGACACACGCTTCCACCGGATTCATCTTCACCTTCCCAGCCATCTTCCTACTTGCATACTCCGAAGACTACATGGTCGGAGACGGGCATCTACTGAGCTCCGTGGATACTCTAAATCTCGCATTCATCGGAATCATCGCATCTATGTTCGCAGGATTCCTCGGAGTGATGTACTTCGTAATTTTCAGGAGGGTCTGGCTGGTCGAGGACCCCCTCCCCATGCCGGGCTTCGAGGCGACATTGAAGATGCTCGACATATCCTCCGACGTGAGTAGCGGCTCAGCAGATGCAGCAAGGGACTCCCTGAAGACCGTAGGGGTGTGGACAGTACTTACGATGGGTCTCATGTTCGTCATAGACTATCCAGTCCGCTGGTCTAAGAAGATAGCAGGGGTTCCTAGCAGCCTCGCAGACTGGCTCGCAATGACCCTATCAGGGGAACGCTGGGGACTTGCCTCAGTTTACACGGAGCGATGGATCCACCAGCCCAGCGAGCTAGTCGAGGGCAAATTCGCTCCCAGCGGCGGCATTACCCACTACGAACCCGGAAATCCGATGTCATACACCTTCCTAGGAATAGAGATCAGTCCAACACTATTCGCAATCGGTTGGTTCATGAAATTCAGAGCCGCCCTCCTCGTCAACCTAGGAGCTATCTTGGCCTGGTTCTGGCTAATCCCACTGGCCGTAATTCAGGACGTACCAGTCTACGACCCAGCCCAGGGGAGTTACGTGAACATCACCGAGCTGGGGCCAACGGTTCAGTGGCAGGCATTCGGATCAATAGTCAGGACGGTCGCCATCGGCGCCATCCTAGGAGGGGGCTTCCTCGGCCTGTTCAAAATGACGCCCACTTTCATCGGCATCTTCGGTGACATCGCCCAGGCATTCACAGGCGAGCAAGGCGAGGAATTCGTCGAGGGAAGGGGTTGGTACGAGTGGCCCCTCTACCACATACCCATCTTCATGGGCCTCTCCTTCTTCGCTATCTCCGTAATTTTCGTACTAGGAGGCTATCCTATATTCCCCTCGCTGATATTCTCAGTCGTCCTCCTCTCGACCACTTTCCTGCTGGGAGCGATTGCCGTGAGGGTGATGGGTGAGACCGGAATAGAGCCAGTCTCGGGAACCTCTTTCATAGTCCTACTAATGCTTCTCATGATCTTCCTCAATATGGACGTCGGCCTAACGAAGGAGGAATCGATCCTCATGGCATTGGTAGGCACGACGGTGTTCGGATCAGCCATTAGCATGAGCGGAACGGTGATCGGGGACTACAAGAATAGCCTCTACATCGGGAACAGGCCATATCACATTTCCAAGGGCAACATCATGGGCGTAGTCCCAGGGGCCATACTGGGTGCTGGGGTCGCAATCTTCCTCTCCAAGCTCCTTGCCGATGGCACCATCGAGCTCCTGGCCCCACAGGCAAATGCTTTCGCCTACTTCACAACCATCCTAGCAGAGGGACAGGGAAATTGGAGCGCCCTGCTCCTCGGAATGGCCCTGGGGGCCTTCGCAGAATGGGCAACTGGCATGGGCACCTCCTTCGGTCTGGGAATGTACCTGCCCACTCCCGCAACATTCCCAATGCTGATCGGAGGAGCCTACCGTTCTTGGTGGGAGGAGCGTAGGATGAAGCCAATCGTCGAATCCGTACGCGAAAAGGAAGGAAGCCAAGCAGCAGAGAAGAAGAGCGCACAGATGCTTTTGTTCACATTCATGATCGCAGCCGGAGCACTCACCGGTGAGGCCTTTTACGGTGTCGAGGCAGCCATCCTAGCCGTATTGGATGAGAGCGCTCTTGGGGCCAACTCATGGTGGCCATATGCCCGAATAACCGGATTCGTGCTAATCAACGTAATTTTCGGAGCGCTGATATACATACTCTTCCGAAAGGCAGGGATAATCGGTTCCGGAGGCTCAGGACCAGGGCACCCTCCGAACGCCGAAGCTCAGGGTTGGTGGGCGGAGAAGGACGCCGAAGCAGCTTCACAGACCGTCCTGGACGCCGAACTGGCGGACTGAATATGTCGGTAGAAAGAACAATCCCAAATAGTGCTTGGATCATACTCTCGATAGCCGTTATAGCCGTCTCAAGCGGAGGAATCGTCCTGCAGGAGATGTCACAGGTCAAACCCCTACTTCGCGCCTCCTGGAGGATGCAAGGCACAGCTTTAGTCCTCCTTCCCGGCTTCGCATATCAGTGCATTCGCACCAGCGACCTTTCCCCGAGCAGAAATGACTGTTTTCTAGTTGCAGGATCCAGTCTATTCCTCGCAATGCACTTCGGAAGCTGGGTCTGGTCCCTTGACAACACTAGCCTCGTCCATAGCCTGCTCTTCGTAAACACACACCCACTGGTTCTGGTGGCTCTAATGCCGATAATGGGCGAAGCGGTTCGCAAGGGCCATCTAGCTGGCGTCGCATTGGGCCTATCTGGGGCTATTCTGGCTCTGAATGACGTTGGTGACGGGGGGCAGGTCACTCTGATTGGTGATTTCGCAGCCTTCATCGGGGCAGTCACAGTAGTCGGCTACATCCTAGCCGGGAGACATCTGAGATCCAATAGGGGGATGCCAATCTTCGTCTATGCCTTCCCGGTTACTCTCGGGGCTGGAATATGGCTTTCTGCCGCGTCCCTCATCATAGAAGGCTCCACGATCTCATCGCTCCCCTCTGACGGGGCACTCCTAGGTTGGATCGACCCCCACTGGCTGGTATGGGTCGCTTACCTCTCCTTTGGCCCGGGTCTATGCGGACACACCGGGGTGAATACCGTTTTACGGTGGATACCACCGATCACTGTCTCCATCGCACTATTACTGGAACCAGTCATCGGCGCCGTAATCGGGTGGCTCTGGACGGACGAGGTAATCATCGGAGCTCCAACGGTCATCGGCGGACTGATGATGATTGCCGGTGCCATAACTGTCACTCTACAGGAGACTGGCAATACCGAAGGGGAATCGGTTTCTTAATGGGTCCAGCGTGCGGCAACCATGCCACCATTCCCCATACTCCTGACAAATGACGATGGCATCCATTCTTCGGGGCTACTGGAGCTGGCCGAATCCTTGCATTCAAGGGGTCACCCGCTGGCTGTGCTAGCACCTCTTACCGAGCAATCGGCGGTAGGGATGAAACTAACACTCCGAGATGACATGGCCTTCGAAGAGCATCATGATATCGCGGAGAGGATCAGGGCACACGCAGAGGTGCCGCTCAGGATCTTTTCTCTCGATGGTTCTCCGTGCGACTGCGTAATAGTTGCATTAGATGGTGGGATGAGGGCATGGGCCCCAGAGATAGAGCCGTGGTTGTGCATTTCAGGAATAAATAGAGGCCCTAACCTATCTGTGGATGTTCTTCACTCAGGAACCGTCTCCGCAGCTCGAGAGGCATCCCTCTATGGGCTGCCGTCAATTTCCGTAAGCCTCGCGACCTATTCTCACCAAGACTACAGGGATTCAGTAGAGGCAACCCTTAGGCTAGTAGACCGACTTTCAGAGGCCTTGGAGGAGCCAAGAAACATCCTTAGGCCCGAGGGATCGAGAATAATACCGGCAAAACGAACAGATTCTAACTCTATCCGATCATGGTTCCTTCAGGGAAATTTATTCCTTAATCTGAATATACCTGAGGTTTGGGAGGATTCTTTCCAAACTGTTCCACTTGGGGCTAGGTGGTACTACAATGCCACTGACATGATTGACAAGGATTCAGTAGGGGTTGCCTTCGAGGTAGGTGCAGCCAGAATAGTGAACGAGGATATCGAAATGACCGATTGCAACGTAGTTGGGAGCGGCATAGCATCGATAACGCCTCTTGCAAGCTGGCCTCAGAACCATCCATTAGCTGTCCCTGACGAAGTCCTTTCAGCTTCTATCCAGATGGGTGCCGATGGATTCCCTTCTTGGATCTAGATGTTGCTGTCCAGTAGGTGATGCAGAATGGAAATGCAGGAATGGCCCTGCAACCATGTTTCTCCCAGCGAGAAAGACCTCTGCCCAACAAGAATCCCCCGGTCGTCATCTGTAAGTGGCAAATCATCTGAAAGAACGAAGCCTACGTTACCNNCCGGNAGCTCTTTCGANTCCCCTGCTTTATCNAGAANCACGGGGANTACGCCTCTTTCNNTCCANTCCGATAGCGTGTGANTAATATTTCCTCCAGAGTGTANAATNCCGTTAGAATANTCNACAAACCTGCCTANCGGAGGTACAGGNTGCTTAATTATGGCCTTAATCTGTCCGGCAATCGATCTCTCATCNGGCCTTACNCCTCGTAACTCGGAACCATTGAACCAAATCCTTCTATTCGGNTCTCCACTACCTTGAAGNTGCAGAATTATGTTACTATCNCTTCGAATNCCGTGCGATACGAATAGTGCNGTGTTTACAGCCCTGACTAGGACNTCTACTCTCCCGCCTGAACCTGNGAGGTCATTCAGATTCAACGCTCCATAACTCGGTGCCCTGTGCCCTATAACGGCGAACCATCTTTCCAGATGATCACCCCAAATCGAGCTCTTCATCGAGTCCCATCATGGATTGCATCTGGCGCCTCATCTTCCTGTCTCCCCTGAATCCTCGCATCATCTTCTTGCTCTTATTCCATTGATTGAGCAATTCCTTAACTTCCCTCTCTTCGCAGCCAGAACCTCTTGCGATTCTCCTAATTCTACTGGACTTGAGCAGCAGGGGATCGTCTTTCTCCTCCTGCGTCATAGAGTCCATCACAATCCTGTACTTGTCCAGATTTGACTGCATTTGCCTTTTCTGTGAAACGCTCATGCTCCCCATCCCACCAAACATGGTATCAGGTAGATGGGAAAGTACCTTGTCCAGTGTACCGATTTTACTCATCATCTCCATTTGTGCATACATATCAGTCAGCGTGAATCTTCCTGACATCAGCCTCTTGGTCAACCTCAAAGCTTCCTCTTCGTCAAGATCCTCTGGGGCTAGATCGATAAGGCCCTTGATATCGCCCATCCCCAATAATCTCGAAATGAATCGATCAGACTCGAACTTCTCCAAGTCGCTAATCTTCTCCCCTTCTCCGACAAAAACGATTGGAGCACCAGTCGTGGCCACAGCACTAAGTGCNCCACCGCCTCTTGCCGTTCCGTCGAGTTTTGTGACAATTGTCCCCGTAACTCCAACTAACTGGTGGAAGGTTTCCGCCATAGGGCCCGCAGCTTGACCGACCTGCGCATCGATTACCAGGAATCTCTCCGAGGCATTAGCTACATCTGCAATTTCAAGCAGCTCATTCTTAAGATCCCCATCAAGACTGTCTCTTCCGGCGGTATCGATAATGACTATGTCTGCAGTTCCAACTTTCCTCAGGCCATTTCTGACTATCTCAGATGCTGACTTGTTCTCAGGCTCCCCGTATACTTCTACGCCGGTTCCATCCAGCATCTGACTAAGTTGCTCAAATGCCCCAGGTCTGTGAACGTCTGCCTCAATGACCGAAACCTTCGCACTGTGATTTCTCCTCCACCATTCCGCAAGTTTCGCCGTAGTCGTAGTTTTTCCCTGACCATAAAGGCCCACCATCAAAACCGTCTGGTTATGTGGTCGAATTTGCCGAGCGGAGCCAAGAATCCTTACTAGCTCCGAATAAACAAGATTCATGGCATGGGTTTCCAGTTTAACCCCAGGACGTGCATCTTCCTCCAACATCCTTCTCTCGATCCTCTCTGTCAGCTCCTTTGCCTGACGTACATTGAAGTCAGCCTCTAGTAGAGCTCTTCTGAGAGATTTACTGAGCTCCCTGATCGTCTCTTCGTCAGCCTTCCTCTTTCCCCTTAGAAGACCAATCGATCCCAGTACCTTTCGCTTGAAGCCCTCTAGTGCCACGAGTTCCGAAAACAAACGTGTGGTTTGAACGTTGTCAGGACAATTAGCTCAGACCAATCCCATTTCTTGCGCTGGACTGAAAGGCAGGCCTTCATGGGCCCATCATGGCCGACGCCCCCATAGATATGTGGGAAATGCAGCTCGCATTCGCCATAGGACTGCTGGGAATATATGCCGGATGGAGGGGGACAATTGCCAAAATGACCGGTTTTTACGATCTTTCAGGCGCCGTAAAAACTCTACTTTTTGGAATTCTGGCNGGTGTTCTGGCCGCTTCGGCTATCGATAATATGATTCTTGTAAATATCCGCGCTTCATCTCAGAATATTTTCGCTCTTAGCGCAGTAGCTATTGTAATCGCACTGGCCGAGTCTTCTTTCGCTCTATTCGTCCTTGGAAGGTCAAGGACTGTAGGTTTGAGGGCTTCCGCGCCATATGGTTGGACTCTGGGACTGGGGTTCGGAGCAATGCGTGCCTCTCATCTGAATGTTAGATTGTTCGATGTCAGCACCTGGGAAGGGACGACTGGATTCGAGTTCCAGAATATATTGTTGGCTTTGATCATCACCATTACTACATGCATAGGGCATGCTTCCATAGCTACATGGCAGGGATCAAAGATAGTTGAGAATATCAGAATTCGCACCCTCCCTACTAGCACCATGTTGAGGGCCACATTGATCATGTCCTCTGTTTTGGCTATATTCTACCCTCCAACCATCGCTTTGATCTTACCAATCGTGGTATGGTCATGGTACCCTGCGCATGAATCATGGCTCCCATCAGGACTCACCCCGGCAGCAAAGCAAGCATTCCGAAGAACGATTCGGCAGTCTGAAAACATCAAGTCCATGTCAGAGTCAAGAATTAGGGGAAAATTACTCGAATCTGATGAATAAGGCCCAAAATGATGCCTTTCTGGGTTTTTCCATTCTTGGCGCAGGATTATATCCAATCTACCGATTCATGTGTTTGAATGCGAGTAATTATCGCAGGGGCCGGGGAAGTCGGTCGTGGGGTCGCCGCTGCACTAAGAGGTGAAAAAAGGGGCGTTGCCCTGATTGATCCAGATCCTAGTGCGATTAGTGATTCACAGTCTTTGGACTGTCTCCTAATTACCGGGGACGCACTTTCAAGAGAATCCCTAGTCAGAGCAGGAATTAGCGATGCNGAGATAATTGTGTTTGCTACAAATGACGATCATATCAATATCCTGGGTTGTGCTTTTGCCAAGAGGGTATTCAGCGAGCAGGTTGGGGATCGTACTGCATCTGGACTAATTACGATTGCAAATATAAGAAATTCGGAAATTACTGATTCGTCTAGAGGTGCTGGTCCTCTGGAGAATTGGGCTAGAACTAATTTCGTAGTTTCCCCTTCCAAGGACGTAGTTGATCAGCTAATTTCAGGCTTAGTCGCACCTTCTTTGGCGGATGTAATTCCATTGGGTGAGAATGCATGGATTGTAGTATCTAGCGTTTCAGTTGAATCCCCGATAATCGGTTCTACGGTATCTGATGTAAATTCGGAAGCGGGAGGGGATCCTAATCATCCTAGAATAATAGCTCTAACTGCACCAGGAAAAAGGGGCAGGATAGTTTCAGGAAATGAAGTAATACAAGAAGGTGACATGCTNGTCTTCGTTACCGGCTCCACTAAGTCATTCAATGAAATAGCTAGAATTGTCGGAGACTCAATTTCAGACCTACCCGATAAGCCATCCGTGGCTATATTTGGGGCCACTGACTTCGGAAGCAGCCTAGCCGAACACTATCTAACGAGGGGGTCTAACGTAGTAATTATCGAACCAGACTTAGATTCTGCTAACTCAGTAGTAGGGTCTAGGATAGGTGTGAATAAGAGACTGGACGTTATTCATGGAGACCCGCAAGATGAAGATCTCCTAAGGGAGTTAGCCGTTGAGGACCATGATATCGCGATTTCTACTCTAAGTGACGATAACCTCAACATTTCCATTTCAATGCGTACCTTTGACAAAGGAGTATCAAGAACAGGTCTAATCCTGAAAGATCGAGCTCTAGTTGAAGCGATCCAGAGGATAGGCCTTAGGCCTGTGAGTAAGAGAAGAGTTGCTGTGAAGTCCATTCTGAAAGCAATACACATGCATGTTCCCGGCCTATATGAGCCAATACCAAGAATACCCTCACTCGTATCCATGTCTGCAGAGATGGCTTCCGGAAATAGCATTCTCGGCAAGGAACTTGACGAAGCTGAGGAGATTATTGGTGCAAATCTGGTCATGCTCGAGCGAATTGATGATGACGGGGTATTCCAGAGAATATCTGAGGATAAAATAGGGCCCCTCCAAGAAGGAGATAGGATATACCTTATTCTGGAGATTAATGAAGTAGGTAAGGCCGAGGAATCTCTACGGAGCTAGTATGCGTTGGGACGTGGTGAGTCTAGTTCTCGGCTGGACAATTGGTTTGGTCTCCATTCCACTTGTTTTTGTTGGATTATACAGTTGCTATGCAGAGGGGATAGAACCAGCAATACGAACATTTGCAATCCCATTGTCTGCTTCACTGCTTTCCGCATACTTCCTAGTAATTCGTTCTGGAGTAAATGATGCTTCTTCGAGGGTCAGAGACCGTGAGGCATTCGCTTCTGTGGCACTGGGTTGGATCCCCGTAGTCATCGTCGGAGCTATGCCTCTATGGTTTGGTGGTATGTTCCATGGCCCTTTCGCAGATTACTGGATTTCAGGTGAAGAATCTTCGTTGAACCAGATGATGTACGGTATTCTCCATTCATGGTTTGAATCCATGTCGGGATTTACAACCACTGGAGCATCTCTAGTAGACCAATCAACTAGTCCGGTTTGCTCCGGTGAATTCGAGGGCGATTGCCTAGGAAGTCAGAGGAAGAGCCTCATCCTGTGGAGGTCAATCTCTCAATGGATTGGTGGAATGGGTGTAATTATGCTGGGCCTACTGATTTTCTCAAGAGCACTAGGGGGTGGGATGGCACTAGCTAGAGCGGAATTAACAGGCCCATCTGTGTCAAACTTGGGAACTACACTAGAAAGCACCGCTAGGAAACTATGGGGGATTTATGTCGGTCTAACTTTACTGCAGGCGGTATTACTTCTTCAATTCACGAAGATGGGGTCATTCGACTCGATCAATTATGCACTTACAACTATGCCATCGGGCGGTTTTGGAACTACTGACGAAGGAATAATGCAATTTGATGACGTTTTGATAGAATCGATTATTATGGTATTTATGCTATTGACCTGTATCAATTTCAGTTTGCTATATTTTGCTTTCTCTGGTAGGTCAAATGAGATTTGGAAGGATGAAGAGTTGAGAACATATCTTTTGATTATATTCATCGCTCTGTTTGCTATGTCAGTCAATATATACAGGACAGACTCATTAGACTACGGGATAATGGAATCTATTAGACACTCATCTTTCCAGGCCATTTCAATTTCAAGTACCGGCTATTCAAGCTCCAANTTCTCAGATTGGCCTGTTTTCAGTCAGTTCGTCCTCCTACTTCTGATGATTATAGGCGCTAGCGCCGGATCAACCGGAGGGGGGCTCAAAGTACTTAGAATCAGGATTGCCTTCGAATTAGCTAAGCGTGAGGTAATGAAAATAATTCAGCCTCGGAAGGTGGTAGCAATAAGGTTCAATGGTTCCGTAGTAGATGAGCAGAGAGTATGGATAATTCTGGGCATGGTTAGTTCATGGATGGTTTTGGTGACAGCATCTATGCTCACAATTTCTTTTCTCGAGCCTTCTCTTTCTATGAAAGACGTCCTTTCCGTTTCAATTTCTCTTCTCGGAAATACCGGACCAGCTCTTGGTGACTTCGGACCTNAGGGAGCAGCCGCTACTTGGGCTGGGATGAGTACGCCGTCCCTATTGGCGTCTACTATACTGATGTGGCTCGGCCGTCTCGAGCTCCTCACCGTCCTAGTACTGCTCCATCCAAGGACGTGGGAGTCCGACTAGCCGAAATTATCTAGANTTGATTGTGATGCGTCCANTTCTTCCAACGAGTCCACTACTTCCTCACTCTCGACCTTCTTAATTTCCCCATCGGGCTCTTCCGCATCCAGTTTCTCAAAAGACTCAACGATGCTCTTCGATTCTCTACTGCTCTTCGGAAGTCCGTGTAGTGCCAGATGGTCTTCTGCAGTCAGTCCAATCCTCTTAGCAACAGTGAAATCTTCACTNGAACCTCCCAGACTATTATCGTGAATGGCAAGAAGATTGGGCCACAGATCTTCCCTGATCGAGGATTTGCTGGAACCCAGTGATTCGGCAAGTCTTGCTATTAAATCCCCTTTCCTCCATACCTCTCCCCCCCTTCTTAGGAAATCAGGATAACTGATGTAGATATTACCATCACCTTTCACAGGAGAGTATGCCACTGCTGCCTGACCAGGTATTGCCGACCCCCAATACCAAGATCTGAATGCGCGATTGGAATATTTTGTAGCCAAATAAGAATCTGAGCAACTCATCGCCTCGGAAATCTGTGCTAAGCTAGACTGACTCATTATTGATTGATTGTTCCATGCAAACCATGCAATCATTTCGTCCGGATCCTTGTCAGAATTGCGTAGAATGCTTAAAGCATCTGAACCCGAAGTCTCCGAATACACCCTTTTCAGAGAATTGAAGACATTAATCTGAGAGTCCCTTACAACCGCGTCCTTCAATTCTTTGACTTCGGACATTCCAATGTGTCCATCGCTTGAACTAGACAATGATTGCAGATCTTTTACGAGAGCACGTATGTCGCCAGGATTCTGCTGAACCAGTGAATCTAGTGAACCAGGATCAATCCCAATCTCCTCAGAATCCAGAATCTTGTTTGCAATCCTTCGGAGATCCAAATTACTGGCTCTGTCGAATATTATATTTTCTGACATTCTTAGTACCCTGTCTCTGTTAGCTCTCCAACTCCTTCCACTACCCCATAGGCGCATTAGGTCATTACAAGTCATTATTACAGGTTGTCGAGTATTTTTGAGTAGGTTTAGTAACTCCGCCTTTCCTCCTGAGTCCCCTTTCAAAGAACCAGCTTCTTCCGAAGACCCAAGTGTCCTCTCTATTCGATCTTCCGAAACCTTTGAGAATCCGCCACTGAGATGGTCAACTTCATCCAGTAGAATCACAGTTCTACTTGTGGACTGAGATTCATTATCTTTGGAGAATTGGTCAAGAGAAATATGCTGGGACCCTCTAGTAGCAGATCTCCTTATTGCAGCAGCATTCCTCTGTTCGGATGCATTCAGCTCAACTATCGTCCAACCCATTTCTTCTGCTATGGCGTACGCAAGAGTGGTTTTCCCCACTCCCGGCGGTCCCGATAGAAGTAACCCCCTCTTCTTTGGCCTGTCAATGGAAGACCAGCTCTCAAGCCAACTCTTCACTCTACTGATCCTACCTTCGTTTCCTTGTAAATCTGAAACCGATTTCGGCCGATATCTCTCTGTCCAATCTAGGGGGATATGATCTCTCGGCATGAAATTAAATTTCTTCGGCGACTATTGAAGATTGGTACTAGAACAAGTCCCCCAAAGAATTTGATGAGAGCGATTGNATTAGNGAATTCACACCAACTCTTATTTGCTTCTGATCATCCCTCCTGCGGATAGTTACGGTCTTATCCTGTAAAGACTGATGGTCTATTGTGGCCGCCCATGGAATCCCAATCTCATCGGCCCTAGCGTACCTCCTGCCAATCGAACCACCAGTATCCAAATTTGCCATTATTCCAGTTTCGGATTTTATCGAACTGAAAATCTCTCTAGCCATTACATCCATCCCATCTTTATCAAACAACGGAAATATTGCGACATCATAGGGGGAAATATTAGGGTTAAGGGAAAGAATGGTGTAACTCTCACCTTCTTTTTCCAACTCCAAGAAATTATGATCCAAAATATGCCAAATTATCCTATCGATGCCGAATGCAGGCTCAACTACGTGAGGAGTGAAGTACTCTCCATTGGTTACAATCTTCTCCGAACTTCTCTGAACCATTTGTTCCTCGATCACGACCTTTTTGCCATCACTGAGTTCAAGATCGAAGGGGAAAAGCTCTGGAATATCTTGGAGCTCAGAGAGTGCAGATGAAACTTCCGCGGCCCTTTCTCTAAATTCAGGTCCAATTATCGACCCCACAGGCTTTAGAGAATCTCTTTCTTCCATAATTGGAGTATCATATTCTCTCCACCCCCTCAATAGTTTCGATCCAGTTTCTTTCTGATGTGATTCAAGGTCATGACATGTTCTATTCGCTATCCCGACAGCTTCAATCCATCCATGCTCCCCCAGAAGTTCACAGTCCCAGCAATCTGATGCATAGTGAGCCATTTCGCTACTAGCGTGCTGACGAAATCTAATCTTAGTTAGATCCACGCCAACCTTTTCCAGAAATTCCACAGTCATGCCAAGAAACCATGCAACTGTAGGATGCTTTACTATGCCCACTTCAAAGGCCTCTTTGATCTTGAGATTCTTTTCACCAGCTTTATCCCCTTCTGGGTCCGGAATCATGCAAACTTCCCACTGCCATTTTCCTAGATCTGCGGACGGGGGCAATTCAGGATCAATAAAGAACTCTAACTCGGCCATGTTGAACTCTCTCAGTCTGATCATACCCTGGCGAGGGCTGATTTCATTCCTGTACCCCTTACCTGTCTGAATCGCCCCAAAGGGCAGCTTCTGTCTGAAGTGTCTGAATAGTGCAGGAAATAGCATGAACATCCCCTGTGCTGTTTCTGGTCTCATGTATGCGACCCTAGAACCTCCCATGGCTCCAATACTGGTCTTGAACATTAGATTCATCGGAATCGCTTCTTTCCAATCAGACTCTCCACATCTGGAACACTTGATTCCGTGTTCGAAAATCAATCTATCCAGTTCATCTGCCTCAAGATTTTCGGGACTAGGGTGAAGGCCTTCTAGTAAGTGGTCGCTTCTGAAGATACTACCACATGATCTGCATTCGGACATCTTGTCATTAAATTCTCCAACATGCCCGCTCGCAACAAGTACTGGCTCCGGTGTAATTGTTGGGGAGTCAACCTCCACTATATTCGGAATCGTAAGCCAATGATCTATCCAAGTATCAATTACTCTTCTTTTGATTGTAGCTCCAACAGGCCCGTAGTCGACCAAGCCTGAAACCCCGCCATATATCTCAAAAGATGGAAGAACAACCCCCCTTCTCCTTAGAAGAGATGTCAGTCTTGACATTCTTTGCTTGTCAACCATTATTATTCCCACAATCAATCGTAGTTTTCAAGCCATCCTCAGTTGTAGATGATTATTATCGATTGCATAACCAAATTAGTTTTTTCAACCAATCTCTACTAAGAATGAACCCTCAGAAGAGAAGCATTCATTTATTGTACCGATTGCCTGAAACGCAAGGTGGCTGAAAAAAATTGCCTGAAATAACATATGTATCGGATATTTCTGAATCGGAGGAGATACTTTCGAAGCTTTCTGCTCCTGTAAGAAATTGGTTTACAGACACGTTTCCTGATTTTACTGATCCACAAAAGGTCGCCATTCCAGAAATCCTTGGTGGTAATCACTTACTTCTTTGCTCCCCAACTGGTTCTGGAAAGACACTCACTGCTTTCCTATCTATAATCGATGATTTAGTTCGTAGATCATTGGAAGGATCATTGACTGACTCCGTACAATGTATTTACATTTCTCCAATAAAGGCCTTAGCAAATGATATTCAGAAAAATCTGATTGGTCCACTTACGGAAATAAAGGAACGATATCTACCCGGTAGGGCACAAGAAATCAAGGTGGGACTCCGCACTGGAGATACTCCCCAGAAGGAAAGGGAGAGGATGCTCCGAAAGCCACCGCATATCCTCATAACAACTCCAGAATCATTGGGCCTAGCCCTAGCATCCAAGCGTTTCAGACCTCTGCTCAATGACCTAAAATGGCTAATAATTGATGAAATGCACTCTTTAGTTCCAACTAAGAGGGGCACGCATCTATCTCTCAGTCTCGCATTAATGGATACGGTTGTAGATTCAGATGTACAGAGAATTGGTATTAGTGCGACTATGGAGCCATTGACAGATGTCGCAGAATTTCTGGTAGCTAGTGATCCTAGGGAATCTTCCGACTCCCATAAACAGAGCGTTTCAATTGCGAAAATATCCGGCTCAAGAAAACTCGATTTAGACATAGTTCTGCCAACACCCAGATTCACTTCAATTCCAGTAAAGGAAATTCTCGACCATAATATCGATCGAATCAAGGAATTGGTCGAGGCTCACACAACAACGCTAGTATTTGTGAATACTAGGAATATGACAGAAACATTCGTCCAAAGACTCAAGGTTGCAGGGTTGGAAGGGGTGGAGGGTCATCATGGATCAATGGACAAAACCATAAGACTAGATGTAGAACAACGTCTCAAAGAAGGTAGACTACGATGCGTCGTCTCTTCATCTAGCTTAGAGATGGGAATCGATATCGGCTCAGTGGACTTAGTAGTCCAAGTGGGATCACCTGGCTCCATCGCTACTGCATTGCAAAGGATTGGGAGGGCTGGACACCAAGTAGGAGGACTNCCTAGGGCTAGATTCCTTCCAACTTCGTCCCACGATTTACTAGAGATTGTAGCCGTCCAAAATGGAATTTTGTCTGGGAACATGGATTTGCTAAAATTCCCACAGAATTGTCTAGACGTGCTTGCACAATTTTTGATAGGTCTAACAATAATTAGAGAATGGGATATAGATGATGCTTATGAGCTGGTTCANGCATCCTGGCCATACAGAAATCTCCCATATGATGACTATATTGAGGTCCTCGATCTACTTGAAGAGGAAAGGAGGTTATGGGTCGATTGGGAGGAGAATAGATTCGGAAAGCGAGGATATGCACAGATGATATATTACACCAATATAGGCACTATTTCTCCGGATAATAACTATCTTGTTTTCACTTCTGATGGGACGTTGGTAGGACAACTTTCTTCCTCGTTCGTTTCTAGTCTAAGGAATGGGGACGTTTTCCTTCTGGGCGGATCGACATACAGAGTTTCTAGCGTAATTGGAACAAGGGTCAATGTTACCTCCGCTACTGGTTACAGGCCTACTATACCATCTTGGACAGGTGAGGCAATGAGCAGAACTAGTGAGCTGAGTAGCGAAGTTCTTGATTTATTGAGCATTTTGTCTGTTCAATATCGCACGGGAAATTCAATCACCCCTTTCTTGGTGGACGTTCTTGGTTTAAACAAGCCTGTAGCTAGCGCCTTGACGCAATTTTTAGACGAACACTCCGCTACTACCTTCCAGGTACCTTCCAAAGACCGAATCCTGGTGGAACAGGTCGAAGCACCACTGCCAACCTATGTGGTAACAACGTGCAGGGGAAGGGCATTCAATCTGGCTCTTGGCTATCTCTTCGCAGGGATGGCATCTAGGGATAATATCGCGATCCATGAACTTTCATTCGACGAAAATGGATTCATGGCAAAGTTAAGTCATGAGGTAGAAGTTTCCTCAATTCCCGCAGTATTTCGNAGTAAGAGTAGCGAAGACGCACTGAACAAATATTTACTAGAGTCTCAGCTTTTTGCGAAAAGGTTCAGAGAAGTCTCATCCAGAAGTATGCTAAATCCACGAAGAATCGGTGCAGAAGAGGTCAGCCCGAAGCAGTTCCAGCAAAAAGCCGAGCAAATAATGAATCGTCATAGAACATTGGAAGATTCGGTGATCGTAAGGGAGGCAATGAACGAGATTCTCACAACTGATCTGGATATGGACCAATTACGTCTTTTCATCGGGAGGATGGATACCGAGGACGTTCGTATTGTTCATCGGAGAGTGAAGATACCATCCCCACTTGGATTGACTCTTTTCATGTCGTCATTCGAGGATTTGCTTTCTCTCAGGACTCGTGCTTATCTTATCAAAGACGTTGATCCAGAGATACTGAGAAGACTTCTTGGTGCTAGATCATTAGCAACAGATCTAGACAAAGAAAAACTACGGGAATATTACCAATCAAAGGTTTCCGTACCGAAGAATGCGAATGAGTTACTCAGACTAATGGATATGGGAGGTGGTTTGGAAAGGCAACTAACTCACCCACTTTACAGTGATAAATTAAAGGATATTGAATTTGAGACGATGAGGGAATGGGTTCACGAGCTCGCTGAGAGGGAACTGATAACCAAGGTTAGAGGTACCGGGCTAGACAAAATCGATGGCAAATGGTTCTCGATGAGGATGACAGAAGTCCATGGAACACTTGGGTGTCTAGCAGTAGCAGGGGCTGCAGAGATGGAAGACTTGAGGGAATTATACACAGGGGGTCTAACATATGAAATTGGAGAAGACTTTGTTGGAGGAAAACCGTCTAATTGGCGAAAGAAGTCCCTATCCGACCCAATGGATTGTCTCAGGCTCAAACTCCTGGATATGTTGGGTTCCGAGGGTCCACAGACAATAGATTCCCTAAGCAACCGTCTACCGTTCCCGTCCGCTCAAGTAGAATCTGTTCTCCAAGAACTCGAGATGCGTAATCTTGTTTCTATAGGATTCTTCACTAGGACAGATGAAGGTGAATTCATTCTCAGAATAGACGAGTATCGTATCACGGGAGGCGAAGTAAACGTAATCGATTATCGATCGTTGCAGACCCTGATCCTGAACAAGTCATTTACAAAATTCGATGAACCATCCGATGCAATCAGGAATTTATCTTTGGTTCAAAGAAGAGAGGAATTACTTCATAGGGTGAAAAATTACAGGTTTAGAGATTGGAAGGATATCAAACATGACTCAGATGTCTACAATGGGAGGCTACTTCACAATAGGGTTGGTTACACCCTAAGCGAGAAACTACCGATGCTAATGGGTCTTCGGGGCGATCCGTGGTTCGGGCCATTGGAAGAAGAACTCCTGGAAAAGATACCTGAGGAGGGAATCTCGAGGAATGACTTGTTCTCCGACTATCCGAAAGGAAAAGAGAACGCACATATCCAGCGAAGTCTGAAATCCGCACTAGCTAATCTGGAGAGGCAACTAGTCGTAGCTAAGCAATATCTTGACGTTCCAAACAGGAAGAGATCAATGGCCATTTTTAGAAGACTCCATGGAAAAATCAAACCCCTCCCATTCAACAAGGCATTATCTCAGCTCATCTCCAGTATAGGCCCCGTTCGCCTGCATACTCTTAGGTTATTTGTNTCTAGACCGGTAGAGGAGTTGGCAGACTCACTTAGGGAATTAGAGACAAGAGGTTCCATAGTTAGAGTTGTAGCTCTACAACCTGATCCCACAGATTATTACGCTTCTCCAGAAGATTCGGAAAAGCTGCTTTCCCTAATCCCAGAAGACAGGAAGATGAGGATTCTTTCTCAGTCGGATCCCTTCAGTAGCAGGTTTATCCAAGAAGTAAGACTTCTTCTCAAACAAGGCTGGTATTATCCAGTTTTCAAGGGTGTTGACCCAATAGGGAGAGTTCTGATGTTTGTCGTAAATGACTATCTGGAGATTAAGGATATCAATATCCCACACTCGTACTTGGATGACTTCAAGGAAACCTTCGCAGAACTCTTAGAAAATTATCGAGATAGGCTTGTAGACGTATCAGTTCTACATTCATTTAACGGAGTCCCAGTACATGACTGCGATGAAAATATTCAGCAAATCCTATCNGGTCTAGGATTCACTTCTATGGGAGATGGAGAGAGATATATCAGAGGAGGAGTCGTAGAGCCAAGATCAAGGAATCAAATCAACAGGATGCTTTTCTTCCATCACTCCTTNCATCAGAATAGTAGGTGGGAGAATGAGACGATGGCACTGGAGAACGCTATCGAGCTCAGGGACGATTTCTCATTGAGAGGTCGATGTGAGATGTTCAGAGTAAACCTAGACTCCATGGTTGCAGCCCATCAGCTACACCAAGGGTCAAATCTCCGGGGCCATCTGGTATGGGCCAGATATCCACATTTCCAGAGGCTTCTGGCAATTAGAAACGTACCAACATTCCCCGAGGACGAAGAAGTAATCCAATTCTTCAGAGATAATAATGATCCAGAGCTATACATGGATAGAAATGCTATTTCTCGATCCGAATTTAGGAAGATCGTCTCCCCTCTTGTCAGAAGTGGTCATCTAATTCAGGATTATCGTGGTGGCTTCAAGACCGTAGAGCCACTTCATAATGTCGACTTGTGGGATATAAAGAGGGATTACTTGAGGCAACTTGTTCAGGATTACCCAGTTATCACCCTTAGGCAGGTAGAGAGACTAGCCGGATCATCATTCACAGCTGAAGAGATTAGCGACGTTATGCATGACTTCGAGGAAGATGGGACACTTATCAAGGGATTCTTGGTTGATGATCTTCAGGATATATGCTGGGGCAGGCTTGACATGTTAGAGGGATTAGGATCAATAAATCGTACTCGTGACTTGGTAGTTCCGCCATCGGATCCGCTGATACACTATTTCGGAAGTCTACTTAGGGAGCGCTTCGGTTTCGGATCGGCGTATCTCGTATTTCACAAGGAGGAGCCAATTGCGGCATTCAAGGCCAATACTAGAAACGATAAGATTGAGCTTACTGACTTCGTGGGTGATTCAGAATTAGAAAAGGAAGCAATCAGAGTAATGAAGGAATTTGCATGGGAGCATGATATGCCACTATCAGGGAAGCTCTTCAATAGAATCCGATCAAGAATTGTCTGACTCTTTTCTTAGACGTCCAGTGATGACCAAAATCGGCTTCATAGTCCTCATGATATGCCTATGAAGCTCTGGAAGAAGATCAAAAAGAGCTATTGCCATCAAGAACATGGCGAAAAGACTTGCAAATTTTGCGGCATAACTATGTGCGAAGTCAAACATCCCAATTCCTGCTAGTCTCCAATTTGGATAGGTATCGGTCAGCCAGACTATCCCAGCATTTCTAAACACATTCAGAACGTGGATTGTAGGAATCGCAATCATCAGTGCCCTAGCTCTACGTTTCCAAGAAACGGAGCTCAGAGCCACTATCGCGCCTATGAAAACAGCCATCGATTGTAACGCAGAACAAGCTAGTATGAATGAGACCACACCTTCTCCATCACTATTAGTCATAGGAGCAAAGAATCCGCCCTCTCCCAATGGCTCACTCAACAAAACTCTACTTCCTTCCCATTCCGTTACTGGAATGACTTCTTTCTCATATCTCTCGATCATCATCGGTCCAATTTCATATCCGCCCAAACCTACGAAATCCAGTAGAATATTGGCGCTAACTGCAGTTAATTGAACAAAAGCCATATTCAGGTAAGGAACTCCGAAAACTAGGTAGTAGGGAATCATTGACCATACTACAAAACCCCTCATCCAGATGATCGTATCCATACTAGAGCCATCATTTTTCCACTCCCATATCGATACTGCAAATCNCGCTGGTAAAGCCGCAGCAGTCATAAAAATTAGAACGGGATCAGATATTTCGACATAATGTCCAGAATAGAGATAAAAAAACAGTCCAATCAATGGCCAGCCAGAGACCGCAAATAATCTAGAGTAATCTTGCGAACTCTTGTGGAAGGCTACTCCTAACAAGAACAGTCCTATGGCTCCTATAACCAGTTGNACAGTCACATCCGACAATCCAATAGTGGAGGAAAAATTTTGGATCATCGATGCAACCGGGTCNTCCACGACCCTCTGCTTTCATCAACCCGTAAATATGATGCCCTCTTCCGAATCTACTAGTATGGGTTTCGACTTCGAAGAATTCGCAGACGATTATGTCGCTTCTCTGATGTCCACTCTGGAAAATTTTCCTACTTCTAGCATAGAAAAATTCTGGATTTTGGTAGAGGACACTAGATCAAGAGGATCNACAGTTCANTTCATCGGTAATGGCGGTAGCGCAGGAACTCCATCCCATAGCGCTGGCGATTGGTCTAAAGAACTCAAATTGAAGACAATTTCACACGTCGACAATGCTTCCTCTCTGACTGCCTGGGCTAATGATACAGATTATGAAAGCATTTTNGTCGGACAGTTGGAGACATTTCTTACTCCAGGAGATTTAGTGGTAGCATTCAGCGGCTCTGGAAACTCAAAAAATATCTTGAATGGTATCGAATATGCGAGTCAAAATGGTTGCAAGACTGTGGGAGTTACCGGAGATTACAATGGAATGGGGGGCGGCGAGCTAGCAAAAATAGTCGATTTACCAGTTGTTATTCCTTCAAAATCAATGGAGAGGATTGAAGACTTGCAATTAGTGATTAATCATATTATCAAAGAGGCGGTCAAGTCCAATAACGGACTGTGAGAAAATGTACCTCCCCCATAGACATGATTCTTTTCTAGAAGATGATTTGATATTACAAGAACTCCCATCTGGAGAGCCTTGGTCAGGGAAAATTGCCTATCTCGATAGGGACGGAGTGCTTAATAAATGGTCTGAAAATTATATCAATTCGTCNGATGAACTGCGTCTACTCCCAGATGCAGCAAAATCTGTTGGAATGCTGAAGAGAGCGGGTTTCAGGATTTGCGTAGTGACCAATCAGTCGCCCATTGGGAGGGGGATCTGGGGGCATGATGTGCTCAATTCAATCCATGTTAAACTCCAAGAACTACTAGTAGGGGAAGATCAGGACGCTGTTATTGACTTGATTCTGTATAGTCCCTACAGGCCAGAGGATGAATCATGGGCAAGAAAACCAAACCCTGGAATGCTTGAGGTTGGAAGACAATTGTTGGATTTCGCCCANGATTCGGAATCTGGTAACATCCAGTTGTATCTCGGGCCAAAATGGCTAGATAGGCCCTCCGAAGAATCCTCTTTCCTAGTAGGGGACCAGCAATCTGACATTTTTGCAGCGAATAGATTTGGTGTGAAGGGAATTAGATGCGATACAGAAGTTGGATTAGGGGGAGTAATTACACAGATTTTGGAAATTCAGGAATGATCTCAATGATGCTGAGAATCGGATTAGACGATACTGACCATGTAGAAGTAGGTTGTACGACCAAAACAATGGATGATTTCCTTAGATATATGTCAGAANATCTTGAATTTTCGATAGTTGAGAGGAGGTTAGTCAGGCTATGGCCCTTTGCTACTAGGAGGACAAGGGGCAATGGGGCCCTGGGAGCAATTGTGGAAATCGAATCTACAGCATTTGATGAGTTTGTGAGCGCTAGCAAGGAATGGTTCGACAAGTTGACAGAGATGATTAGCACATACCCAAGTGCCGGAGTTCAACCATCACCAGTCTTGGTAATTTCCACGGACATTGTTCCAGAGGATTGGTATTGGGATGCAGTGAGAAACGAAGTTGATTATGAATTGATGATGAATAATGCGCTAGAATATAATTGTGAGGTCCTTTATTCTCAAACATTCTTCGGAATTGTAGGTGCCTGTGCAGCGATATCTTGGAATCCAGGGGATCATTCTTCCTGGGAGTTAATTTCTTGGAGGAAAGAGGAAGCCATAGGAAGCCCAAGAAATGTAAGCAACGAAGCCGTACTNGNGCTAGAGACCAACCACGTAGATACATTCCTCAATAGGGATCCAACAAAGGGGAAGGGAATGATCGCACCGAGAACTCCGTGCCCAGTTCTATATGGCATTAGAGGTTCTTCTGAGATTTCAGTCTCTAATGCCCATCACTGGTTACAGGAAAGGGATGATGTGGAGGAGAGCATCAATTATGCAGCCCATAGGACCAATCAACTAAGCGACGATCATATCGTTTCGATAGAAAGTGGAACCGTAACGGGCATGGCCAAAGAGACGAGAGGGGGCCATGCCCATATCACAGTATTTTCATCCTGCAAATCTCTCAATTTAGTAGCATTTCATGAGGGTGGACCAGTTAATACCCTTTTGAGAAAACTGGAACCAGGGGATTTAGTCAGCTGGGCTGGATTGCAAGCTCCCGATGGTTCAGTTCATCTCGAGAGACTAAGATTGGATAACGCTTCTCCGAGGATTTCGAATAGACCAATTTGCTGCTCAAAGACAATGAGGAGTTTAGGTAAGGGTCAGAAACTTAGGTGCGATAACTGTGGCAGAAAGGAGAGGAAGATTTGGTTATGCTCTAATGTATTGTCTCATTTCGGGCACAAAGAAGGCATTTGGGTAGAGCCTTCGGCATCGAATCGTAGACATTTGTCAAAGCCCCTATCTCTCGGAAATCCGGGGACAATATGATACATCGAGTGTGGATCCGGGTATATGGCGCAAGCAATGGACATATTGCTAATTTTGGCGGTAATGATTGCCATATCTGGGTACTTGGTATGGACGATTCTTAACATCAGACAACGTAGGTTGAAATTTGCTGCAGATGGCGGCGATCAATACAAGGGTGAGGCAAAGGAACCCGAAGCTCTAATGAAACCCGACGAGGAGGCCCTAGAGCAGATGGGTGAATTACTGGAGCAAGCAGGTTTGTCTTTGCCAGAAGAAGGATAGGGGCAAGGATAATTGCCATAACCCCCTGCGAAATTTATGGCTAAAGACTCTGGCAAGTCAGAAAGGATGCCTAGAAGAGAACCTCCCGAGTTCGAGTATTCGGAAAAATCTCTGTTCGGAGCAATTCTCGATGGAGGATTCTTCAACGTCGCATTAAATGACTCAAATCAGTACGGACCGCATGCGATGATAGTGCTTCTTTTTGCAGTGGCTACCGTAACGGCGATAGTACTACTTATTCCAACTTTATTCTGAGCACCTAGTTCTTGCAATTTTGATTGCATGGTCTACAATTTCTCCCGACGAGCCAAGGTGTGAGCTAGGATCGAAGAATCCTGACAGATTATCGCCAACTAACTTCATTATTGATTCTGAAGATCTGCAAGCATCTTCCAGTTTCATACCCTCATTGAGTGCTTTCATTGAGGCTGCCCTAAGCTCTTCATGCGCTTCATCCCTTGGCATCCCCCTTTCTACCAATTCCAACATTACCTTTTCAGCCATAATCAGGCCTTTCTGAGATTCTATATTCTCCATCATCCTATCCCGATTAATAGATAACCCAGAAAGGACCCTATTACACTTAGCAAAAACGTCGTCTAGGAGAATCATCGCATGTGAGAGCGTGAATCTTTCACTGGAAGAATTTGCTAGGTCCCTTTCATGCCAGAGGAGAGCATTTTCAAAGGAGGGGATTATCATCGAACGAACAATTCTAGCTAATCCGCAAGCATTTTCAGCAGTAATCGGATTCTTTTTATGAGCCATTGTAGAGGAGCCTACTTGTTTCTTCATATCGAAAGATTCTGCTACCTCGCCAATCTCAGTCCTTTGAAGATTCCTAACTTCTTGGAGAACTTTCTCTATGCTAGTAGCAACATTTGACATCCACCCTACCCATTCGATGTATCTATCCCTTCCAACGACCTGTGTCGTGGCAATTGGGACAACAAGGCGCAATTCACCCAGAACTAGGCTCTGTAGCTCAAGAGCCCTTTCTCCCTGAGCAGCACCTGAACCAACGGCACCTAGGAACTTTCCTGTTATACATCGGGGAGTCATCTCATGCAGACGATCCAAGTGCCTCTTGAATTCGTCTACCCAGACAGCAACTTTCAATCCGAAGGTAATTGGAACTGCAGCTTGACCATGGGTCCTTCCCAGCATTACTGTGTCTCTTTCCCTTTCCGCAATATCGCACATTGTGAGAATCAATTTTCTTATTGCCTCATCTTGAAGGGAAATACTATCCTTGATTTGTAGAGCGACAGCTGAATCAACAATATCATTACTGGTTGCTCCTAAGTGTATGCACCAACCAGAATCCCCAGCTACTTCGGCCATTGCCTTGGTAAGTGCCATAATATCATGTTTCGTTACATTTTCAATTTCATCTACTCTATCCGCTGTAACTATTCCCGGATCGGCAATTTCAGCTATTGCATCATAGTCTTCAGGAGAAACTCTGCCCATCTTACTATGTGCCCATATTAATGCCCTCTCGACTTCCAGTTGTCTAGCGTGCCTACCTTCACGCGACCAGATCTCCTTAGCGACATCTCGCCCATACCTGTAATCGAGAGGGGATATTGGCATAATCTCCAGTCATGCGACCACGGTCACCTGTTTGAGCCTAACGATGCTAGTTCAATGAGAGGGAATCTATTTTCAATACGCCCCTGGATCCATGCCACTGAGGCTTTCCGGTATACACTATCTCATTTGCCATATCTGGTGAATTGACTACGAAGGTTTCGAATTCCCCACCCTCCCCATCCATGTTGAATCTGTATTTTTTAGAGAGAGTCCGCAACTCTATTAGCGACCCTTTGTCTAATTTCCTTCCCAGCCATTCTTGATCCAGACCCTCTGTTGAAACCGATGTGAATACAACTTCGAATCCATGTTCCACAAGAGACTGCATGTGACTTTCCTCTTCCTTATGCCATAGTGGACAGAATGAATGAATGCCCAATCTCTCGCACATCATCTCAATTTTTGTTTTCTGGTAATCTGAACGAAGTGCACCCACCACTAGCCCGTCAATTTCTGGCTTGCCTTTTTGCAGTACCATTTCGGTTGGAGCTTCAACCCAACTCGGCCATATTTCCTCGAATATTTTACTGGTGTCCGAAACGCCGCTCAACCCCCGCTCTAAATCAGATATCTCCTGCCCATCTATCCCTTCAGTAACGACTGGAAGCCAAGGAAGGCCCATTGAACTGGCTTGTAAACCCGCTACCCAGGTATTTCCTAGCTGGAACATTAGAGAGTCCTCTCCCCTTACCATGACGGTAATTACAGAGACAATATCCCATCCCTGCAACCCCGACCACCATGTAGCATAGGCAGAATCCTTCCCGCCTGACGACAAAACCGCGATTCTCATCTTTTCACCAATTTCAAACCCCGCAGAATGTGTACTAGATTGAGTCTTCTCTCGACCAAGATTCATAAGAGTCCATTATGGCATGGGGGTGATAGCGATGCAGCCTAGCGGACGAGGTTACGATCATGGGGTCTCGACATTTTCCCCAGACGGCAGACTTTACCAAGTAGAATATGCAAGAGAATCAGTAAAGAGAGGCACTACAACCGTAGGCCTCGTCTTCAAGGAAGGGGTGGTACTAATTGTAGACAAGAGGGTCCAGAGTAAGCTAGTGATCACAGATTCTATTGAAAAAATGTATCAAATCGATAATCATATTGGGATTACAACGTCTGGCTTGGTTGCCGATGCTAGGCAGCTTGTAGATAGGGCAAGGGTACAATGCCAAGTAAACAGAATGACTTATGGTGCTGAAATACCAGTGTCTACCCTAGTTAAGAAAATGTGCGATTACAAACAATCATTCACACAATACGGTGGAGCTAGGCCCTTTGGCACTGCTCTTCTAATCGCAGGATTTGACGACGAAGGATTCCACCTCTTCGAGACGGATCCTTCTGGCGCTTACCAATCATACAATGCCGGAGCGATTGGAAGGGGGCGCTCTACAGCCATCGATTTTTTCGAAGAGAAATGGAAGGCCAATATGACACAGAATGCAGCTATCAAGTTAGGGCTTGAAGCACTTAAGGAATCTCTTGAGGATGATTTGAACAGGGAAACCGTTGAGATTGCTTGCGTTGATAAGGATGGTTACAGGAAGCTGGATAGGGAATCAACCTTGAAGCATCTCGACAAGATGTCTTGATTCCGCCAATATCTAAGCCATACCCCCAATGGGACTCCCATGGTCAGTCTGGATGATGCGGTATTGGCCCGCCTCGAGAAGGCGGGAAAAAGATTCGAGATTTTAGTCGATCCCGACCTAGTTGAGTTATGGAAACAGGATTCGGAAGGAGTTTCTATCGACGACCTTCTTGCGATAGATGAAATTTGGTCCGATGCTAGAGCAGGGGAAAGGCCCACCTCTGAGTCTCTTGAGAATGCCTTTGGGACCACTGATGTACTTGATTGCGCCACTAAGATTCTAGTTGACGGCACAATACAATTAACCACATTGCAGAGAAAGAATATGATCAATGAAAAGAAATTGCAGATAGTAAACGAGATTGCTACTACTGCCACCGATCCCAAGACCAAACTTCCACACCCCAGGACTAGGATAGAAAATGCCCTGGATGAGCTAAGATTCCCAATTGATCCTTTTAAGTCAGTAGAGAGTCAAGTTGAAGATGCAGTTTCCGCTCTTAGACCGGTGATTCCTCTACAATTCATAACCGTTAGGTTAGCATTCAAAGTACAGGGCAGAGACTATGGGGCAATCAGTCAGATGCTTAGAGACTCGATTCAGAAGGAGGAGTGGCTGAGTGATGGCACTTGGGTCTGTGTTGTTTCTTCGCCAGGTGGAATGAAAAATGACTTAATTGGAAGGGTTGCATCCAAATCTCCCGACGTCGAAGTGCGTGAAATCGACTAATTAGGTAAATCTCTCAAGCATCAACGGTTATGAACAGCAGGCCAGTGGCGCGGCTCGATAACATGACAAAAAATAATGACGCGACGGGGTCGCGAGGTATACGAGGGCAAGTCCTCGTTGTTCCCGGAGAGGATCTGGGAGAATCTGAAGGGCAAGAGGCCGGCCATGGAGTTCTTTCTATTTCTGGGCGACTAAAGGCAATAAAACAAGGAATAATTAGGAAAAAAGGAGATTTAGTCTCTGTCGAGCCAAAACATACGAGGTACATGCCTCGCCCTGGTGATTTGGTGATTGGATTTATAGAAGGCTGTACAAACAATATTTGGTTTATCGAACTCGGTGCTCCTTTCAATGCTATATTGCCAATGAGCCTCGGGCCAGGAAAGGTAGATTTTGGAGGAACGAGATCAGTTATGGATGTGGGAGACGCAGTCCTGTGCAGGATACAGGAAGTTGAGGAGACTCATTCAAGTGTTGTAACAATGAAGGGAATGGGACTTAGGAAAATTCGTTCAGGGGTCATAGAAGAGATTGATCCACATTTGCTTGGTAGACTAATCGGCAAGGGTGGCCAATCACTGAGAAGACTGAAAGAGGATACAGAGTGTCGTATAGTTGTAGCTGACAACGGAAGGATGTGGATAGACGGAGAATTTGAAGGAATTCTAGAAGTTAGAAAAAGACTATTCGAATTATCAACAAATGTCAATGGAGGTGCGAACTAATGGGCGGATACGGAGATATTCAGATGATCGATGAGAATGGCTTGAGGATGGATGGACGAGGTCCAGGTGATGTTAGGGAGATATCCATACAGACAGGAGTAGTACCGGTTGCAGACGGGTCTTGTAGAATGACTTGGGGGACCAATGAAGCGATAGTAGCTGTATATGGGCCAATGGAGGCACATCCTAGGAAGATTCAGAGACAGGATAGAGCCGTTCTCGATGTAGCTTACAACATGGCTCCATTTTCAACAACAGATAGAATCAGGCCAGGTTTCAATCGTAGAAGTAGAGAAATCAGCAAAGTAACCAAGGACGCCCTTGAAAGCGTCGTACTTCTCGACCTCTATCCACGCTCAAAAATTCGCGTAAATATAGAAATTATTTCAGCAGAAGCGGGGACAAGATGCGTGGGACTGACTGCCGCTTCAGTCGCCCTTGCAGATGCAGGCATCCCAATGACCGACCTAGTCGTCAGTGTAGCCAGCGGTAAGATCAATGATGTTGTAGTCTGCGATTTGAACAAGGAAGAGGATAATTATGGTGAAGCAGACCTTCCTATGGGAATTCTTCCAAATTCCGGAGAGTTAGTTTTCCTACAGATGGATGGAGATCTTTCACAAGATGAATTCAAAGAGGCATGGGACTACAACATGAAAGCTGCATCATCGATACATGAAAAAATGGTCGAAGCGCTAAAGGAGGGTGGATAGAATGACCATCCCAATCGTACCAAATCTTCTCAGGGCCCATCTTTCCGATCTCGCAGATAAGGATGCTAGGATTGATGGCAGGTCTAGGTGGGAAGGGAGAAAATTAGAGGTAGATCATTCCATTCTTCCGAGGGCTGAGGGCTCAGCAAGGGTTAGGATGGGCGATACAATCGTTTTCGCAGGAGTTAAATTCCAAATCATGCAGCCATATTCAGATCGTCCAAATCAGGGCGGTTTGATGTGTTCAGCTGAGGTCAGACCGGTTGCAGGTAGGCACTGGGAAGCAGGCCCACCAAGCGAAGAATCCATAGAACTTGGAAGAGTTGTTGATAGAGGAATCAGAGAATCAGGTTGTATCGATGTTGACTCTCTTTGTATAATTCCGGGGGAGAAGGCATGGCAAGTCATACTAGATTTGTTTGCAGTCTCTGATGATGGGAATCTTTTCGATGCGTTCGCTTTGGCCGGGATTGTAGCACTTAGAAATGCCACAATTCCCGCAGAGAGGTTCGAAGTAGGGGAGGATAATCAGCTTGAAGTCTCTAAAACTCCAATAATGTGCTCTTACCACAAGGTCGGCGGACGTTTTGTTTACGATGCAAGCTCCCGAGAAGAACTTGGCGGGGATGAAAGAATACACATCACTCTCGGTGATGATGACAATGTTCACTCTCTTCAGAAGGGTATAAAGGGGATTTTCTCAGCCGATGAGTTTGCCGAAATAATGGAAAATGCTCGGATGAGGACCAAGGAACTTAGAGAAATTATAAACTCATTGTAGGTGAAATAGAATGGCAAAGAGAACCCAAAAAGCAGGAGCGACTGCTCGTTTCGGACCCCGATACGGGGTCAGCGTGAGAAGAAGAGCTGGCTCAGCCATGGCTAAGAAATCAAGGTGGTACACATGTCCAAAATGTCATTATGTTAAAGTTAGGAGGAAATCAGCTGGTATTTGGGACTGTAAGAAGTGCGATTATACATTCTCTGGAGGTGTTTGGGAACCCTTTACCAGGGCTAGTGATGCAAATAGGAGGATCGTCAGGCGTTCGCTAGAAGGAGCGACTGCAACTGATATGGCTGTGATCGCACAACAGGCTGCATTGGACTATGAAAGAAAGCTATCCGAGAGAGAATCAGATGAAGGATCAGAAGAGGAATGAAAAAGTCCAGCTCAGACTAACGTTGGAGCACACAGAATCTCACGCCTTATCATCTTCTTTAATAACTGAAGCCGATTTTAATAACACTGACAGTCAAGTCCAAGTCTCTATTTTTTCTAATTCATTTAGCGATCTTAGAGCAAGATGGAATTCATTGATGAGAGCTTTAATTGCTTCCGAACATTCCCTAATGGCAACAAGAGGGGGCGACAAGGATTAGCGAGGAAGTGTCTGCAGAACAAATTCAGTCTATTGCCCGAGAACTACAGGCAATTAGGAATCAAATTCAGACTGTTTCATCACAAATCTCGGAGTATGGCATAACTGTGGAGGCACTTGAGGAACAGGATTCGGGGAAGCCTGTTTATCGTTCACTCGGAAATATCCTCCTCGAGGTTGCGGATAGGACAAAACTTTTGTCCGAATTAAATGATGCTAAATCTTCCCTTGAAGACCATCTAAAGAGATTAGTGGAAAGGGAAGAAAATCTTAGAGAGCATTATGAGGAAAAGGCCGAGCAGTTTGAGAGGGAGTGACATTTATTGGCTCGGCCATCAAAATCACCAAAATCGCCTTCGCCGGAA
>PBGH01000002.1 GCA_002720055.1 Methanobacteriota archaeon | reverse complement strand
AAGAAGGGCCAAATTACTTCTATCGGCAAATGATTCAGAGTGGCTACTTCTACTGGATAACGAAGATTTTTGGAAAGCTGGATGGGGAAGTAAGGTGGAAGATTGAGATGATGTTCTGGTTGATTCTATTCCTAGGTCTTGGTATATTCAGCATTTATCTCAGCAGGCTTCAGCCGTTCCCCGAGAAAGGTTCACGCTTTGGTTGGGCTGTACTTATTTCTGGTCTCTTATTGTGGATTTCAAGTACTAGTCCACAGGGATCGGGGCAGGATTTGCCAGCCTCAATTTCAGTATTTTTGGGAGGTGTTTTTCTTATAGCTGGAATTAGGGATATGAGTAGGAACAAGACAGATGTGATTGTGGCCCCCCTCGCAGGAGTGTTATTCTGTCTAGGGGGGATCAGTCTTCTTTCTTCTAGGTGGGAATTTGCTGGTCAGTCAGAGCAGATTGGTTCTTTTGTTTTGGCAAGCACTATGGTCTCGGTTGAAATGTACTTGGCATTTAGGGGGCTAGTAATCGGAGTTCCGGGCATTGCATGGTCGAAATCTGGAATCAGGCAAATTCATAGAGGTCTTATTCTAGGTCCAAATGGAGCAATCTCCCATTTTGAAAAATCTTGGGATATGGAGGATCAATGGATAAATTCGATGAGCTATGCTGCTCTATTTCTCATTCATAGAAGTTTAGGGAACTCAAAGGAAGAGGAAGAAAGTCTGGTTGAACTTGAGAGTCTCGGAGGTTGGGGTACAGTAGATGATTCGTGGATTGAGGCCATAGAGAATGGCCTTCAGAATTCTAGTTGATGCTGAGTACTTTTGAAAACGCGGACCTTCTCGCACTAACATGGTCCGGATAAGTAGAGTCCACACTGGTACTGGTGATGGCGGAGAGACTTCGCTACTAGATGGGAAGAAGGTTGGAAAGGAGAATCCAAGAGTTGAGCTCTTCGGAACGGTAGATGAGTTGAATTCTCAAATCGGGGTAGTAAGAATGGAGTTTGGAAGGATGCCTGGAATTACTCGTTTCCATAATCCGGGCGATGCTGAGGAGGCTCTGATGAGGGTACAGCAAGAGCTCTTCGATCTAGGTGGGGAGTGTGCTTGCACCCCTGGGAAGCTTCCTAAGCAGATGTCTCTGATTGGAATTGATGAGTGTGATAGACTAGTGGAAGAGATGGATAGCTGGCTGGAAGAGTTGGATCCACTAGAGTCATTTATTCTACCTACGGGATCTGCTCCAGTAGCCTTCCTTCATATCGCACGGACCGTTGCTAGAAGGGCTGAGAGAGAGGCTTGTCATCTAAGGAGTTTGGAAGGTGATGACTCCGTGCGCAAAGAGGTTATTTGCTACCTAAACAGAATTTCAGATTGGTTATTTGTCTTAGCTAGATGGATATCGAAGAATACTGGGGAGGAGGAGTCTTTGTGGACTCCATTAGGAAAGAGAGAGAAATAATTAGACGATTTGGCCTTCTGATTGCAGATATTTTTTTGCCGACATCAGTAGTTTCCTTTCCTGTTGGAAAGTAATTTGCCCCTCTGCATCATCAATTTGAAGCCAGAGGTAATTCGTATGCTCATGTGAGAGTGAGACGTCGATCTCGCCTGTCCTGGCAAGATACCAGAAAACCTGCTTAGGGATGTTTCTGCCCTTCCTAGTAAATGTATACTCTGTCCTTTCGCTCCATCCGTTGTCAATTGTGACGTCCGAAATCCCTGTCTCCTCTTTCAATTCCCTTTTTGCAGTAAAGTGGTGATCGGAGTCTCCCTCTTCTACGTGGCCCTTAGGGAAGCTCCAGTGACCTTGCGGATATTGTAGAAGAAGAATGCTATCGAAATTTAACAATATGAATCCACATGAAGTCTCCATGGTGTCTGGTTTGCTCTGCATAACCGTTCATGTACAGCAATCAATGAAAACCTTCCGAGATATTGTTTGACTATGGAAATCACCATTGAGGTGATATAGGTCGGATGCATATGACAGTCCGACCAATTGATTTGGAAATTCATAGGATTGTTACTGACTCAGATTTGGATGGAGTAGTTACCGCGGCTATACTAAGAAGATGGTGGTCCGAGGCGGAGGTCTTTTTTGGCCACCCTGGGCAGCTTAGAGCAGGCGTATATGACGGGCTAATTGATAGATATACGGCAATATGTGATTTGCCCGGCCATCCCAATTGTGGATTGAGTATTGACCATCATCAGTCAAATAAATCGAGTTTTTCGGATGAAGGGGCGGTAGTAATTTGGAAGGACTACCCTTCTGCAGCAAGGATTGCTTTTGAGTTATTTTCTGAGCATATTGATCTCTCGGATATGAAGGAGCTGATTGAGTGGGTAGATAAGCTAGATAGTGGAAGAATAACTAGAGAAGAGTACCTTTCGGATTCTCCCGTATTATGGCTCAGTAGACTAATTGATGAGGGGGAGTATGTTGCAAATTCAATTCTGAAGAGTCTGCAGAGAGGTATCTCTGTTGAAGATATTCTAGGACAGTCAAACTTCAATTCCTTGTTGAAGAAAACGGGCATTAGGATAGAGACTCTAAGGAAGAAGATAGAGGAGAATCTTAGGGTTGAAGATCGTCTAGCAATAGTTAGGCTGGAAAATTTAGGATTACGATCTAATGGATATCAGATTACTGCAATGGCCGGTGAGAGATGTGATGCTTGTATTGTAATTCATGGAGATATAGGTGCTTCGTTCGATGATAAGGAGAAATACCCTGTATCAGCCTCCTTCTATACCAATTCTTTTCTCCACACTAGTGGTGGAATTTTCGATTTAACTCTAATGGCAACTCTGTTAGATCCCGACGGAGGGGGTCATGCAAATGCTTGTGGATGTAGAATACAGCCCATTGGCCGGCATGGTGTAGAGAATAGGCAGGTATCAGAAGATGATATCCAAAGGAACATCGACGTTTGGCAGAAAATGTGGTCGAAGAGATAGATTATATTAAAATGCAATAGAGTGGAAAGGACGCTTGTACTGTCTAAAACTTCATGTGATGTTTTTTTCAACTTGAATTTGAAGATCTTTTCCAAACCGCCCTGTATCTGGTTGATTCCTTACCGGGGATTATCGAAGTATGAATTTCGACTTTTTCCAGGTCCTTTCCTATGTTCTCAATCTCTTCCATCGAGAGGGGCCATGGAGGTCCTTCTGGACCTTCTTTAGTTTCGGCAAGCTTGCCGATACAAACTAGAAACCCAGAATCGGAAACTAGTGGTGCTAGTCTATTGGAAGCTAGTTCGCCAATTTGCTTTGGAATTGCTTGGATGATGTGAACTTCGAGAACCAGGTCGAAAGCGCCCATCCATGAATCACTTAGTTCGAGAAGGTTTGCGACCGCCCAGTCTATATTAGATTCATGATGGATCTGCTTGGCCCAAGCAACCGCCGTTTCAGAAATATCAAAAGCAGTTACTTCCAACCCCAAAGAGCTCAGGAATGCTGCATCTTCTCCTAATCCACATCCTACGACTAGTGCTTTTCCTACTGGCCTGTTTTCTTTAGCCCAGTCTACTACGAACGGGTGTGGCTCTGTCCAGTCCCATGGAATTTTCTCTCTATCTCTTTTTGAATCGCTGTAAAGTTCCTCGAACCATGATAGTGGTTCTTCGGAAAGTAATGCACGATTGAAAATTTCCATCATCTTCTCTCTGGCCTCTTCCATACTATCATTTCATTTTTATCAGGGTTCGAGGAGTCGTTTTCTCATCCATTTTTCAACTACCTGTTTCCTCTCATCAAGATCAAATTGTGACGAATGAGGCATGTCTATTACATGAATCTCGGAGTTTTCCTGTAAGTGCAATTTTATCAATTCAAAGTGGTCATCTCCAAGGACCTCGTCATTTTCCGACTGAATGACGAGGATGGGTACTTTAGGGATACCACAATAAGGAAGCTGGGCATTTGCGTACCTAATACTTAGATCTGGATGAATTCGCTCATGTTCTCTCCTTAGAATGTGCCTTACCCATGGCTTGGCCATGACTGCTCTGCCAGGAAGTAAATTATCGATGATCTTGGGGAATGATGCCACCGGCGATTCAAGAATAATTCCTCTAAGTGATTGGGCCCACCAGCCAGAAGGGTGAGAAGAAAGGCGTATGGCTAGAAGGCCCCCCATAGAGTGGCCATAAATCCATAGTCTCCTTGGGGTAAACCCGAGTACCTCTGGTATCGATATGAGTAGGCCCTCGATATCAGTCAGGACCTTTAGCAGTGTCCAATCTTTCCTTTTTCCTTGGTTTCCGAAACCCCGCTGGTCGAGGCTGACGATATTTATGCTCATACTTTGCAGATGCGTAGCTCTCGTTTCACCCTTGAACATGCTGGAGCTGTACCCATGGAGATACAGAAGCAGGTCCTCACTTTCCTCTTCTGATTCCATGATATATGCCTTGAGTATTTCATTCGCCCAGCCATTGAACTTGAAAGGCGACCATCGAGCATCAAGTCGGGGTGCGGGATCTGACTGCTTTGTAACGAACACAGACAAATATACCCTCCAATAAACCAAGAACCATGCAAAGAATGGAGCTGTAATTCCGATAGAAAGCCAGAATAAGCCGTATGAAGAAGCCTGTGGGATGAATAAGAACACTAGAAGCTCACAAAGAATGACTAGAAGAAGGAAGCCAGGTATAGAAGGCGTGAAATCCGATGGAGTCGATTGGTAGGATGAAGAGTTTCCCTTAATCAGATTAGAGTTTTCCATATTCTTCTCAGAGATCAAAGCATCGCCTCTGTGAATTCCATGAGAGGGTTTTGTCCAGATTGGATTTTAGCTGCCAGACTGGTTGTCTCTGGAAATATTTTCGAAAAGAAAAAGCGGGCACTAGCCAGTTTAGCATCATAGAATGTTTCTCCCTTTCTCTCGAGGGACACTTTGGCCATTATTGCCCACATATATGCAAGAAGTACATTCCCGAAATATCTACAGTAATCCGTGGCCCCGGAAGCTAGGAATAGTGGGTTTGCAGCACCTTGAGAAACCATTAACAAAGTGAGTTGCTGTAATCCCTTAACTCCCTGATATAGTGGTCTGTTGAATTCTTCCATGTCAGGGTCTTCCCTATTGTTCTCGATAAATTCGCTTAGAGGCCACATGAGGTAACGAAGGTTCTTTCCAAAGTCTTGAGTGATTTTCCTACCTGCTAAATCCAGTGCTTGAATTCCATTTGTTCCTTCCCAGATTTTGGAAATTCTGACATCACGATAGAATTGTTCGACACCATACTCGGAACAGTAGCCCGCTCCTCCCATCACCTGCATACACGTATCGGCTGTCTCACAACCCAAATCCGTAAAATGAGCCTTTGCAATAGGTGTAAAAAGCGCGACTAGTGCCTTTGCTGGTTCTGAGATCTCAGGATTTTCGCTATGCATCTGATCAAGTAGAATTCCTGACCATGCTGCTAGAGCACGACATCCCTCATTGTTTACTTTAGCTTCAAGGAGCATTCTCCGTACATCCGGATGAACAAGTATACTGTCTGCGGGTTCGTTAGGGTCACGAACTCCGCTCAGATCTCTACCCTGTCTCCTGTCCTTTACCCAAGAAAGAGCGTTTTGATAGGATATTTCGCCCAAACCAAGCCCCATCATCGCGGTGGCTAATCTCTCTCTATTCATCATCTCGAACATCAGCGGCATTCCCTGATGGAGAGGTCCTACCAGCCAACCCACACTTTGGTCGAAATTCATCACGCATGTCGGACTTGCATGTATGCCCATCTTTTCCTCTGAACCGGAACAGGTTACTCCATTCTCTGTGGAATCTAGGTCTTCGCTTAGACCAGCCAAGCCTCCCTCTTTCCACTCTGATGGAAGATACTTAGGAACTAAGAATAGTGATATTCCTTTGGTTCCATCTGGACCTCCGGGAGCCTTTGCCAATACCAAATGCAGGATGTTATCCGTCATATCATGCTCCCCTGCTGTGATGAAAATTTTAGTTCCAGATATCCTGTAAGATCCGTCCTTTTCTGGCTCTGCTCTGGAGGTGATCATTCCCAAATCAGTTCCAGCATGAGGTTCGGTCAGGCACATAGTTCCGCTCCATTTACCAGAAGCAAGATTGCTTGCATAGTAATCTACGAGATCTTCACTCCCATGCGTGCTCAGAACCTCGTAAACTCCTGTAGATAGAGCTGGAAAAACGCTTAGCGCCATACAAGTAGATGTACCGTATTCGGACCAAGTGACAGATTGGAAAAATAAGGGAGCACCCATTCCACCATGCTCTGGCTTAGAGGCCGTACCAAACCACCCTTCCTCGACTCCTCTTCGATATGCTTCCTTGAATTCAGGAGGCATGGTTATCCTTCCATCTTCAAAAGTTAGTCCCTTACTATCTCCAATTTTGTTTATTGGAAGCCAAACTTCCCTAGTATGATTCCCCCATCCTTCAATCATCATTGAAAGAGATTCTTTATCGAAGTCGTCGAAGCCTAGACCTTCGATTGAGTGGATTGCATCGAAAACCTCGTTGAATAGAAATTCGTAATCTCTATCGGGTGGGGTCCAAACTACCATTATTATCTCCTCAGTTTCTTAGTGGCTTTCCTGTTTGAAGCATGTGCTCCATTCTTTGGATCGTTTTTTCCTGTCTTCCTAGTCTACCTATTGACTCTCGTTCTAGGGTCAATATCTCCTCTTCAGTTGTGTTATCCGTTAAATCTGCTGATCCCCCTGATAGAACCTTTGCTAGTTCAGAGGTGACTACTACGTCATGAGGTGTTGCGTTTCCTGATCTTTCTAAATCGAAAACTGCCATTTCAAGAGCTATTCTCGCTGTTTGTCCGGGTAGATTGAAACTGTGTGGTTTGGGAGGTTTATACCCCTCTGACATTGTCAGAGCTTTCATTTTAGAATCTGCGAGTAGATGATCTCTATTCATAGAAATACTGTCATCTGGACCTAGGAATCCCATTGATCGTGCTTGATCGGCTGACTTGGCAACCTGAGCAGTTCCAATTATTTCGAAGGCTTTCATAATTGGCCCCATCGGGCCTCCTGGAGCTAGGTTAAACTCTCTTATCCGGGCTAGCATCTCTTTGCACCCCCCCCATGCCGGAATGATTCCTACCCCGACTTCAACCAGGCCGATGTATGACTCTGAGTGCGCTTGGATAGAGTCGCAGTGTAATAGCACCTCTGCTCCTCCACCCAGACACAAGCCTGCAGACGCCCCTACTACAGGAACACTACAGTACTTGAGCGCCTGATATGCCTCCTGACCCGATCTAATGAATCCCTCAACTTCGTTCCACGCAGAGAGATTAACCGCGAAGAGTACAAGTCCCAGATTTGCTCCTGCTGAGAAGTTCTTACCATCGTTTCCAATTACTATGCCTTTCCATGGTTCCTTCTCCGCCATGCTAACTGCTTCTTTCAGCATTTCAATTGTCATGGGGTCAACTGCATTCATCTTTGAGTGATACTCAACAAGAAGGATATCGTCTCCCATATCCCAAATGCTTGCAGATGGATTACGCCGTAATGGACTGCCTTTACTCTTCAAATCAGAAACCGTAATTGTTTCTTTTGGCCTTGGAACTACCACCTTTGATCCTTCGGGGGTCAATCGCATTATTTCCCCATCAACCATAGAATAGAATGAGCCATTAGAAGCTGCCTTTTTTATTAGAGATGGGATTTCTCTACCTGAGGATTCTAGTCTTTTTGCAAAGTCTTTCACGCCGATGGAATCAATCATCTCGAACGGTCCCTTCTTCCAATTGTATCCGACTTTCATTGCTCCGTCAATGGAATAGATATCGTCGCTAACCTCTGGGACTATGGATGCGGCATAGGAAAGAGTATCGAGTAATACGTCTTCAACGAAAGCGGCTCCCTCATCTGGACTGTCCATTATTCTAGCTAAGCCCTGTTTCCCCAATTTAGCAGAAGGAAATCCAGCTCTCCTATCCGCTGGGGCATATCCACCGGTTTTCAGATTTCTAGCCTCTTTTATCCTTTTTCCGCCTTCCTTGTTTAGACGATAGAAACCTCCTTTACTCTTCCGACCGGTATATCCTTCTGCGACCATTTGTTCTATGATTTCTTTACCGTATCCAGCAAAATTGTGTAGAGGATCGTCGTCTGGAAGATGCTCTAGCATGCTTGCCATTATATGGGGAATTAAGTCGATTCCTACTAGGTCCATTAATCCGAAAACTGCGGTTTTTGGAACACCTATCGGCAACCCTAGCATTGCATCGGCTTGCTCTACAGTTAGGTCATGTTCAATCGCGGCACTTAGTGCTCTTTGGATGAAGAAGACTCCCAGTCTATTGCCAATGAAACCTGGAGTATCATTGCAATGAATCACACGCTTCCCTAGTCTTTTATCTGCGAATTCTACCAATCTTGAAGTGATATTTTGATCGACCTGGGCATCCGAAACCACCTCAAGAAGAGGGAGGTATCTTGGTGGATTGAAGAAGTGAGTGATTAGGAATCTACTTGCCATTTCATCGGACATTCCTTCGATTAGTGAAGATCTAGGAAGGGTTGATGTGTTCGATGATACGATTGTCTTAGGGCCAATATATTGGGAAATCTTTTCATAAAGTGACTGCTTGATATCTAGGCGTTCTACTATCGCTTCAACTACCCAATCACAGTGCTTCAGTTTTTGTAGATCATCTTCTAAATTCCCAGGAGTTATTCGTTTAGCGAATGATTTGTGCATCAACATCTCGGGATCTGATTTTATCATATCATGTATCGCTTTTTTTGAAATTAGGTTTCTATCATCCGCACCATCAGGAACAATGTCGAGGAGGATTACGTCGCATCCTGCATTCGCGCAGTGGGCTGCTACGCCAGCCCCCATTACTCCACTACCAATCACAGCCACCCTGTCTATTGTATCATCTAGTTCTAGAACTGACTCAGACATCGAAAAACCCCTCTCAAAATTTCTCTAGTATAGTGGCAATTCCCTGTCCACCCGCTGCGCACATAGTAGCAAGTGCTAGCCTTCCATTGTTAGTTTGGAGAAGGTTTGCGGCCTTACCTGTAATCCTAGCCCCGCTAGCGCCCAATGGGTGACCGAGAGCTATGGCCCCTCCATCCAAGTTTACTCTAGATCTATCAAGACCCAACTCTTTGATTACAGCCAGCGATTGGGCTGCGAATGCCTCATTGAGTTCTATAATATCAATATCTTCCAGCTTTAGGCCTGCTCTATCGAGAGCCTTTCTTGAAGCTTCTACCGGACCTATTCCCATTAATTCGGGGGCGCATCCACTTACTGCGGTTGAAAGAATCCTAGCGAGTGGTTTTATCCCATTTTCTATAGCAAACGACTCCGAACAAACCAAAACGAACGCCGCCCCATCCGTCAGAGGAGAAGAGGTTCCAGCGGTTACTGATCCTTCAGAATCGAAGGAAGGCCTCAGCTTGGATAGTGATTCCAAGTTTGTCCCTGGCCTGATGCATCCATCTTCTTTAATCGTCCCGTTCGTGGATTCTATGGGTATGATTTCGTTAGAAAAGTGTCCTTCTTCAGCTGCTTTTGAAGCCTTGGAGTGACTTTCTACAGCAAACTCTTCTTGCGCACTGCGGTTAATATCGTACTTCTCCGCGACATTTTCTGCGGTGATGCCCATTGATGTGAAAACCTCGGGTGAAGATTCGCTAAGCTTCGGATTTGGCATTGGGTTGAAGCCGGTCATAGGGATTCTAGACATTGACTCGACGCCCCCGGCGATGAATGCTTCACCAGAACCCATAGCTACTCTGCCAGCAGCATCGTGAATGGCCTGCATGCTCGAGCCACAGAATCTGTTAATGGTTACTCCTGGGACACTTTCCGGAAGATCTGACAAAAATGAGATTATTCTAGCGAGATTGAAGCCCTGTTCTCCTTCAGGGAAGGCTGTCCCTACGATTATGTCTTCCACTAGACTGGGATCAAGATTGAGATTCGAAATTAGTGAGTTCACAACCTCTGCTGCTATGTCATCTGGTCTTACTCTCGCTAAATCTCCCTTCATTGCCCTTGTGAACGGAGACCTGTAGTATCCTGCAATCACCGATCCCATGCTGTTTCCGTAATTTAGATTTAATTAAACCAACGAGTGTGCCAGTTTGCTACACGTAGTAATATAGATACCTAGTGTAGTTTTCTTAGTTTGGCAAAATCTCTTCTTGATAAAGTACCTAATTCATGTATGAAATTATTGCATTCCCAAATTCGGAACAAGAAAGCAGAGTTGCGTCATCCATTAAACGCTCGAAGTCATAGGTAACCTTTCTAGCTGAAATCGCTCCTTCCATTCCCTTGACAATTAGATCTGCAGCTTCTTCCCAGCCCATATGTCTGAGCATCATTTCAGCCGATAGAATTAGGCTTCCGGGGTTTACTTTGTCCTGTCCCGTATACTTGGGAGCTGTGCCGTGAGTTGCTTCAAAAATCGCGACTCCGGTATCATAATTTATGTTTGCACCCGGTGCAATCCCTATTCCACCTACTTGAGCTGCCAGAGCGTCTGAAATGTAATCTCCGTTCAAGTTCATTGTCGCCAGAACATCATACTCACTAGGGCGTGTCAGAACCTGTTGAAGCATTGCATCAGCTATCACGTCCTTAACGGTGATAATATTTCCAGTGATTGGATTTTCAAAAGTGCACCAAGGTCCGTCGTCCAATTCTTTAGCTCCGAATTCCGACTTAGCCAACTCATATCCCCAGTCTCTGAACCCTCCTTCTGTGAACTTCATGATATTTCCTTTGTGCACTAATGTAACGCTTTGCTTATCGTTTTCTATGGAGTAGTTTATGGCTGCCCTGACTATTCTTTCTGTTCCCTCCCTGCTTACGGGCTTGATTCCTATCCCTGATGTTTCTGGGAACCTAATTTTTTCGACGCCCATCTCATTTTTTAGAAAATTGATTACTTTGGTTACTTCATCACTTCCTGCTTCCCATTCTATACCTGCATATACATCTTCACTGTTCTCTCTGAAAATTATCATGTCAACTGTCTCGGGTTGTTTTACAGGGCTTGGAGTTCCTTCATACCATCTTACTGGCCTAACACAAGCGAAGAGGTCCAATTGCTGTCTTAATGCCACATTCAGACTCCTTATTCCTCCTCCAACCGGAGTCGTTAGGGGGCCCTTGATTGAAATTAGGCCGTCTCTCATAGCCTCTTTGGTCTCCTCTGGGAGCCATTCACCTGTAGCATCGAATGCTTTCTGCCCGGCCAATGTTTCGACCCATGTTATCTGTCTCTTGCCGCCATAAGCCATTTCGACAGAACCATCGACTACTTTCTTCATCACAGGAGTGATATCGATTCCGATGCCATCCCCTTCTATATAGTGGATTACAGGGTGACTTGGTACTTGCAATTTTCCTTCTGAGATAGTTATCATTTCGCCTTCAGACATAATTCTCATTGCTCCGACTAGAGTGACATAGATGAAGCCAACCCTTGAAGGGGGTTGCTTTCCACGGGGATTTGTGAAAGGAGAGGTTACTTGGACTGATGAGGGGGGATATGTGGGGACAACAGGTGGAGGAAAACAATTTGAAATCTATGGATCGGATTCACCTAGTCCCATGGAAATGGTAGCCCATGGACACGCGGCATGTTCACTGATTGATCTTATCGACGGACTTAAGCATCGGAAGAAGAATCTGGAATTCATTAGAGTTGAGATTGATGCCACAAGAGCGGATGAGTCGCCGAAAGTTTTCACATCTGTAATGATGAGGTATATCGTCAAAGGAGGAGTCCCAGAATCACTTGTTAGAAGGCTAATTGAAAGTAGTCATCAGAAATATTGCAGTGTAGGTATCATGATTACTCGCTCAGGAGCGAGTCTGGATTGGTCTTTGGAGATGATTGGTTAACTTTGAGTTTTAGAGATTGGAATTAGAACCTTTTTTACAAAAATACTCTTTATGATGTCGGGTTTTATCCTAATCATTAAACACCCCCCATTCGGAAGGGCAACTCCCTTGCACAGGCGGGACCAATCCTGACTACAAATACTGGGAGAGACTGAACAATGCAGACTAAAATCAAGGCATCCAAAGACAAAGCTGACTCTGAGACTGGACTGGTCATAGAGCGGAGGTTCACCTCCGCCGGCCAGGATCCGTTTGAGTCCTTTGAATGGATTGATATGGACGTTGAGATTAGAAATCCGGATGGTTCGATTGCTGACTCCATCAATGGGGTTAAGTTGCCATCGGGATTCTCCGGAATCCCTGGGAAAGTCTGCGCGCAGAAATATATGCGCAAGGCCGGTGTTCCGAAGTATCTTCGGAACGTTCCTGAGGAGGGGGTACCTGTCTGGCTACAGCGGAGTGAGCCGGATCATGAAAGACTTCAGAAAGCTGGAGCTAACAAAAGAATGGGTGGTGAGACCGATGGAAGGCAGCTCTTTCGTCGACTTGCAGGGACCTGGACCTACTGGGGCTGGAAGTATGGCTACTTCGCAAGCGAGGCCGATGCTCGTGCCTACTTCGACGAGATGTGCTATCTGATTGCTAGTCAGCGATCTGCACCCAACAGCCCCCAGTGGTTCAACACAGGCCTTCACTGGGCCTATGGAATCGAGGGCCCCCCGCAAGGGCACAGTTTCGTAGACCATGACACTGGTGAGGTTTCCCTATCTANAAGTGCGTACGAAAGACCTCAACCTCACGCTTGTTTCATTCAATCGGTTTCAGACTCATTAGTAGGAGGGACTGATTCCATTATGGGCCTATGGAACAGGGAGGCTCTTCTATTCAAATACGGATCCGGAACAGGTTCAAATTTCTCCAATATCAGAGGCGCCGGGGAGCCGCTTTCTGGAGGTGGAACTTCCAGTGGGCTTCTTTCATTCCTTAAAATCGGAGATAGGGCCGCTGGTGCAATAAAATCTGGTGGTACTACACGTAGAGCTGCAAAAATGGTTACTCTCGATCTGGATCATCCTGATATCGAGGAGTATATCGACTGGAAGCCTTCTGAGGAGGAAAAAGTCTCCGCTCTAGTAATTGGTAGTTCAATCCTTCAGAAACACGCAGACTCGATAATGGATTCGATATGGTCTTTCGAAAAAGAGGAAGGCAGGTTAGATCAGAAAACCAATATTAATCTGAAGAAGGCTATGGTTCGTGCAATAAACGATAGTGTTCCTCAAGCACACATACAGAGGATTTTGGATTTAGCCGGACAGGGTTGGAAGGGTCTGGAATTTGAGTCTCTAGACACTGATTGGCAGGGAGAAGCATATGCTACGGTATCTGGACAAAACAGTAACAACTCTGTAAGGGTACCTAATTCTTTCATGGATGCGGTCAAGGAGGAAGGAAAGTGGAGTCTTTACTTCAGAACCGAAAGAGATGCGGCTGTGGCAGAGGGTAGAGAGCCGGTTCCATGCAGAACGATGGATGCTAGTGATCTATGGGACAAAGTAGCCTACACTGCATGGGCTTGTGCGGATCCCGGTGTCCAATTCGATACTACGATTAATGAGTGGCATACTTGCCCCGNGGCAGGAAGAATAAACGGTTCTAATCCGTGTTCTGAGTATATGTTCTTGGATGATACTGCATGCAATCTGGCTAGTATTAATCTCCTACATTACTATGATTTAGATACTCATGAGTTCCATATTGAAGACTTCAAGCATAGTGTTCGTCTGTGGACTACAACTTTGGAAATCAGTGTCCTTATGGCACAATTCCCGTCAGACTCGATTGCAAAGAGATCGTATGACTACAGGACCCTTGGATTAGGATACTGCAATATCGGATCTCTACTGATGCATATGGGAATCCCTTATGACGATGATCGGGCATATGCTGTTTGTGGGGCCATTACCTCAATTATGTGCGGTGAAAGCTATGCAACTAGTGCCGAAATGGCGTCTATCCTCGGACCCTTTCCTGACTACGAGAGAAACTCGGATGACATGCTGCGTGTGATGAGAAATCATAGAAGAGCGGCTTATGATGCTCCTGATGAAGAGTATGAAGGACTCACTATCCCCCCAATGGGAATCAATTCTAAGAAGTGTCCAAAGGACTTGCTTGAGGCTGCTAGGAGTTGCTGGGATAGAGCAGTGATCGCTGGAGAAGANTCTGGTTTCAGGAACGCTCAGACAACAGTAATCGCCCCTACAGGAACCATCGGCCTAGTAATGGGCGCCGATACAACTGGAGTTGAGCCCCAATTTTCTCTCGTTCAATACAAGACTCTAGCAGGGGGAGGGTCTCTTAGGATTATCAATAACGGGGTGCCTAATGCGCTCACTAGGCTTGGTTACTCAGAAAATGATGTGTTAGCTATCGAAGAGTACATCATGGGTTCCAAGAGGCTGAGTGGATGTCCAAGTTTGCCTTTAGAGAAGTTAAAGGAAGTAGGATTTGAATCAAAAACCCTTAGTTCGATTGAGGAGAAGCTTGGTGATGTCTTTGATTTGAGATCGGCCTTTGCTCCTTCTATGATAGGTAAGGAATTCTGTCTCGATGTACTCGGAATTTCTGAAGATCAATTGGACGATCCCTTCTTTGATACGCTGGGATTCCTGGGTTTCAGTCCTCAAGATATCGATTCTGCTAATGATTTCATTTTCGGGTTAAATACCATAGAGGGAGCTCCGGGCCTAAAAGAGGAGCATCTGGCAGTTTTCGACTGTGCTACACCATGTGGCAAGTATGGTGAAAGATCGATTGCGTGGGATGCTCATGTCAAAATGATGGCCGCTGCTCAACCATTCATTTCAGGTGCGATTTCTAAAACCATCAATATGCCTTCTGACTCTACAATAGACGACGTAAGAGAAGCATACAACCTGAGTCATGCTACAATGAACAAAGCATGTGCAGTATACAGAGATGGAAGTAAACTATCACAGCCCCTGATGAGTCAGCTTGTTGACTCAATGGATGTTGAAGATGATGAAGAAGAGGTTACTGTTGTTGAGAAGATGGTCGAAGAAGCAGTGAGTGCAATTCCTGCATCTGACCCCATTGCTAGACCAGTAGCCGAGGCACTTGTTCAGAACTATATTGCAACTAGAAGGAATCTACCCGATAGGAAGAGGGGAGCCAATTTCAAAGCTAGAGTTGGTGGGCATAGCGTGCGGCTGATTACTGGAGAATATGAAGATGGCAATCTAGGTGAGATTTTCCTACTGACATCTAAGGAAGGGGCTGCATGGAGGGCTCTTCTTTCTCAATTTGCAATCGCTGTGTCAATAGGTCTGCAGCATGGAGTGCCTATCGATGCATTTGTGAAGTCTTTTACATTTACCAAATTCGAACCCAGTGGTACGATCGAGGGCGGCAGTGGAAGGGTGAAGATGTCATCCAGCATTATTGACTGGGTGTTTAGGGAGCNCGCAATCGAGTATGCAGATAGAGATGATTTGGCACACGTTCCACTGGAGGAGGAGGATCTGGATCCATTTTCCATTAGCAGGCCTGAGATTACTGAACAAGGACTTGCTCGAACCCAGGGTGAGAAAAGAGAGGTCCAGATGACTTTGGAGGCGGCCGTTGGTCCAATAATTGATTCAGAGACGCGAACGAGGCAGGCTGCAAAGGAGAGAGGTTTCACGGGTGACATCTGTGACGATTGCGGGGGTAGTCAAATGGTCCGAAACGGTACTTGTTTGAAGTGTAATGAGTGTGGTTCCACTACTGGCTGCTCATGATGTAGCTGAGTTATATCTCCAACTCAATATTTAGGTTCTGTATCAACTCTTTGTAACGATTTCTAATTGTTACCTCGGTAACCCCTGCTACCTCGGCAACCTCTCTCTGGGTCCTACGCTTTCCACAAAGTACGCTCGCGATATAGATGATCGAAGCAGCAATCCCCGTAGGGCCACGTCCGCTTGTGAGTTCCTTCTCCTGGGCCGCAGCAATAAGCTCGTAAGCCTTGGCTTGAACCTCTGCGTCCAAATCTAGACCGGAGCAGAATCTAGGGATGTAATCCTCTGGCTTAGTTGGAGGAATCTTCATCCTTAGTTCTCGCACCATGAACCTGTACGTTCTACCTATTTCCTTTCGCCCGGTTCTACTAGCCTCACCTATCTCATCTAGAGTTCTTGGATTCTCACAAATTCTACAGGCAGCATACAGACTGGCCGCAGCAACACCCTCAATTGACCTTCCACGGATTAATCTAGCATCAACGGCCTTCCCGTATGTAACGGCTGCAGTTTCTCTAATTGTCTTAGGTAACTCTAGACGGCTTGCCATTCTGTCTAATTCTGCAAGTGCCATTGCCTTGTTTCTCTCGGTTGCATTACTCACTCTGGATCTCTTCTGCCANTTTCTCATTCTGTAGAATTGGCTTCTATATCGACTGGAAATAGACTTACCAGAATAGTCCTTATTCTGCCAATCAATATCGGTNGACAGTCCCTTATCGTGAAGCATTACTGTCATTGGAGCGCCGGTTCTAGCTCGTTGATCGCCTTGCTCTGGGCTGAAGACTCTCCATTCTGCTCCCTGGTCGATTACCTTGTCCTCCAATACAAGGCCACAGTCATCACAAACTACTTCTCCTCTAGATTCGTCTTTACTCAGATTACGGCTTCCACATTCATCGCACTTTACTGTATCTTCAACAAGATATGACATCATCCTCACCCCCCTTTCGCGTAAAAGGTATTAAAATCCCAATAGGCATCATATTTAAGTTTATAATAGACATTCAAATGACGAGTCATCTGAACAATATCTCATCTAGATGTTAAGAATCGTGAAATACGAATCTACCTTGGCAGACACAGGGTTTTGGATGACAGATCAGTTTTGGCCGCCAAAGAAAGTATCTCTGAGTCCGAATAGACGAGTTCTGTTCCTCACCAAAGACTTGGAGTTGATTCGGAAGCAGCTTTACGAGGGATTGAACCTCAGAATGGATGATTTAACAGTGGAAGATCTACTAGACGACATAAATACAGATGTGATGACGCCCGCTTGGGTATGCTTTGACCATGATCCCGCTATTATTGCGGAGAATGCATATGCCGGACTACTTCACGAAGGAAGGAGAGTGTTTGAGCCAAGGGCGCTTATTGACGGTGGCTTCGAGGCAATTGTATCTGGCCATAGAAAAGGAACTGGGTCGAGTAGAGAGACTGCCCCCCAATGTGAACGCTGGTCTGGGGTTAGGATTGTCATTGCAGCATCATTTGCTCCTATCCATGAGAGAAATAATTTGAATCTTGGACAGCTTATGGGCGATCATCACATGTTGAGAAGACTCCAGAACGGAGAAAGTATCTCTATCTCAGAGTTCACCAATAGGTATGATCCAGTAAGTAGTCTGATCCTTGAAAATGGTGGAATACTGCCTTTCGCAAAAAGACTGAAGCAAGGTGAAGTGATACTTCCAGAAATTAACTGCAAAAAGAGATCGATGACTATGATAGAAAAAATGATTTCAAATAAGTTGCTTGGTAGGAATGGAGAGATTGGCTATGTTAAACCGGGTGATGCGGTTCTTGCTCAAGTTGATGGTGGATATTCGCATGAGTTCACAACAGCACAAGTTCATACATTTCTCTCGGAGGAATATGGTTCGGAGTATAAGATTCCAAACCCATCAAAATTTGCAGTATTCGAAGATCATCTTCTATATGCTACAGGAGTGCCTAGATTCGGAAAATTCGCAGATAAAATTCAGACATTGAGAGATATGCAGAATACCTTTCAAGACCATACAGGAGTCAGAGACTATTCCGCAACTGACGGAATCAGCCCTGGAATATGTCATCAAGTTGCCAGAGAAGAGTTCATTGACGTAGGAGATTTCATCCAAGCAACGGATTCGCATACTTGTATGGGGGGCGCCTCGAATGCACTCGCATATGGGGTGGGCTCAACGGAGTATGCGAATTTAGTTCACAATCAATTTGCGTTCGTCAAAGTTCCTGAGAGTATTAGATTTGAATTAGTGGGAGAATTGGATCCTGGATGTACAGCAAAAGATGTGATTCTGCATATTCTTTGGCACTATGCATCAAAATCTGAGACCTTGGATAGGAGTATGGAGTTTGGAGGACCGGGTTTAGCAGGATTATCCATGGATGAGAGAGCTACCCTTTGCAATATGGCAACAGAATGCAGCGCGAAAACCGGAATTTGTGAGCCTGACCAAGTTACTACTGATTGGCTTCTTCGGAAACGAGATGGTTTGAATGAGGACAAAATCAAACAAGCGTTCGTACTTCCAGATTCAGATGCAGAATATGACGGAGGAGTACATGAAATAGATCTGGCCAGCATAAGGCCTATGGTTGCCCACCCAGGAAATCCAGACGAGGGCGTACCTTCAGATCCGACAAATGGTGCATACATTGATGAAATTGGAGAAGTCGAAATTGACATTGCATATGCGGGATCGTGCACAGCTGGAAAAGATGACGATTTCTCATATTACGCCAAGGTCTGTCGAGCAGCTATTGATGCTGGGTTGAAAGTTCATGAGAGAGTTGATTGCTATATTCAATTTGGATCTATGTCCGTAAAGAACCTCTCAATGAAAATGGGCTGGACACAAGTATTCGAGGAAGCTGGAGTGAAACTAATTGATCCCGGTTGTGGTGCTTGTATAGGAGCTGGGCCGGGAGTGAGTGAGAACGACGAACAGGTTACGGTTTCTGCAATAAATAGAAACTTCCAGGGCAGATCGGGGCCGGGTTTGCTATATCTGGCAAGTCCATTNACAGTAATGACCAGCGCATTCACTGGAAAAATTACGGCCTGGCATCCTGAAATTTTTACTATAAATTCATGATTGAAAGCTGACGTAGGGCATTGTTCAATAGCGGCCTTGCTACGGAATCGTGTTACCTTGCAAGCCCCGTGTCATTAGGATGTGGGAGGACTTGATGGTGGTGAGCCAGTGGACCCTGCAGAAAAACTCTCGAGCAAGCAAAAACAGGTCTCAATCAGCGAGTTCTTTGAGAAGAATAAGCACTTTCTGGGCTTCGACACTCTGCAACGATCTGTAATTACCGCGGTAAAAGAATCAGTTGACAACTCTCTCGATGCATGCGAGGAAGCTAGGATTCTTCCGGATATTAGAGTCGAGATCAGGAGAACAAAAAGTGACGAATTGAAGCTTATTACTCAGGATAATGGTCCGGGAATACCTAGAGATGCAATTGAGAATGTGTTCGGAAAATTCCTTCTGGGTTCGAGGTTCCATGCTATTAGACAGACTAGGGGTCAGCAGGGAATTGGGATAACGGGAGTCGTGATGTATAGCCAACTAACTACTGGATCAAAGACGCATGTAGTCTCCAAAATAAAAAGTGACTCATCGGCTGTATTTGTAGAATTGGGCATTGATACAAAGAAGAACAAAGCGACAAAATCGGGTGAAAGAAGAGATACTTGGATAGATGACCTGACCTCGAAAGAAATAGAGCAGGGTCTTAGAATCCAGACAGAAATGAAAGCAAAATATCAGAGGGGAAAGAAATCTGTCTACCAATATCTCAGGATGACCTCGATAGTGAATCCCCATGCGTCGATTTCTCTCGTAGTTTATGATAAGAATGGAGATTTAATTGAAGAGGGGATGTGGATTCGAACTTCCAATAAGCTGCCTAGGATAGTGAAAGAAATCAGACCTCATCCGAGGGGTGTCCATTTGGGAACACTACAGAGACTTCTCAGAGACGCTGATGAGAGAAGAATGACTTCCTTTCTCCAGAAGAGCTTCTCTTCCGTCCCCCCTTCAGCTTCAAAGAGGATTCTAGCGGCTGCGAATATTGAGGAAGGCAGGTCGCCAAAGAGAATCAGGTCCGAGGAATCACAAAATCTCGTTAANGCCTTCCAAAAAGTCCCTCTTAGAGATCCTCCAACTGACTGTCTTTCTCCCATTGAGGATCTTCTAATCAAAAAGGGGCTCTCCAAAGCTATCGACTCAAGATTCGCTTCAACTGTGACTAGAAAGCCAAAGGCTACACAAGGGAATCCATACCAAATTGAAGTCGGATTGGTGTTTGGAGGGGACCTGCAATCTGACGGGCCAATCGAGATACTTAGATTCGCAAATAGAGTTCCACTTATGTATCAACAAGGGGGTTGCCTACTTACCAGAGCACTGGAGTCTGTAAACTGGAAGAGTTATGGCTTGGATCAACCAGGAGGGAATGGGATTCCCAAAGGTCCCGCTGCGGTTCTGATACACCTAGCATCGACGAATGTACAATTCACGAGTGAGGCAAAAGAAGCAGTCTCATACGATGAGGATGTGTTCGACGAGATCAGAAAGGCAATGTTAGAGGTAGGAAGAGGTTTGAAAAATCATCTCAAGAAAAGCTCTCAAAGAAAGAAGGCAAAGGAAAAATTTGAGTTAGTGAACATCATTCTTCCTGAAATTTCAAAGAAATCTTCAGAGCTTCTTGGCAGGAAAGAGCCTGATTTATCTCCGGTAATAACCCAGATAATGAATGCTGTATTCCTAGAGGAGGAGCTTTCTTGGGATAAAAAAGAGAAGTTGGCAATATGTTCCATAACCGTACACAACTATACAGCGAGAGCTAGAGCGTATACGATTCTTGCAAAGTGGCCCGAAAGACCAGAGACAAAAATGGCATACAACCCGACTGGTGGGAGGAAGGAAGCAGGAGGTCTTTGGGCATGGAGACTAGATACACTGAATCCTGGATCGTCAACGATTTTGGAGTTCGGAATATCGGGACTTAGCAAAGGTGATTGGAATGAAACCGATATCTTCTTCAGAGGCAACGGAGAAATAATTGGGGCCACAAGGATGGATGAAAAGCTGCTAGATGAGCAAAGGAAGGCAGAGGCACTGGAAGCTGCTATGGAGGAGGTTCGCGGTAGGGAGGAGGAGAACAGTAAAGCTTCCATAGTCGACAGCCCCGTTTTAGGTACAGAGATTGGTGTAGTCCATTCCGAAGATTCTCTACCAAAAACAGGCTCTGAATGGTTTGGTTTGGATGGTGATGTTCAATGAGCGAAAGTACTCCAAGAAAGAGCAAGGAACAGGTAATTGAAGAGTTACATAACGTAGCGTCAGAAATGCATGATAGGATGATGAAGGGAAGTCCTCCGAGAATGACTTTACCGGTCAGGTCGAAGAGTAATATTTCATTCGACAATCGACTAGGTGTCTTCAAGTATGGAAAAAGCAAGACTGTGAGAGATGCAACAAGCCTTGGTTCGGCTAGACAGCTTCTAAGGACCCTTCATATCACAGAATTCATTGAAGAGATGATTGATTCTGGAAAATCATCGACCCTTAGAGAGATGTACTACATCTCTGAGGGATGGGGTAATGGAAAGTTTGGATCACAAAATGAGAGTAACAATTTAGCCGAGGATCTCGAAATTGTAACCAAGTGCCTAAGAGAGGATTTCAAGCTGAGGCCTGAAGAGGATGGAGCGAGAATAATTGGCAATATAACATTGGAAGAGAGGAACAGAAGAGGTGAATGGATGAGTATCAACTGTAGAGATGANGTCGGTGACTCAGGATACGGCGTCCCTTACAATGTAGAGAGAGAGAAGTTGAGATTGGTAGAGGAGGATATCGATTTCGTAATGGCGATAGAAACTGGAGGAATGTTTGACAGATTGGTGGAAAATGGATTTGATGAGGAGGCCCGATGTGCGCTTATCCATCTTAAGGGCCAACCAGCAAGATCGACCAGGCGTATNATGAAGAGGATGAGCGAGGAATGGAAGAAACCGATAGTAGTTTTCGCTGATTGTGATCCATGGTCATTCAGAATTTTTGCCAGTATAGCCTACGGAGCAATTAAGACGGCTCATATTTCAGAATATTTGGCGACGAAGGAAGCGACGTATCTTGGCATAACAGCTGATGATATTCTTGCATACGACCTGCCGAGCGACGAACTAACTAAGCAAGATTTGAACGCACTGAATGCCGAGCTAAGTGATCCGAGATTTTCAACGGGTTGGTGGCAAGAGCAAATTGGTCTGATGCAAGAAATTGGTAAGAAGGCTGAGCAGCAGTCTCTTGCGAAGTATGGCTTGGACTTCGTAACTGACACTTACTTACCGGAGAAGCTGGGTACTCTGGGTTTCTCTTACTAACAAAGTCTGAAACATGTTAGNGGGTTGGCGGAGCCATGTCGAGCCGGAGAAGATGGGCAAGGATTACAACCGGTTCTTCTGCAATCCTCCTTCTTGTAGCAGCAATTTCAATATGGCAAATATCTCCGGAGATGATTGAAGCTTTCGATCCTGAAAATAACAATATTGTCAAATTGGGACCCGGAGAAGAGGTGTCGTTAGAAATTGATAGTATCGTGATAACCGCATTGAGGATATCTGATAGTGATTCTTCGGATGCACAATTGACGTTGAAGGACGAAAATGGAGATGAAATACAAGGGAGAAATCCTAACTTCATAGAATCCTCAGAAAGAGTAGGATTAGACGGAACGATCTACGTCCCAGTAAGAGTTTTCGAGCAAATTAGCGGGGAGGTCACTATTCAAAATAACGCCGAGGAGGGTGTTCTTTGGTTAGTAGATGATGAAAAGTCTCAGAGTCAAATTATCGGGAGTATGTGGTTTAGTCTAATACTAATTGGTTGCTGTTTAGGAACTCCCGTTGGAATAGTTGGAATTGTATTAGCATTAATGACATGGGCGGATAAAAAGAAGAGTCCTGATCAATTTGTTGTTATCGAGGATGGGAGTGTTATCATCACTAACTCGGAAAGAATTGAAGATGTCCCTGATAGAGAGCTAGCGCCTCAACCGTTCAAAGCGTTTGATGAATCTACNGAAGAGAAGTCTATTGGTGTACTAGAAGAAGAAATAGATGAGTCTTGGAAGTCTTGGGATGAGGGATGAGCTAATCCTGTTCACCTGTTGCCTTTCCAAGATTGGGTTTTTATGAGAGCCTTAACTACCCAACCATAGGTTGGGATGTCATGATTGGTTTTGATGCCGCTCTGAGTATTCTTGAAAATCCTACAAGAAGAGAGATTCTGAGGCACTTGGTAAAGGAGCCTCATTACCCTCTACAACTCTCAGAGTTACTTGACGTTAGCCAACAGGCAGTTGTTAAGCACCTAAGAGTGCTTGAAGATGCTGGTTTCGTAGATTCCGAATCGAAAAAATCTGACAAGGGGGGACCCCCTAGAAAGGTCTACAGAGTAAATCAGTCNTTTTCTATCAGACTTGATCTGGGGCCGGACTTGTTTAGAGCAGAGCATAGAAAAATTCCAAAAGGAAATTCGGCTAATATCACGAGTTCGCTTCCGGATCGTCTTGGCTCGTTATTAGGTCGAATAGGGCCTAAGAAGAGTCTGCCTATGGCTGATGCAATGGATATTCTATCTGACTTAGATGCTGCTCTGGAGAAAGTGGATGAACAGCGGGATGCAATTATTTCCTTCCATCAGCAAGTAATGAACAAAGTGTCCGCGAGTGTAGAGGAGAATTTTGATTCTTATGAGGAAAGGCAGCTTGCACACGCAATGATGAGGCATCCTCGACGTCCTCTAGATCTAGATGCCTTCTCGAATGGCCTCAGAATTCAGTCGGTCCATGCAGAGAAGATGATGGAGGCTCTGAGAGAGCAACTAATGAGGGATTTATCATCTACCTCAGGATCTTTCATAGCCGGGGAGGATGCACGTGGAAACCTACCATGGTGGATGGTCAAATAGCTAGAAGACAATATCGTCTTCATCTGATCCTGGGATTAAACTGCTTAGTTCGGAGAATCTGGCTAGAGCCTCTGTCCTCCTCCCCCAAATAACGAATCCTGCAACTCCAACCAATGAGAAGGTCGCACCCACGATGATTACGGGAACTGAATACCTAACTACGACTTCGCGGCCTACATCAATGGCTCCCAATGGAGACTTCATGTTGCCGATTCCCTCTATGTTGTTATTCTCATCCGTCTCAACGATGTTATTTTCTGGGTCGACTACAACTACTATCTCGTGATTTCCTGCCTCAACCATGTATAGAAGAGTTATTGGATCTGATTGGTCAGTATCTGATTGACCAATTGGCATTATTGCCTTTACAATCTGCCTGTAGGCTATGTTTTCCTCTTTACAGCCATTCCTTTTGATATCGGTCTCAGATTGATCTTTGCATAGAATAATATTGACGTCCGAAGCATGGGCATTCCCTCTGTTAGAGATGAAAACGTTGACTGAGAGCATCTCGCCAATTGATGCCTCTTTTTCTGGAGCAATTACGCTCTCAAGAACTAAATCGGGTGCTCTCAGTCTCATTTCTAGAATTTGTTCATTGGTATCACAATCGGGTGGAAGATTGTCTAGAATCCCGTCAGAGTTGCTGTCAAGGGTACAAGAGTCGGTCCAAACCTCTGTTTCGTCGTGATCGCCCCCTTCTTCCGAAGAGCCGTGTGTTGAAAGGACCTTTATGCCTATGTTTCTATCTGTCAGAGATGCGTCTGGTGCAACGGTTACAATTACTACTAANTGTAGTGTCGTATATGGTTGCATTTGAGGTAAGGTGACGGTCTTACCTGCGGTAACATAACAGTACTCTGGGCTCTCCCCTTGAGATATCAGTTGGGAGATTTGGTTCTCTTCTTCGACCGTCATTTCCACACAGGGTTTCTCAACGGGGAACTCGGTCCTGAAGCCGTCCAAGAGCGCATAATCAATTTCCCATGTGCTTAGTGCCCCGAGACCGGGGCTGACTGTCCAAATGTTGTTGACATCGTCATATGTGTGATTGTGGATAGTTGGCAGATCGGGAACGTTTCCATAGTTAGAGACATTTAACGTGAACCTGACAATCCTACTTGGAGCAGTGGTCTTAATTTGGCTCTCGACCGATGGATCTAGAGATATCCTCATGTCATGGAACTCGATTATCGTAGCTCTCAGAACAATTTGATCCTGTAGTCTGGTCCCCTCACAAGGATCTTGCGTACAGGGGAACGGTTCTTCGCTCAGGACATTAAAGGTGATTGTATATTCCCCTGCTAATGTCTGTTCTGGAACATTGATATCAATTGCAACAGTTTGCGATTCATCCCGATTAAGCTCTTGGAAAAGAATTCTGGGGATATTCATATCCCAGACGAAAGACCCCCCGGTTTCATCTACAATTGACTCTATTGTTATGTCGAATCTATCGGGACCATTTCCTGAATTCGAGATGGTTGTATTCATTTGATATGACTGGCTAGGGTATAGTTCCAGAATAGTCTCTGGTACAAACGCATCTAGCTCGTATTTCTGAAGAACATTTGTCAATATTAGCACTGAGTCTCGAACCTTTGGAGTTCCGTCTAAATGTGCCCTTACTGAGATTGATTCTCCTATTCCAGCTGTAGCATTGTAAGGTGAGCACATCTCAGCTGTAACTGTGTACGTATTCCCAACTTGAGCCCAATAGATGTCCTGATCTGCTGAAGAAGAGCTGCTTCCCCATTCAGAGAAATCAAGGTCTACTGTCCAATGGTCGAATCTCCAAGTATTGATATCCGAGCCGGGTGGCCTTTCAGATGGACCCCCTGGAGTAGAAAATACAAGATATCCAGAAGTGAAGTATTTACTTACCTGGATCGGGAACAGAGCGCATTCNCCCGGAAGAACATACAACTTTGTTTCTCCGATATCGAATACAATGTTTCCAGTGGTCCTTATAGAGACGTTTATCCAGAGTTCCAGTACGTCGAAAGTACCTCTATCTATAGAAAGAACGGGTTCGCCAGTGGACCATCCCTTCAGGTAAATCGCAAATGTACCGGGATCTTGAGACTCTGGCACGCTTACCTTTAGGTTCCTAGTTATTGATTGCCCGGGATCTAGTGAAATGGAAAGTGGGAAATCAATCCCCCAACCGAATGGAAGAGCCCACTCATTCTGACCTTCAAGGGTGGCAGGATCGTAAAAGGCAAANGTATCATACACATTACCTGTATTCTTTATCGAAATAGAAAATATTGCGGATCTGCCCTGTTCTACATCGACTTGGAAGTGGCTTGTATCTAGTTCAATACCATGTACGACATCCATTAGAGTGAGTAGAGTAAGTTTATTTTGAATTGCTGGATCTTTCGCTGATGTAGCTATGATGCTAATCTGTGCTAATTCATCCTCCGTGGCCTGGTAGATTGTCGGAGAGCGTACTCTGAGGTATAGCGGGTCAATGGCCCCTCCTTCCAAAAACACGGGGGTCGAATCGAAAATAGGNGTATTGTTTGTCATGTAGAATAGGGTAGCGGTCCAGTTATTGGGAACTCCTTCCATGGTTACAGTGAATGTGTCTTTTACCAACTCTGCTGGCCCAGGAGTCGGGTTTGCGATTGTAATATTGAATGTGGTTAGCTCTCCCGGCTGTATGGTGTGGTAGAACGTTTCAGCCTCCGTAGGGCATTCGTACGGGTATCCCTCGATATTGGCACTGTTGGCAATCTTATCGTCGCAAGCCAAAGAGAGATCAACGAGACCGGTAAGGACGTGGACATAGCAAAGAGTCCACTTATTGGCGTTAGACCCGTCCCAGTCGCATCTCTTATCGGACCAGCCTATGTGTGCTCCACTGCCAAGATCGTTTGCAAACGCTACTGGCATCCCTCTGTCTAGATTGAAGTCCGGGTAAAGGTGCTGCCCACTTGCAGTGTTGCAATCTGGAACACATGTGGCTGGGCCTAATTTGTCTGAGGTCCAATTCGTAACTTCTCGTATCTCCCAAGGATCGAGGATGGAAGACGCAGCAGAATTCAGTGGAAAGCCCTGAGGATACTGATCGTTTGTGTTGTTTAGTCTAGCATACATCAAGGTCTCTTGCCACTCGGTATTACTGTAATCTAGCCAAGCCAAGTGAACATTATCGAATTGGTCTGTAAGTATAGCCGGTGAAACCGAGCTTGGTGCAAACGGATAGTCCTCGGATGCCCCCTCGCACTGCTCGGAGTTGGATATTGCACTGGAGGCAATTTGCTTGATTCCGTAGGCAGGCAGCCCCTCTGGGACTCCGTCCCATTCCGCGGCACCTCTAAGTCTGAGTCTTGTATAGTAGATTTCGTAAGCTCCCTCGATATCAATACCGCCAGTGGGTGACTCGCATCCTGGATACAATCTACCATCCTGCCATGCTAAGTGNGTATTTCCAGAGGTATCGATAGCAATGGAAGGATGGAGGCTGTAGGCAGGGTTGTTAGTAATCTGGGTATCGTTGACTACGACTAAGTGCCCATACCCCTGTTCGTCTTCTGACGGACCTATGTCCTCAGAATAATATCCATTCTGCTGGTTTGCCTCTGTCCCTGAGTCTCCTCGGGTCCATCCGGGCCATGGGTTCTCTAACAATGAAAGAGGATCTAGGACAGTCATGAAGATCTCCCTGGAGTTATTTGTTGCGAGATAAACCATAGCTTCAACCATTATTTCTAATTCTGANGAAGAGCTCGCAGTNGTCGGGAACTGGTACATCTGTCCCTCGGCAGATGTAGTCCTGGTGGTTGCTCCGTTGCATGTTCTAGTATTCAGTCCAGAGCCTACTGGGCACTGAGCTAAATCAAGCATGTAGCTGCCAACAGAAGTATCCGATCCTGCCCAGAGAGGGTATGGTTTTGTCTGTGCTAGAACGCATGCATCGTGCGCTTGGCTAATACTCTGGGTATCATCGTTGTCCATAGGAGTGCCCCCATATGGTCCTTCGTCTGAAATTGGGATTACAACCCTAGTTGCGTTATCGTTCCATCTGTGATCCAAAGCTGTGGGCGGATTGGCTGAAAGTCCTTGTCTACCCTGGATATCTCTGTAAGACAGGCAAGCCCATGTGGCTGCAGGGCCCCAGAACTCACTGTAGTACCCTCCATCAGCTGGAAGATTCGTTGCCTGATTATTATAAACAACCTCCGTTAGCTCTCTAATCCCCCCTGAATCATCTCCTGCCGTCTGTCCAAGGGGCGTGGTCCTAGGACCCTGGCTTCCCGAACCACCAGTCTGGTAAGCTGCAGCACAATTGCCACTAGTCGCGGCAGCAGGCCAGTTTCCACTCAGTGCGTACAGGGTCTCGTATACTGACATATTTGCACTAACCAACAGGGGCTTGAGACCTGGGAAATATCCACCACTTGCAAAGGTGCCTCCGTAGAAGACCACGCACATATCCGCCCACTCTGCATTCATCGAGCCCGATGTGTCGATGGGTACGACCATCTCGACCTGTCCTCCTCTGGTATCATCCCATACAATTTGAACGAAATCATTCACATCAACGGCGATATCTGGATGCCCTTTCTGACCTAGAATAGGTGTGAGCAGCGTGCTGTCTATCTCCACAATAACACTTCTAACAATTTGATCGACTGATATCATCTTGTAATATATCTGAGACTGCTGATAGTAAAGGTCCAGAGGATCGAAGGAATCTTCCCAGACTATGTGTGGATTATTGTTAGAGTCTACGTCTATTGCAGGCCAGTCCCTATTCTGAGGATTATTTGCAACTTCATAATCATCTGAAACTATTGAAAGAACAGAGTCGAGAGAAGAGTCCCCACTCTGGTCGTCTAAAGATGGGTCGAGAAGAGTGTACATGATCTTGTATTGGCTCGCCTTATCCGTCCAGACTACATGCACCATGTCATCGCTATCCACTCTTACGTCTGGGTGCCATGCCCGATGTGCTCCTGGGTCTGAGATTTGTGTCTCTGCGATTAGTGTCTCTCCCCTTGGATCTAACATTTTGTAATACAGATGATTGGTATTGCGGCTCCAAACAATGTGAACATTTCCCTCGGAGTCGGCATCCATAGCCATCATCCTGTCGTTGTGAACTCCACTCTGGACAACATCAATCGGATCGGTTAGAACTATGTCACTAGCACTGGCAGGAGTAGATAGAGAGGCTAGCAAACTTACTAGCATCAACAAAACAATAGATATTGCTGAGTTTTTACTATTCCTGATTTCTTTTGGTCCACAAGGCCAAGGCTGCATTAAGTTTTGTCGGATTTTCCGAATACTTAATGTAAACCCCTTATGGTCATTTATTTGACATTGGCAGCACTAAGAGTATCATGAGTTTTCTTTTCGATCTATTCGGACTCTCTTGAGAATTCGCTAAGGAAGCCCCACATGAGTTCGTAGGTCGGCTCTCCATCCACCTCATTCGGCCAGTTATGGTCCCAGAATTGAAGACCATAATGCTCGATTCTCGCATCATCTACGCATTCATTGTGAATGATATGCTCCTCTGTGATGCTGTTTTCAGCTAAAGTCGCTTGGCATCCCGACTTTTCCGCCCAGTAATCGATTAGTGCTGGGACCTCACTCATCGTACCTACTCCTTCATGTTCACCTTCTTTCCAGTCCCAGTCCTGATAGTAATAGATGATGTAGTCCAGTTTACCATGGATGTGCATTATTCCTATCCCGTATGTTAAGTCACATGACTCCGGATTTACAGGCATCGTCCCAGCGAAAGACGCTACGGCTGCGAACCGGTGGTTCAGCTGGCAGGCAATCTCGTAGGTGAACATCGCTCCTAGAGAATAACCGATAGCATACAGCCTATCTTGATCTATACAGTAGGATTTTGATAACTCGTCCACTATGGCTTCGGCAAAGTTGTTGTCTTCTCTTGAGGTTGCAGCTGTGTTCAGGAACCACTCGCCTTCTGCCGCTGTCCTGTCTTGCTCAGCAATAGCGTATGCCATTACGAATTGCTCCTGTTCTCCCAATTGATCGAACTGCTCCTGCTGGGCAAAGTCCTCCTGAGAGTCTGTGCCTCCATGAAATGCTATCACTAGGGGAAGGGTAGTTCCAGGTTCTGAGCTTGGAACGGAAAGTCTGAAGACTCTTTCAGACCCGTTAACTTCGATTGTAGTAAGAGACTGCGAAATAGGGAGAGAGGGGTTTTCGCATGGATCCTCCAATATTGGTAGAACAACTGGATCGCCGCTATCTTCCTCTGTCGAATCTAGGCACCCACTAATAGATGAGGAAATGAATAGAAAAGCGATGATTGTCCTAGAATCCATGAAGTTTGTATATCATTTTTATTGATAAACTCTTATCAAAATTGAGTGGAATGTCGCAATATCTGAATCTGTAGCATTCCCACACTAGTCGCTAAACCCACTCTAGTGGATCGAAGTCTTTTCCAAAGCCGCCGGTCTCATCAGTATCTATTTCGGAAAGTCTGGTTTCGGGTTTTCTGACTCCTCTTTTCGACTTACTCCGTTCCCAGTCATCCACTGGTCCTGGTTTTCCTTTTCCATTCCCGAATCCATGCTTGATCTGATGAATCAGTGATAGTTTGGTTAGCCAAACCTTCCTCATGCTCTGCATGAATTCGTTTTGTGTTAGGCCATCGAACCAGACCGGCCTTGATAGATTGAAAGCCTGGAGGGGTCCTGCTACGGCATCTTTGGTGCGACCCACGTGCAAAACCCAGTCTAGATCTGATGATGTCAAACGAATTCGCGTGCTATGTAACCATTCGTCCCAAGAATTGGAGTTTTCATTAGCGACCTTCCGCATAGCCTCCTGCTGACCCTCATCCACCCTAGTAATCGAATAAACTAGGACAAGATTTCTATTCTTTGGCACTACAATATTGAAAAGATGGCCTTGCTTTGTTGGGGGGTATCTTACATGAAGATGCATGATTGCTTGGGGATCCTCTACCTCTCTGGCCTCAAGTCTCTCCCCGTTCAACCATGACCTGATTGAGTGGGAAACGTCCCTGTGCTCCATGGTGGTTCCAGTATGTCGTCCTATTTAGAGCAAGTTGAGATTTGAACTCACTTCTTTCATTAATATTCTGAGTTTATTCCCTTGGTCTGTTTGTGAAAATCGGTGTGTTTTTACCAACAAAGTATAGTCGGCCAATAGATCATATCCCATTAGGAAGGTTTGGTTGGAAACATGAAACAGCGCCATTATCATAATCGTCAGAATTGGTGTTGTGAAAGATAATGGATGAACCAATAGCGAAATTGCAAATGCGATTGGTGGCCAGAAGAGAATGGGGGAGAACATAGCGGCAAGTAAGTAGTATGTTGTTCTAGCATCGATACCCTCATCGGTCCTTTCAGCAAAGATAACGGCTAATAATGCCTGCAGTCCGGTTGATATCAAGGAGATTGGTAAGGCCAGAGTCATAAGAAGAATCCCTGTAGTCGCCTTGATCAATGAGCCCGTCTTTGTTTTCTCCAAAAATCTTAGGGCGCGTCCATCTAAATCATTAGAGTGTAATATCTTAGCAGCTTGGATAGATGGTTTCATCAATTTATCTACCGACTCTGTCTGTGATAGTGAATCCCTGACTTTTCTTGCTCTCAATACTTCCTCTCTGAAAGTCAGAAGCGGTTTCCTTTCCATATTTGCCCTAGTATGAGCAATTATGTGCCAAGCTCGATATGTTTCCCAATCTGGTGCATCGGGTGTGATCTTAGTTAGTGCTGAAAATAGCTCTTCTCTTAGCAAGTTAACCTCTTTAGATGGAGGTTCCCGCCATTCTCCAGAAGAAAGGGATTCTCCGGCCCCTTCGACATTGGGAGCAAGAACCTCAATAGGAGAAGCGAACTCTACAAACAAGTCTGTTCTGAACCGGTAATGGCATCTGTAGTGTAGACCAACTGGTTGCAATGCTGGGTTACTTTTTCCTTTGTGACGGGCCAATGTTGCCGCATTCAGAGCAAATCTCATAGGACCTGTTTTGAATCGGTGTAGCTTGGAGTCTTGATGTGATTTGCCCTCTGGCATTACCAATGCATTATAACCTGAAGCGATACAATTGGTCATTGTAAGCAATGTTCTGTCATTGATTTTCTTTGCGTACTTCTCATCCGACACCCCGGATTCAATCTCGGGTTTTCGAATTACTGGCTGAGATCCCATTCTTCTGGTAATCCACCCAATTAACGGCATTGTCATCAAGTCATGTCTTCCCATTGATATTACTCGTCTATCCTGAGCCGCGACCATTACTGCAGGATCAACTAATCCGTTAATGTGGATTGCTGAAAGGATTCTGCCACCTTCAAAATCCGGAATCTTGTCGGTTTCTCTCTTCCTAAAAATATACCTCAAACCTACGCCAATCATTAATCTTATGATATTCCAGAAGAGTGGGCTTCCAGGGTGTCTCCCTGAGTGGTCCCATGGGAGGCGATTGAGTTTTTTTTGCCTCAATTTCATAGCGCCACTGGATAGTCTTGGCTCGATATCTGGTGGTGCCTGTATCTCTGACACGTGAGACCGAGGGCGATTGAGGTCTTGATTGTGACAGTGTGCTAATCTAGATTTTTTCTGATTTCGATAGTCAATCTTCTGGCTTCATCATGATCGAGAGGATTAGTGATGAAGGGAATTTCAAGACCTAGTCCTTCTGGAGTCTTCGGAATGATGTGAAAATGAACGTGAAAAACGGACTGATGTGCGTTGGGGCCGTTATTCTGAAGTATGTTGAATTCCTTTGTTTTGGTAGCATTCAGTATTGCTCTGGATATCTTGGGCAGAACTCTACCGATTGCTTGGGCAGATTGTTCGCTTAGTTCATCAAGTGTTTTGGCTGGTTCTTTTGGTACTACTAGGGCGTGACCTGGGCTCAGAGGGTTTACGTCCAGGAAAGAATATACGAACTCATCCTCGTAAAGTTTGTGACTTGGGATCTCTCCATCAATTATCCTACTAAAGACGCTTTTTGCCTTATCATTCATACCAATCACTCGGAAGCTATCATGGCTTCTGCTACAGAAGCTAATCCCTCTAGACGAAGTGCTTCGAGCATTTCGGTATTCATTACCGAAGAATGATCGGTAAGACTAATCCTAGTTTCCTTAATTTGTCTAATTTCTGCGAGGGCGGCATCCTTGGAAGTTGGGATCAATGAAATGGCAGAGGAAAGCTTGGACGCGAACTGACCTACTGGTATTCCTCCATCTTCTTTTAGGGAAGTAATTCGGTTGGAGGCTTCTCTAACTGAGTTTTCTATGACTTCAGAGCCACCGAATTGTTCTCCCAAAACCCAGTCTGAGGCATGTTCTCCTGCGGCCTTACCAGAAACTAAGTCTTCCAACAGAAGGTTTCCGGCAAGTGGGCGCTCTCCATGCATCCCGGAGTGAGAGCTTCTACCAGCCGCATATAGGCCGGTGAACCAAAGTTGAGAGGGCAATCCTTCCTGAGTGAACCCACTGAAGATTGCTCGGCCAAATTCGTCGCAAGGAGTGCCCCCGGTGGTATACGCAACTCTGGGTGAAATTGGTACTACATCCCTAGTGATATCTATTCCAATCCTTTCTTTAATCCTTGAAGCGGTCTGCCTAAACCAGATACTAGTTTCACTATCAATTGCTCTCAAATCCAGAATACAAGGCTCCCCGTCCAATACTTCCTCAGGGCCAACATCCTCTCCATTCTCCCTTCGAATCCTACCCCCTCCTCCCAATACGTCTAGCGGGATGTGGATCCCAAAGTCTCCAGTTGAGAGGGGGTGTTTTGGAACACGTTCCATACCGCTAGGAGCTATCCCTACGGATATTGCTAGATGGTTTCCAGTTCCAGGGCCCTCACTAGATGAAGACCAAAGTCCCTGATATCCTTCAGTAGCTAGAATTACCGCTTTAGCTTGAATAGGAAGTATTTCACCGGTAATAATATTCAGAACAATTAGGCCTCTAACTTGGTTATTATCTGAGACTAACGAAATTGGTAGATTATCGGTATTTCTTTGTATCCCCCTCTTTATTGCCTGTTCTTCAAGCACCTTAGTGACTTCCCTGACGGTAGATTCACCACATCCGGTAACTCTGGCGGTAGTATGTCCTGGTATTGTTGACGCATGAGGCAAACCCCCCTCCCTCCTCCTCAAAACAAGGCCCCATCTTTCCAGCTCTGCCAAGGTGCTGACGGCTTCTTTGCAGATTCTAGTGGCTGCTTTTTCTGAGCAATCCTCTCCAGCTGCTGTGATTGTGTCGTCGATATGGGAACTTGGGTCGACTTCATCGATAGATGCTGCTATTCCTGCTACGGGTGTTGATCCAGAAGCAGAGGATACTCCGAACTCATCGATGATCAGAGGGACTACTCCCCCATCGGCACAGGCTATTGCGGCTCGGAGTGCTGCAGGTCCTGATCCGACCACAATTACATCTCGGGACTCCATGCTATCACTTTGCTCGAGAAGTCCCAATCTCATGAACGTGACGCCGTGAATGATTCGCGAAAATATCTAATCGGACACGGAAATTGCTATTCTTCTTACTGCCACTGCAGCATCCAACATCTTTTCCGTTGCTCCTTCGGGATTAAATCCTGAGGATAGGGTTGTCCTCACGACATATGAGGAAACTGTCTCCCCGTTGGGGCCCCTCAGATTTACCTGTACAGGTTTAGAACCAGTGGAGCCCTTAGGCCAAGCAAGTCCTATCCACAGTACCAGGCAATTATCAATTAGTTTCCCCAAAACATCGACTATATCGTTCCCTTCTTCCCCAATCTTTGCAGGCTTCTTTGGTTGTCTTGATGATGGGGGGTTTAGTCTCAGGGTCTGGTGGTGTGGTTCTCCGTCTGCAGCTATTATGTCCACTTCCACTTGAGAGATTTTTCCTGAGTGATTGTGCAACATCACAAACAAATCTCCCTGGCCTTGAGAGCATCTGGGGGGGATGTCCAAATCCAGCCTCCATTTGCTCTCGATTAATGAGGAGTGCCCCCTCAAAGCTGCATCTTCCAATCTATCGATTAATCTGAATAGGCCTGGTTGCCACGCTCTGGTGTGGGCCATAATTCTTCGAAGTGTCCTGTAGCAGAACTTCGAGTCTTCGTCGTTTAAATCGTCAATTGCGGCGACTCTGAAAACTCTTTTGGATTCCGAAACTAGTCTTTCATCGTCAAGTAGGCCCAGATGATTGAGATGTAGCACTCTTAGCAAATGCTCAACCGCTGAATGTGGAGTTTGATTTGAACGGACTTTGTTTTCTAAGCTATTCACCCAATCGTCCCACGCTCCTGCCGTTTCAGGGTCTAAGTGAGCTACTACCAAATCTGAGAGAACTCTGTCCAGCGTGCTGTTGTGGCTAGTGGGGGCGGGCAAAGAGAGCAACGGGAAGTCAGAATCAGTCATTGGTATTCTGCTTTCCAGTTGGAAGGTATTCAGGAGAACGATAACACCGAAGAAAAGTGAGAGGCCGAAGAGGATAGATGCTAATGCCGTTCCTGTATCAAAGTTATCTACTGAATTAAGCGCTCCTGCAGCTAGTATAGCACATAGGAACCGCGTTCTTTCCCTCAGAGTTCTTTCATGCAGCGTGTTGATTATTCGTTCTACTCCGGGATATGGATCCATTGAGCGCTTTCCCTCTACTTTCAACTGAAGTCTATCCCTCGCCGACATCTTGGCGAATGTCGATGCCAGAAGTGTTGGAAGGAGTAATACTGCCTGTAGCACAAAAAGAATTACGCCGATTTCTATATACTTCTCACCGTAACCATATGCAAAAATTGCGGTTAGTGATGTGGCGATTGAGATTACCGTAATCCTTGCTAAACCACTCCCTGGGAGTGTAGTGATTTGGGTCCATAGCAATCTTTGTTTGTCCCTTATTTTGATTCTCTTAACTAGTGCTGACTCTGAGCTTTGACCGAATGAGGACTCGTCACCATATGGGTTGGGGAGATCGGAGGAGGTACCAACCACGAACTCCGCATAGAGCTCCAGCGCTTGATGGCATCGGAAGTCTGTTGATCTATCATACATTTTACTAGGGCATATTTCTTCAAGGGGTCGTACTCGCAGGAACGGGCGTGTAGCATAGCCTGGATAATGCACCGGCCTCCTAAGCCGGGGACCGCGGGTTCGAATCCTGCCGCGCCCGCCACAATGAGTAATCACGAAATAATACACTGTGGTCTCGAAAACATGGATCTGTTAGATTCACTTCAGAGGGACTCGCATCTCCTTGATTTGATTGGAGGGGTTGGTTCATTCTGTGTTCCGCTATTGTTCGATGAGTTCGATGCCTTCGACATGGATGACGACTAAGCCATGTGAAGGCCGTGCTTCTTTCCGGAACTGGAAATCCGGTGGAGGAGCCTCTCGAAATGGATTCGGGGGTAAGTCGATCGCTGAAGCCCGACATCGCATTCCGAAAGGGCGTCCAACATCTCCTCTCTCAGTGAATGCGGAACACTGAGTCGTCGTCCGATTATGACAGCATGTATCTGGGAAACCAAGTCAGGCCCTTCGAGACCGTGGACGTTGGTAAGATCGTCCACTTCTGCCATTGCACCGGAGAGGACCTTCCTGTTTCTTCCCCCCTTGTTCTCCCATCTCCACTCAACCACTTTGCCTCTTATTGCTAGCTCTACTAATCGTCTACCAGCTTGGAGAGTTGATGCTTGGACCATTTGATGGACGGCTGTCCTATCCGATGTCAGCCCCCTTAGATGGAGGAGTTCCAATGTGAATATTGCCTTCTTCAGATTGCCATCAGAGATGTAAGCGATATCGTCCAGGATTCCTTCCACTGGTTCGAAATCATTTCTACTTGCTATCTCGGACAGTGTAGAGTGAATGGACTCTCTGCTAGTAGATGGTATACGGATCATCTGGCTCCTAGATCTGAGTGCGTCTATTATCCTGGAGGGTGCTCTGGCGACTAGGACGAATCTGGATGCCCCTCCTACCGTCTCCATCATCCTCCTGAGATACGCCTGCCTGATATGTCCCAAATAGTCGGCATCCTCGATCACTATCAGACGACTAATGGGTACTTGTCCCGGCTTCATCTCCAGCTCCTCGCCCGCTGGTGCGGGTTCTTTCGAGCTTTTTTCCGATATTCCTCTATCGAAGGCATCTAAACTGGTTCTTCCGGCTAGCGTGTCCCTGTCCGACCCACTCGGTCTCAAGAAGTCCTCGAAAGAGGCCATTGCACCTCTCTGCCTCATCAAATCACGGGCCTGCAGTATATGGGTCGTAGATCTCCATGCCGGGCCTAGAAGTTGTCTTGCAAATAGTCTCCAACAGGCAGTCTTGCCCACCCCAGCAGGCCCTGTGATAAGCAAGTGCGGGGGCTCGGAAGAGGTGCTAGTGGATTCCAATGTGTTTTGAATGGATTCTGGCACTGCTAGATCGGCAAAAGTAGAGGGTGATTCGGTCTCCAACCAACTTGCCATGCACTTGTGATAGAGTGACGGGCCTTGAACTCCGCGTCTGTCACTCGGCTTTGAGAACCTTGGCCATACCATCCTTTCTGGGCTTGACGAATATGCGGTAACCGCACTTGTGACATGATTTACCCGTGGAGCCTGCTTCCGCCCAAGTCATTGCTCCACAATTCACGCATTTGTAACGAATCTCGAGAGGGTCCATTGGGGCGTTACAGTGGGTACACTGCTCCTCTCCCATAGGATTGTATGCCCTCTTGTCGGTCCTATTGCAGTTCCTGCACTTGTGTAAGATGGTCCGTTCTTCACCCATAGCAATCAGCTTTGCGACCTGCACGGCCTTCTTCAACCTGTCCTATGCGCTTTTGGCCGATTCACATATACTGACGAAGTTTTCGAAGATGTTTGAACCATATTCGGTGTCGTTAACTTCGGGATGAAACTGTAGGCCGAACCTGTCGAGGTTCTCGTTCTGCATGGCCTGAACTTTGCATGATTTGCTCTCAGCCACCACTACAAAACCATCAGGAACATCAGTTACCTCGTCATTGTGGCTTTCCCACACTGTCTGAACCTCTGGAGTCCCCATGAATAGCTGGCCCCCTCCATCTACCAACATTATTGTGGCAGCACCAAATTCTGGCTTGGGGGCTTCTCCTGCTTCCCCCCCATAGTGTCTAGCCATAAACTGGTGGCCTGCACATATACCCAAAATCGGTATATCAAGGGTCAAGTATTCGCCGCAGTTCCCCAATTCTCCTGTTAATCCAACCCGAGCTGCTCCCCCAGAAAGAATCAGACCATCTAGTTCTCTGAGTTCTTCGAGTGGTGTATTGTTAGGAAGAATCTTCGTATCTACCCCTAGATACCTTAGCATTCTCCACTCGCGATGCGTCCACTGACCGCCGTTATCAATCACGTCAATGACGATTCTATCCCCCTCCATGCAAAGGCTAATGATGGGTGGGCCATCAATAATGCGTCCTCAAAGCTTGAAAAAGGAAGGCAAATACGGTAGGGTGCCGGCCCCGATGGTGTAGTGGCCTATCATGCAGCCCTGTCGAGGCTGCGACCCGGGTTCAAATCCCGGTCGGGGCGCCAAAAAATACTCATTTTGGAGCTATCCATGCCTCAAAAGAACATAGTCTTAGTGTGCTACTATAGTCTCTCTTTGCGTTGAGGATTATCGGCTTTGACCCTTCCAAGATTGGAGGGAGGGCTTCGGCAATATTCTGGCTAGCTTGATCGATTTCGTTCTCAGAAACTATAGCTCTGCCCCTTACCAAAGAGGGGGAAGTACGATCAATTAAGGGTACTAGAGATGGAAGGATCTCGATTGCCCTGTGTGGAAGGTTCACAATCAGTAGATCCCATATACCGGTAAATTCATCCATCGAGGAAAGCGTTGAGGCGTCTGCAATACCTACAATTCTATCATCGTAAATACGTTCAATAGAACTAGGGGTGGTAGGATATTTTCTTCCGTCCCATCGGGAGAGGTTCTCAAGTAGAATCTCGATTGCATCTGAGTTTAGGTCCGATGCAAGCGCGTCTGAAATCAGGTCTGATTCACCCAGAAGGGTTGCCAAGGCAGGTCCAACACCACAGAAAGGATCGCAGACCCTTAGCGGCCTATCCAGCATTTCTCTCAGTTCTCTAGCTAGAGAAAGTGTCTCAAGACGTTCTGTCTGGAGCTTAGTTGAGAAGAATGCTCTGGTTGGATCGCAAGAGATTATGCGGCCTGACTCCTTGACTGTAACCCGCGTTCGAAGGAACTGCTCTGGAATATCTTGGGTAACAATTTCATTTCCAACTCTAGCTGCCAAAGGAGTCAGTTTTCGAAGTCTGAGTTCCCCCTTAACACCTTCATCGCGTAGAATAAGTCTGATGTGAGGATGGGCTTCTAGCTTTGCTTTAGCTATCTTAGATGAGTGGTGCTCAATCTCTGCTTCAATTCTCACCAGCATCATATCTGAGATGAACTCATGAGATGACGGCCATTGCTCTCTAAATCTCTCAATTTCCTCATTTTCTATCATAGACGATAGATGATGCCACCAATCAGACTGGACTCTTGCATCTATAACTCCCTCATGTAATGAGATTTCAATTTCGTGGAGGGGTGCAGGCAGTTTCTCTGGGGCTCCTGGGTCCAGTGGAATCATCCTGTGATAATTATCAATAGCAAATATTCGCATTCCAGAGGCAAGCCATCCGTTCACCCTGAGTATGGAAAGATAGTCTTCAACTAGCTCGTTGGGTACCAACAAGTGGCGCATCACGTTGATGTGCCGGTGGGCATTAGGCTTCACAATGACGGCGGGTGGTTGAATGCTGAAAAGCGTCCTGATTTCTCCTATTGCCAGATATTTTCGCACTAAGAGCCTGTTTAAAGCGGCTAAGGAAATGGCAAAAGAGAAGGGTAAGATGCTGATGGTAATTGGCGATCCTTGCTCTGGAAACTATTTCCAATTTATGTCAAGCATGTTTCCTAATTGCGAACATGGAGATGTTACGATTGATTTGTATGGCTGTGAAGAATGCAATAGGATGGATATCAACGACATGTCGGCTTGGGAGAGCTTCGATGATGGGGCTTTCGTAGTTATGGAATCTGGCGTTCTCGGATTCTCCAAAGACATAGGGGCTGTTCTCGGTCAGATAAAGAGAGTGTCAGGGGGGGATTTTCTATCTGCCGGAGGAAACAGGGGCCTTCTTTGGTTGGCTTACCTGAGTAAGACTTACAGTACCGAGCTAATCTACTCGATGGACCCGTTTGATTCAAGGAAAGATTCTACTTATTCTGGTATAAAGCTTGGACAAAGGATGTCATCGTACCTCAGAAGGGATAAAAGCAAAATTCGTTTTAATCTGGAGTTCTGATTCACATCAGATTGATGTGCATGGGTCGCGAGGACGTTGGCATGTCTTCCGCTGACCTAGCACCCGGGATTTGGCTAATCGGGATTGGGCCGGGTGACTTGGGGCATATTTCTGATAGAGCCAAGCTAGTGGCCAGAGGATGCGAGAAGAGATACTTGGAAGGTTATACGGCGATTCTTCCAAGAAGTCAGGAGGAAATTTTGGAGAGTGTGGTTGGCCCCTGGGAGAGAATAATGAGGCCATCGGTGGAGAATCCGGCAGATTTGATGTCAGAGGCTCGTGAGCACGCCATTGGGCTGATGGTAGTCGGGGACCCCCTCCAAGCAACAACCCACATAGATTTGGAGGCGAGATGTGCCGAAGAGGGTGTCGGATTCGGAGTAGTTCCAGGAATGTCCGCCACATCCCTAGCAATCTCGCTATCCGGGTTACAATCCTACAAGTTCGGTAGACAGGTCACCATTCCATACCCGTATGGGGAATATCTTGCAATATCCCCCTTGGAAATGTTACTATCTAATATATCAAATGGCCTTCATACCCTGATCCTACTGGATCTTGATCCCACGGGCATGGGCTCAGACCCTCCTACTCCGATGACCCCTGGAGTTGCTCTTTCGACCTTAGAAAAGATGGTGGAAAGGTACAGCGAATTGGGTACCGAAGAGAGTCTGGAATCTCCCGGCGACTGGCTAGGAATTCTGTTGAGCGATGTAGGTACTCAGGAGCAGCGAATAGTATCAGGGACGTTGAGAGAAGTGTGTCAAAATGATGCTGGACTGATTCATAGTCTGATTATACCCTCCGATATGAGTGAAAACGAATCTGATGCATTCGAACGTCGAAAAGAGGGATAGTTCCGTTCCGACGGAATCAAGTCGAATACTCTACTCGGGGTGGTTGATAATATGGCCAAGCCACCGGCAGAGGTTAGATTTCCTGGAGACAGAAATCGGCAGAAGAAGGTCAGGGTAAGAGGCATAAAGCAAGCCTCTAGGGAGATTCAGAGGAGGCTAGAGAGGAGTTTGGATGCATTGATCGACAATCCGGAAGCCTTCCTTCCAGAAATCACAGGTGAGCTAGGAAAGATCTCATTCTTCGGTAGCAAGGATCCGATGGCATTGACGCTAAAGGAGCTCGAGTCGGTGTCTTCCAAGAGGAATGACGTACGATGGCTCAAGAAGAGGATGTCGAAGAGAAGCGGAGGAGACGTCTCTAGATCTCTAGCTGGAAGTCTGGTTGCCGCATCGGAAGAGGATTTAAGCACGGTCTCAGTATTCAAGAGTGAGGTCTATGGTAATGCAAGTTATCTTAAGAGGGGGAGTGGAAGGCCCGGTCATTTAGTTGGGATTCAGAATTTCAATCACCCGCGTCTGAGACTATTGGTTTGGGATGATCATGCAAAAGCAGGACAGTACTTCTTCTCGTGGGATGGTGGTTTCGTCTTCACCGGCTTTGACCCAGACCCCCCCTCCGAATGGGTTCAGTGGTCTCTGGAGAATACTTCCGTTGAACTGCAGGGCGATGATTGCAAGTGGTCTGTAGGTCTTGATGAGGCCATCGTCCGCGAAGGTGATTCGACCAGAGATGGCTGGCTCAGACTCGAATTCTCTGATGGCACTGTGGTTGGAATCTCACCCAGTGCGCTGGCTAAGACAGACGAGCCGATGGCTAGAAGCTTGGCTGTCTCCATGATGCCTCCAAACAAACTGGGCGATGTCTGCGATGCCTCGTGGATTTGGAGGCCTGAGGGATGGCCGGACGGAAAGTCCCTCCCCCCTGAGGGCTTGGAGAGGGTTACCGAGATTCTCGAGCTGTGGCTGAAGATGTCTCTCGAGGATGGTTTGATTTCTCGTGCATGCAGACTTGGGATTCTAAACTCAATAACCGAGGGATTCGTAGTAGGAAACAACTGGTTCGAAGATGAAAACAGGGAAGGTTTTCTTGGCCACATGAGCGGGACGGAGTTCGAAAGGAAGGCTCTTTCGAGCATAATAGAGTCGGTCGAAGGAGGGTTTCACGTGAGATCAGATGGATTAGTGATTGACTTGGAGGATCCCGTGATCAGGCTAGAAGACTCTTCGTGCCATCCGGTACTAGTCTCGCTTTGGCCTGACTATGGAATGGGGGTTCTAGAGGATCTCTTCGGACTAACCGGTACGGATGCAGAAGATGTCCACTCCAGACAGACAAAGAGAAAGCAGGGGTTCGGTGCCTTCCTCAGGGAGTTGAACGAGTCACTCAGTACTGCGAAGAAGTTGGACAGGCTCCCTTGGGAGAGCGAGGAACTCCCCCCGCCCCTCTCTTTCGCTGATAGATTGGTCAGGAAAGCAGCGGATGATGGTGTCGCGTCGACCGTCTCGATGGCGAGGAAAGGTAGGGGATTGGATGCTGCAATGGGTTGGGCATGGCTCGTGGTACACGATAGGACCGAATCCGATGCTTGGAGATTCGACGAGGAGAGTAGGGACAAGGGAGGAGACTGGGTGCCAGCCCTAAGAGCCCTGTGGGATTCTGCTGAAGCTCTGCTTGAGGAGGAAGGATCGGAGTCCGAAGACGATTACAGGTCCGCTATGGGTTGGCTAGCTGAGTCAAGTGGATCGGGGCCTCTTCCCTGATTTTCATCATAATTTGTGATATCTATTATCAATCTATTTTTTCAAATCTGAAAGAATAGTTCATTTCCTTCCTCCTATCGGAAGAGGATATGACAAATGAGTACATGAATCCAAAATACTGGCTAATTGGCGTAGGAGGAGTAAATATCCTGTTCAGTTTGGTGAACTTCGTAACGGGAGGAGATATAGCGACTGACGCTCTTGAGGAAGGATATGGTTCCCTCTCTGATCGAGAGTTGGCTATTGCAACTGGATATGAAGAGGGTTGGGGGCTCTTCGGAATACCATACGGAGTTCTTGCTATTGCATCAGGATTGATGCTAAATGACTCTGCGCGGGCTAAGATGGCCTTGGTCTCTGGATTGACTTTCATCGTGACTTTCTTAGTCCTGCTGACCGTTTCCAACTCGAACGACTATAGTGTACCAGTGGAACAAGCTGCACCGCTTTTCCTAGTTCTAATTGGTCTTTCTGCATCGGGTTACCTGAATCTGGAAGATGGGGGTGAGTGAAGTGGATTGGAAGACAGAGGCATTGAACCCAAAGTGGTGGCTGATTATCTTGGCATTAGGACATACGTTCATGGGAACCCTATTACCAATGGATCCGGACAACGACAATGAGTTGATGGTATCTGGAATTTTTCTGGTAATTTCGGTTTACATGCTCTATGCCATATTCTTGAATGAAGGTCAGGCCCAGGCTCGGCTCGCGGCTGTCATAGCTGGGCCCGTATGGGTTTGGTTCGTTATTTGCATGGCTTTGGAGCTTGAGGTGACATATGCAACAGAGCCTATAAATTGGGGGTTTTCAATTGACTTTGTGCCCCCTATGATACTCTGGGGAATGACAGCGCTGACAGGAGTACTGGGTTGGAATTCTGATGAGTGATCGCTTGATCGACAGGTTGCTCGACCACAGAAATGTAGCCATGGCGAATATAGCATGGGCGGTCCTACACGTCTGGATTGCTGTGGAGATTGAGGAGAGCATGGAGTTCCTCGCGGTCGTGTTAGTTTTAGGAGGAGTCTTTGCCTTCGCTATGGTTTCCGAGGAGGTCTTGGCCCGCAGAGTCATGATTCTGCCCTCGGTTCTGTATCTGATGGTGCTGCCAGCTGTCATAGGTTCTCTAACTGGGGAGATGGAGTCCAGTGGATACGAGTGGCTCGACTTAATCGGTCCGATAATCTGGTTCATAATCATCCCAGTAACCTTGTTAGCATCAACTCAGGAATGGACTGGTATAGGTGCTAGAGTGGAAGAGTGAGCGTTCTAACGCAGGAATCTAGCCCATGACGCTAGAAGTTCCACCTGCATCCTCGCAGGCCGTACATAACGTGATGATTGCGAACACTAGCAAGAATACCAAGCCTGAGATGATTGTTCGGAAGATGCTCAGAGCGGCGGGTCACTCTGGATACAGGCTTCACTGGAGAATAAACGATAATAGCGGCAGATATCTCTGTAGACCGGATATTACCTTCCCTGGTAAGAAGTTGGCTCTTTTCGTTCATGGATGCTTCTGGCATAGATGCCCCCAATGCAATCTAGCTCTTCCTAAGTCAAACGTAGATTATTGGAAGACTAAGTTCGAAAAGAATATTGAAAGGGATCGCAGAAAGGAGCAGTCACTCACTGAATTGGGTTGGGATGTTTGGACAATCTGGGAGTGCGATATCATCCTAGGAGTCTCCGAATTAACGGATTTTCTTGCTAAATAGCAAACAGAATTTGAAATGGAGAACTGCCTGCAGGAGTTATATGAGGGCCCTAACATTCCTGAGATTCCTACGAGAAATTAGGAAAGACGGGCCCGCAGATTTGGACTGGATTCAGAAGCAAGGCCTGCTGGCTGTGAAGCTGACGCAGATTTTTGCGCTAAGGCCCGACATGCTCAGCATCGAGAAGTGTAGACAGTTACAAAAGATGTACAGGAATGCTTCCACAATACCAAATGAGGATGTTCAAAGGATTCTGGACGAGAGGGCCCCTCAATCGTTTCGTGGTTCGATCTCATGGTTCGATGAAGAGCCACTTGCTGCAGCTTCGGTAGGTCAAGTTCACAAGGCCAAACTTGTGACTGGAGAGGATGTTGTGGTAAAGGTGGTCAAGGCCGAACACAAGGAGAAATTCCAGAGAGATGTCAAGAGGATGGTGAGGATGATGAAGGTAGCGATTACTCTCTCTCCAAAGCTAAGAAGAGTTGGTAACCCGGTTGCTCTGCTGAGGCACGTAGAGGACTACACAACCAGGGAGTTGAACTTGCGCAACGAAATAAAGGGAGGCGAAGAGCTGATGAAAATCCAAATCGACCTTGCTGACGAATTTCCAATGCCAAAGCTGAGGTTCCCGAAGTACTACCCAGAGTTGTCTAACGAGCATGTGCTGGTTTCAGAGTTCGTAAGAGGGAAAACTCTCGAGGAGAAGATTGGAGATGAGGATTTGTCTTGGGACTATCTAATAGAGCTGTTTAGAATTCACGGGGCATACATGTTCGGAATCGGTACTTTCCATGGAGATCTACACCCAGGAAACTGTATGATTGACGAATCTGGTGACTTCGTTTTCATAGATAACGGAGCTATCTGCGACGCTCCTCGTAATGTTAGCCTGCCTCTGTTCAAGTTTTTCGAAGGATTATCAAAAAACGAGTTAGATCTCGCATTTGAGGCGCTACTGGGATTGGCCCAAGATAGGCCAACCGAAGAAAGGGTTTCTAGATTCAAATTAAGAATGTCCGAAATCTATGCAGGTTTCGGTGAGAAGAGCGTCGGAGAACAGAGTCTCACCGATCTTATGATGAAAACCGTACGTACCGCTGTGGAAGACGCTGGGGCTGACTTCGGGGAGGAGGCCTTTCCCATAATACGCTCTTTGATGTACATGGATGGATTGGTGATTCGAACTCATCCAGAGGTCAAGTTGATTGCTGAGATGGGCCCGTCCCTGGTTGAGTTCAGGGATGGCCTGAAGATGGAGTGAGCAGATGGAGTCGCATAGTGATGTGTTAATCGTGGGTGCTGGGCCGGGAGGTCTTGCTTGTGCTATGCTTCTTGCAAAGGCCGGAGTGAATGTAACGATTCTTGAGAAATCAGATGGCGTAGGAGGAAGGACAAGGGTCTTCGAAAAGGACGGATACAAGTACGATAATGGGCCTACATTCTTCCACTATCCCGAGATCGCTGAGGAGATTTTCGCCGCGATTGGGAAGGATGCTCATGAAGATCTTGGCCTGATACCACTGGACCCAAACTATCGTCTAGTTTTCGGCGCTGGTGGTAGTTTGAATGCAACTACCGATTTGGAAGATATGGTCTCACAGATTTCCGACCTTTGTGGGGAAGAGAATGCTAACGGATTTAGAAGATACATAGAGGATAATAGGACTAAGATGGAGCTCTCAAAGAGATGTCTCAATACACCATGGAGAGGTCCTCTGGATCTTGTAAGCAAGAGAGCATTAAGAGTGGCCAAGGTTCTAAGACCTTGGAGATCGGTTGCGTCTGATCTAGCGAGAATGTTTCCTGATGAGAGAATGCAGCTTGCAATGTCTTTCCAGACCAAGTATCTAGGCATGAGCCCGTTCCATGCACCTAGTCTATTCACCATTCTAGCTTACCTAGAGTACGAACATGGGGTCTTCCATGCAGAGGGTGGACTTGGGACTATAACCAATCGAATGGGAGAAATAGCAAGAGAACTGGGGGTCGAAATCCGACTTAACGAGCCAGTCAGTGAGTTCATTTTCGAGGGTAAGACTGTAGTCGGCGCGAAGACCGATCAGGGTACCTACTCAGCAGATAGGTATGTGATGAACGTAGACTTCGCAACTGGGATGAAGGGACTGATCCCAGATGGCCTACGTAGGAAGTGGTCAGACAAGAAATTGGACGAAAAGTCCTACTCGTGCTCGACATACATGCTGTACCTTGGCATCGACAAATTGTACGATACACCCCATCACCAAATCTACGCTGCCAAGGACTATCAAAAGAATCTGAGAGAGGTCACAGAGAACAAGGTTACCTGGGATGATCCGTCTGTTTATGTCCAGAATGCGTGCATTACAGACCCAACCATGGCTCCAGAAGGACACTCAACTATCTATGTTCTAGTGCCAGCAAGCAGAAGCCATGAAGGAATTGACTGGGACGAAATCAAGGATGACTACATGGATGTGATCCTCAAGCAGATGGAGAATCTGGGATTCAATAATCTGAAGGATCACATTGTGTCTAAGACCATAGTTACACCGGATGACTGGGCATCTAGAGATATATACAAAGGGGCTGTTTTCAATCTGGCACATGGACTTGACCAGATGCTCTGGCGTAGACCACAGAATAAATTCGAGGAGCTGGAGAAATTGTATCTTGTTGGGGGAGGGACACACCCCGGTAGCGGTCTTCCTACAATTCTAGAGAGTGGTAGAATCTCCGCGAAGATGATTTGTGCGGACATGGGGATTGATCCCGATTGGAATGGTATGGACCCCTGGTTCGAGGACATTAGAAGGCCAAAGCTAAAATTGAAGGCGAAATAGGGTAAAATATGGACGTATATGATCTAGCATTCTTTCTTTCCACAATGTGGGTCGGTCCCTTCTGGATTGGTATGCTGGCGTATCCAGATCATGAGAGGACGCATGCCGCAATGAGTGGCCCATGGTTCTTCCTTGGTCCAATTCTAATTTGGTGGGCACTAATGGTGTCCAATCCACAAGCTCTGATTGATTTCTCAAAGGAAACGATGGATCCTTCCAGTGTCTTGGACGGCTTAGCAGATTTACTTGCTACTAGAGCTGGAGCAGCTGCAGCATGGGCTCACTTTGTGGCCGGAGATATAGTAGTCACTAGATGGATGTGGAAAAGGTGCTTGGAAAGAGAATGCGAGAGGTGGATAACGACTGTGTCTGTTTTCTTCGGAGTCATGCTAATGCCTGTGGGGGTCGCACTTCACCTCGCACTAGTTCGTGAAAACACGGACTGATAGAATGGAAGACTGGGTTGAACACTTAGTTGCAGTTCCCTATGGGCTATGGATTGCCTGGGTAGGAATCCAGCACTTCCGCGATCCGGCATGGTTCGAGCCAATTGTACCCGAATTACTTGGAAGTGCTCGCTTCTGGGTATACGCCAGTGGTTTCTTCGAAATCCTTCTGGGTGTGGGGGTAGCGTTGCCTTGGTTCAGAAAAGAAGCAGCATTAGGACTAACGCTATTGCTATTTGTTCTGTATTGGGCAAATCTGAATATGTGGATAAATGATGTTCCCCTGAACGGTAGAGTATACGAAACTCACTGGCATGTTCTGAGGGGATTAGGGCAAGTGGTCCTAGTTTTGATTTCTCTGTGGCTGGGAGGCTGGCAAACCAGTCAGAGATTGATTGAGTCGATTAGATCCCCATAGTACTAGATATAAATCTGAAACTACTGTATATATACTCAAGTAAATCTCTGGAATTATGAACGATGATCTATGGATCAAATTGGAAGCACAGCTGAATAGTTGGATTAAAGAGCAAGAGTCGTAATTCTGAGGAGATAGAATGGGGTCTTTCCTACTTGTAGGCGGTAGTAGCGACATAGGTTTGCTGCTGACAAAGAAGCTGATTGGTGAGGGAAGCAAGGTCACCCTTCTCGTAAGAGATGAAAGCAGAGTATCTGACTTCTCGAATGAATTGGTGGAGATTTTTGTTGGAGACGCCAATGACGAGAGTTTGGTTTTAGAGGCGGTCATGGCCAGTCTCTCGAGTGGTGAGGGGACCGTGGACGGAGTTGCTCATCTTGTAGGCTCTTTCGCGGTCAGGCCCCCTCATGCAATGAACAGAGAAGCGTTCGACGAAGTGATTTCCACTAACCTCACTAGTGCGTTCGTGACTCTATCGGTTGCTTGCAAGCAAATGCTTAGAAGCGGGGGTGGAAGAGTGGTTTTCACATCTAGCGTTGCAGGAAGTTTGGGCCTAGTAAATCATGAGGCAATTTCTGCTGCTAAGGGAGGAGTTGAGGCAATGGTAAGGTCTGCTGCAGCAACATATAGCAGAAGAGGGATTAGAGTGAATGCAGTAGCTCCTGGTCTTACTGAAACTCGTCTTTCCAGACCCATAACCTCTTCAGAAGCATCCAAGGATGCAGCAGTTGAGATGATACCGCTCAAGAGAATCAACACTGCCGAGGAAGTAGCCTCTACAATTCACTGGCTACTTACGGCAGCTCCTGACAATATTACTGGTCAAGTATTCCATCTAGATGGCGGAATGTCAAATGTGAGGAGTTAGATGCACTGGAAAAATGCAATTCGTCTCAAAAAGCTGAAGCCAGATAAGCCGAGAATGGTCACACTAGGACTCAAGACCCTGATGGTGGTACAGTACGAAGGAAAGTATCACGCTACTGAGGGCCTTTGCAGACATATGAGATGGCCATTGGGACTGGGGGGCAAGGTGAAGGACGGATGCATAACGTGCCCTCTACACCAAACAACGCATTGCTTGGATGATGGAAGTCTTGTGGAGTGGTCTCCGTTCCCTATTTTCCCAGCATACGGAAAATTGGTTGGAAAGCTTTCAAAGAAGAAAGATCTCCCAATCTACGAAACTAGAATTAAAGATGACTATGTTCAAGTCCGAATCTGACCGATCCTTTCTACCTCTTCTATTCTCTCCGTCCGGAGTTCATATGCGGTAATTCTCGGTCTGTAACCAGGGTCTCTCAGGACGATTCCCGTATCTATCAATACGGCTGAGGCTCTACCGTCTTTCAACCTCACCGGACTCCTCCATATGCCACTAAGTGGGGGGTCCACATCGAAGTTTGTGAGCATCTGGACAGGCGTGTGTCCAGCAACTATCTGCCTAATTGGGTCCAGTGGAGCCTTTGCACGGAATACTTCTCGTGACTTAAGTCGCTGCTCGTCGGTTTGTTCATCCAATGGGGTTCCCAAGCTGTATCCAGAGTGAGTGAAACGGAATCGCCTAAGGATCACCTCAGTTGGTAGTCTATCTGTGAATTCGGTCCATTCGGTTGCTTTCTCTATCTGTTCCTTCTCGGTTGCTCCCATGGATTCTAAAGTAGCCCTACCCCCAATCTTGCCGGTCCAGAAATCATTGCGATGTCCGTTGTTGGAGAGGGCCTCTGACATGATATGTTCGTGGTTTCCCTTGATTGAGAAAATCTGGTCGCTATCTCTCACTATAGAAAGCACCCCTTGGCTATCCGGGCCCCTATCTATCAAATCACCCAAACAGAGAACCATGTCGTCATGAGAGAGTTCTAGTTTTGCCAAGAGTTCTTGGAATTCCTCTAGGTAACCGTGGATATCTCCTACTATCCAAACCGAATGTCCCTTGTCTAGTGTTTCTTGGAGATTTCTTTCCAAGATAAGATCTCTGTGAAACTGGTCCATCCTATTCCTCTTCATCGTAATTTTTTTGGCCCAATGGGAAAATCAATAGGGCGATAAGTGATGTTGGTACCAGAAGGAAGGCGATTCCTATTAGATCGTCCGATAACTCTGGCAGACGTGGAATCTCTGGCTCAATAATCATTCCAATGATGAACATCGCCATCATCAATGCTATGGTTGAATATTGATCCGCAGTGAGTTGTTTTGGCCCCCTTCCAAACCTGTTCGCCATCAGGAGCATTAGAGCTGCAATCAGTACCATCAATGGGATGGTCATGAATAGCATCACCCCCTGAGGCCCTCTTCCTTCCTCGAGTGAGTTCTCCATCGAAAAGAGGGTACTGAGAGAAATTGCAAGAATCAGCAATGCTAGTGCGAAAACGAGTGGCATCATTCGATCTCTATCTGTTTCTGGTTTCAGGATATCATCTCCGTTAGCTCAACTCTCTTTCCCATTCCGTCCCTAATCCTCCTAATGTGGCCTTCTGCCTCCATTCTCGATAGCAGCCTGCTTGCCTTTGAATCGGTGAATCCTGTCAGGCTAACTAGTTCTGCCTGCCACATCGATCCGTCGTTTGCTTCTAGCAACGCAACAACCTTCTGCTGGGCCTCCGACAGCATCGGCCTACTTGTTACATGTGTGTTTTCTTTGATCCTCATGTTTCTTCGTGGATCGTTAAGCCACATCAGAGAAACGCCGATGATTACACCTATGCTTGTTAGGAAAAGAGAGTAGATTAGGTAAGATGCCAGATATCCTGATGAGTCGGTCTCGAATGTGAATGGGGCAGCAATCAAAAGAGCAAGCATGAATCCTCCTAGAGAGAGCGTTATTTTGGCTACTCTATCCATTGGTCCCTCCAAATCACCTCTAGTACCCGCGCCCATGACTTACGCGATAGCGATGCAGATGTGAATGTTGGGCGGCTCGGTGTATCGGGCCTAAGATCTGTTCACTTCATCGGTCACTCTGTCTGACAATACTGTCTGTCCTCATACCATGTACCACCATTGGCCTCGCACTCCTCTTGGTTTTGAGAGGTCTCTTGGTCGTCCTCTCTGTCATCTTCCTCAGAGGACTCATCTGTATCTGACTCTTCTTCCAATTCACTCCAATCGCAGTAGAATACTCCATCATCACGATCAACGGCCTCTGTCCATACCCCCATCCTGGACTCGCACAGCTCTTGAGTGATATCTATTGTATGTTGAGCTGGAAGCGTCCGTTCGCGGTCCTCGCAACTATCCATCATCTTACAGATAGCCCCACCTATTCTACCTCGGAATCCCTTCCTATTGTCATGGTCGCGATCGCATCTTCCGTCTTCTGCGCAATCACTATGATGGTCTGCTCGTGAAATCATACGCTCCAGAGCGGTCTCTATAGTCTCTGAGTCTGCTATGCATTCCGAGAAATCAAGACAGAAGGATATGGCCACCTGTGCTGTCATGAGCTCTGTCTCCTTCTCCTCAGCGAACTCTACCTTATCTGTCTCGTTCCAGTCCTTCCTCTCGTCCCAATCCTTGTATTTCTTATCGTCACAATCGTAAAGATATACTCCATTTTCTTCCCTTAAACAAAAACGTTCGTCATCGGCTTTGACGGTCCAGTCCTCGTGCGTCAAGGTCTCTGACCCATTTATCTTAGCCTGCATACCATCAACGGCCCAAGTTATCTTCTCGATCATCTCCAATAGTGTTTCATTATCAGCTGCGCAATCAGTGCTATCAAGGCAGTATTGGAAGGCTATGATTAGATTGGAGTCAATTTCAATCCTCTTTTCTAGGTGTTCTGTCCTGTCATCCATCCTGTCGTCCATCCTACTCTTCATTGCCTTTCTGATTTGCTTGCTCATTGGCTTGGCGTCTGCTTCCTTCTCCTCCCAAGTATCCTCACCAGTCAGATCGTCTACCGCCCCCTCAAAGGGGTCTGCCTCTGCGTATACGGGCGCTGCATACTCTTCTAGAGTAGCCGCGACCGAAGCGCCGGCTAGAAGAGAGGCGAATGCGAGAGCAATGACGCTCATCGTTACTTTCTGTCTATTATGCTCAGTTTTCTCACTCTTATTTGGCTCCATTCCTATCCACCTTAACAGAACCACTAGCTGCAAAACCATATCAAAATAGGCCTCAAATGCTCGATATATGTTGCAAAAAGTCGCAAAAGGTATTGTACAAAAAAGTCAGGAGTCTTTTCATAGTGATGCAAGACATAAGCCTAATTTTGATAGTGTCTCATCAATATCGTCTTGCATGATAACCATAGGCGGTTTAATCTTGATAACATTGTGAAGGGGGCCGTCAGTGCTCAATAGAATCCCCATATCCCGCATTTTGTCTACCAAAATTGATGCTTGCCCTGGGGCGGGTTCAAGAGTGGTCCGGTTCCTTACCAGTTCCATGCCTAGAAAAAGTCCCTTTCCACGGATGTCCCCAATTAGTTCGTAATCCTCCATCAGAGATTCTAGTCCTGCGATCATTCTAGCTCCCATATCTCTTGCTTTGTGCACCAGACCTTCTTCTTCTATAACATCCATTACGGCCATTCCTATAGCACAAGATACAGGGTTTCCACCAAATGTGCTAAAGAACTCCATTCCTCCGAAAGAAGAAGCGATCTCGTTCGTGGTGAACACCGCTGCCATCGGGTGTCCATTGCCCATCGGCTTACCCATCACAACCATATCTGGAATGACTTCGCTATCTTGGAATGCCCACATGTTTGAGCCTGTCCTCCCAAATCCAACTTGTACCTCATCCGCGATTAAAAGACCCCCTTTTCCTCTAATTTCTGTTGCTACTGTGGAAAGATATTCGCTGGAAAGTGGGATCTGCCCTGCACATGATAACATAGACTCAATTAAAACTCCGGCAAGTGGGCCACATTGATCCAAATATGAAATCGCTTCTTCGGTGAAATTTATTCCTGCTCTCCTGTATGAGTCTGGTATAGGCAAGACATTGACCCAATGCTCAGGCTTTCCCTTCCCACCTAGGCCCCTGAATTTGTAGGGGCTGAGGTCGATTAGCATCCCCGTATGACCATGGTATGCTCCTTCGATTACAGCCATATCGAAATTACCGGTGTGCGCTCTCGCGAGCCTGACTGCTAGCTCGTTGGCTTCTGAGCCAGAATTGACTAGAAAGCCCACGCTAAGAGTCTCGGGAAGTGTGGAGCAGATTCTGGAAATATAGTTAGTTAAACCGGGGTAGACATATCTGCTGTTTGTGTTTAGGATACTCATCTGTTTCTGACCTGCTTGTACCACATGTGGGTGGCAGTGTCCCACATGAGATACGTTGTTTACAAGATCAAGATATCTTGTTCCGTCTGCCGAATGAAGATATTGCATCTCTCCCTTCACGATATGAAGAGGGTGTCCATGAGCCAATGATAATGCCTCGCTGATGTGGATATTTCGGGCCTCCAGAAGTTCATCCAGATTCTTCATGCGCAAGTCTCCATCGTATTTTATCAGGACGAGGATGTCCATAATGGATATGCATACAATTTCCGGATTTAGGAATCATAATTCCGCTTTGCTAATGGTTATGAATGAGAGTCCTAAGGGAGTTTCGTGCCGGGAACTTTCGACAGGAGTAGGGGTCGCGCTCTGACTCGTGAAGTGTCACCTGACTATTCTAAGGCGGTATCGGAATTCCTTGGATCTAGGACGCCTGATTACGATAAGGCCATTGGTGCACAAGAAGCTTATTTCGCGGCACTAAGGTTTCATGGATCTGAAGTTATTACTCTTCCTGCATTGGAAGGTTTTCCGGATTGCTGTTTCACCGAAGACACGGCCATAGTATTAGATGATAAGGTGGTGATCACGAATCCTGGCCATCCTAGCAGAGACGGGGAGCAGCACTCAGTTTCTGATTTTCTCTCGAGTGATTTCGGGATTGAGGTGATGCCCTCTGGTGCTACAATGGATGGTGGCGATGTCGTGTTCTTTGACGACAGGTTTCTCGTCGGTTTATCGGCAAGAACCAATGAGGAGGGAGCAGCTTTTCTAACTGAACACGCTAGATCAATCGGTATCGATGTTCAACTCCTTCAAGTACCCAATTCAACTCTCCACCTGACTACTGTTTGTTCGAGTCCTAGGGCTGGTACACTAATTGCTGCGAGAGGTCATTTGACTGAAGCTGACCTACACTTCGCAGAGGAAGTAATTTGGATTCCAGAAAATGAGGCCTATGCCGCGAACACGATAGCCTACGGTGATAGAATAATTATGGCAGAAGGATACGTTAAGACCCGGCAACTTTTGATGAATGCTGGCTTTTCAATTACAACTATCGAGATGTCGGAATTCAGAGAGGTTGATGCTAGTCTCACTTGTCTCTCAGTTTTCATCGGATGAATTGGTTGGCACTGTTTTTCTGACTCCCTCCACCGAATCCATTAACAATGACTCGTAGAGTCATTACGACATGACTGAGCGGAACGCTAAGGACAGGACTCCTACCACGGGTGTGAAGTCTTCGGTTATTCTAATAGCAATTTTCCTAGTTCAAGTCTTCTCACCGGTTGTAATTTCGGAAGATGGACTGGACGAAATGGTCATTTGTCAGGACGAGTACCTGGGTGGAGAATGTGACAGTCGCTTTGATGCCAGTGACGGGACTTCTAACGTTCCTTCCTGGGTAGAAGGTATGTTCAATTTCAATATGACTAGTCCTACTGAAATCCAGTTCCAAGCCTCTTGGGCCATTCGAGAGTGGGATCGCTCTGGAATGGGATTATTCGATGGACTTGGGGTAAATCTGGAGCTTGACAACATTAACGATGGGGATGGTCTTCCTGCTGATGTACTAAGATCTTCTTTCGATGAAAACTCGGACCCTAATGACCCCAGTTCCCCTACTGTGGAGGAAACTCTCCTAAGCGAGATAGACGGGAGCATTAGCCAATTCCTTTCTGGTTGGGGGGGATCCTCAACCCCAGAAACTGGATGGGCTAATCGGGTCTTTCTTCCCGACTCATCGGGGGCCATGTCTGCTGTAGATTGCAGCATTGACCCTACTCAGGATGGAGATGGGAATGCATTCGAACCTCCTATTTGCATATCGACTACAGTAAATATTTCACTGAATATCGGCGATACGTACGGAATTAGCGGAGTTAATGCAGAGAATCTTGATACGGCTTTGGAAGGAATGTTTGTAATGGGGTCACAAGTCACTGCTAAATTCGATGTATTGGTAAGTCCTGGACACAAGGGCTCCTACGCAATCCATCCTCCGGAATATGCCTCCGTGACTAATGCCGGCGGAAACGGCGGAAACGAGGTTAGCTCCGTTGATGGGTCCTACCATTACGGCCTATGGGAGATTGACAACAGACAGCCTTCAGCTGGTCTTCTTGATGAGGACCTCCCAGGAGATCTCGATATGACAATGGGGTTCAGACAGAGCGTCTCAACTGGCGTAGTGAGCATCGACTCTCAGGCAAAAAGTCTGGATCTTAGGGTTGTCGTGGATATGTCTGATGAAAACAATGCCTTTGTTGAGGTAGTAGCTGGAATTTATCAAATTCAGACTAGCACCCTAGATAGCTGGGGGGTCAAACCCCTGATGGACAAAGATAAGGCCACGATTCCAGTCATTACCTCCGACGGAATCAGAATGGCCTATCACACAGGTCTGTTAGATCTTTCTGAGTTGTCTCAAAATATTCCCGTAAGTGAAATAGGACAAGCTGTTGCAAATTCTAAACCAGGATTGAATGTACAGATGGGGCCATTTCAGTGGATTTCTAATTCCCAAGCACCACTTGATAGTGGTGGGTTGAACTACACACATAGTATGGGGTGTATGAGAGGGGTTCATTTCTGTCTAGAAGGCGCGTTGGCGATGGAAGATAATTATCCAGTATACATGACTTCAACCAGTCATACGTTCCCATTTAGCCTAGCTGACCTTCTAGGAGGGAATCTTGGGGCGGATGTGGGTTTCTTGAACTCCGTAACCGGTGATGATCTTGGTATGCTTCTGAACTCTGGTCTAGAGTTCTCTACAGTTCTAAGCGATGATACAATGGAGAGTTTCGTAGGAGGTATGCTGCCTGAAGGCGTCAGTGCAGATTTGACTTTGGCAATCGTTCTTCCTTCGTGGTCTTCAACTGCAGACGGAGGTAATACTGTCGAGTTATCATATCGGGTTTCCGGTTCTCATGACGGTTCTATTAGCCTAGCAGGCTCTGATTCGTTGTACTCATGGCAACATGCTATTTGCTCCGAAACAAGCTCGGATGAGTGTAACGATTTAAGCGAAGACAGGGTTTGTACTTCCTCCTTGAAAACCTGTGCCTATGCGGATGTAGAATTAGATCTTAAGAAGCTATCTTTCGCGAGTTTGCCGATAAGTAAGGGTGTGACTGTTGAGTTCGAGCTTACCATTGATCTGGCAGTACACAGAATCGCCGTACCAGAATCGTTATTCGATTCATTGAACAGTGAAACGGTTTCCTTAGGATTAGAAGTTCTACCATCTGATTTGCTTAGGGTAATTCTGGATGTTGGTTCCAGAGGGGATCCCTTAGAAATTGATTTTTCGATTTGTAACAACGGTAAAACCTACTGTGATCAGAGTTTACCGATTTCAAACGACAATGCAACAGGTCTCACATATTTTACATCCGAGCTTGAAAATGATATTCAAGCCATGATCGAGGATGGTACATCGGCATTGAGTAGCAATGAGGAATTTAGCGATGTTTTCGGGACGTTCGACATGTCTGGGTTTTCGCTAGAGATTGGGTTCCCTGACGGAAATCTATTCGATGACGATTCTCAAATAGGAGACGAGCGTGGAATTGTTTTTAGTCTAAAAATCCCAATGGTTAGTGTCTCAGTAGGAGTTGATAATTCATGGATGGAGCTCATCTCAATGGCTCGAGGAGAAGAGGGAGAGGGACTGAAGGTTGGTATTGTTACCGAATCTACGTCTGGGGCCATTATTGCGCCTTTCCTTGACCCTATGGTGTCCGCGATGGATGGCCTAACTAATGCCCTATCTGGTAGTCTAGTTTCTCCGGATGGAATAAGGGGTCCTTCGAATTTCAGCGTAGGGGTGCCATCAACGACCGTCGGACCCGAAGAGATGGACATGCACTTAGGAGGGTCAATAACACTGATCCTCCCTCTGGGAATAGAGTTGGAGGGAGTGACGTCGAATGGTGGGGCCGTGGAGAGCAGAATCGATGAGGATTCTCGAAGACAGGTGATTACCTACAAGATGGTAGCTGGCGAGGAGATGCCAGAAGCAGAGCTAGAGTTCGGCGTACTTCTAACTCCTATGTGGGTCCTTACCCAAGTACAATTCTACTTGATGGGCTTGCTTCTTTTCTTCCTTTGGAGAGTTAGGCGAAAGTCTGTTAGACGGAAGAAGAAGAGACGGGCAATAGCATTGGAGAAGATGGAGGAGGCGGCCGCTTCAAACGTGGGATATGTGGCTCCACAACCAACTGTAGAAGTGTTGCAGGTTACTGACAATGGAATTGTAATAAAGAGGAGGCTTTCTTCAGCATAGTGGATACCATGAGAGTTTTCTTGGTGGCATTCGTGATGCTTTCGGCTCCTCTAAGCGGCTGCTTAGGGGTGGATAGCAAGGAGTCCTCAGCGGAAGACTTGCAGGTTGGTCCGGAAACCCTCATTTCCGGAGTTTTCCAGGAGGTTACTTTCCAAGCCAGCAAAGATATGTCGATATTTATTCCATACTTGATAATTAGTCCTTCAGGTTCGTTTGTCCAGAATTCTACTGTCATTGATGTTCAAGGAAGCTATGCATTGGAAATTTTAGCCCCCCCTAGGGTTGACTCGCTAGTTTTTCTGATAGGGGAGATCGGTCGGGCAGATTGGCCTTTGAGAAGGGTAAACGAGTCTTGGGAAACCTGGTTAGAAAGGGGTGGTGCTTCCGGCTCGGATAGTTTTGGTGTCTCAAGGAATATAGGGAACTCTACTCTAGATTCTGTTGAAAATAGTAATTCGACTGGTGGTGCAGTATCGGTAAAGGTAATTCCTGCTCAGCGGCCAACTACCGTGGGAGCTAGCGAAGGAGGACCCCACTCAAGTGGTATTGTACATGGGAGAGAGGTCTACGAAAGAGTCTATGAAATAACCGATCCGACTGACACTTTTGACATTGTAGATGGTAAGGCAGGCTATTGGGACCGTTGGGCTGGACAGGGAAATCCAGCTTACGAAGATGCTGCGCAGTATCTGATCTCGGAGCTATCGTCATTTGGTTTGGAAGTGATTGCACATAGGTTCGAGTTTACAGATATTTTCGGAAGTCAGAATCCTGAGTCATACAACGTTTGTGCGTACAAGAGGGGAGAACTGTTCCCGAACGAGTGGTTGGTTTTCGGAGCTCACTTCGATGTCGCCCCGCCAGCAAACGCGGTTCTACTTGATCCTCATGTGACGGGTACTAGGACTTACGGAACCAGAGTGGGTGCGTACGACAACTCTGGTGGAACTGCTATGGTAATGGAGACTGCGCGTGCTTTGATGGACTTCGAGAGTCGTAGGACTATGGTTTTCTGTCTATGGTCTGGCGAGGAGGGAGGGAAGAGGGGGTCCGATTACTGGACTGACTACTACGTCAAAGAGGACAATCCGGATGTCACCGTTACCAATTACATCAATCTGGATATGGCTGGTGTGAATTGGCCTGGTGGCGGAGGGGCCCCTCATGGTGATCCTGATCCACAAATCGATGAAGGGGGATATCCCAAGGACGCGGAAGTCTGGCCGTTGAGAGTTTACATCGGACCGGGGCCTAATCACGAAACTTTGGATCAGCCTGGAATGGTTGGCCTCTCGAACTGGATTGGATCTGATGCGCTGGGGTTGGAAAACCAGATGGGGACTTTGATAGGGGCGAGCTACCCTGCAGAAACTTGGAAAACCGATGTCTGGCTAGACAGTGGAAGGCCTGAAGTTGTAGTCTACGAGGATACCACAGCGAGGAGTGATCATGCTAGTTTCCAAGACAACCTGGGGACGGTGACGATTGGTTTCGGCGGGCTAGTTGATGGATACTGGTGCTATCACCAGACATGTGATACGCTGGAAGAATGGGAACAGTGGATGGATACAATCGGAAAAGGATACGGAGAAGAGAACACTGGAGTTTCGAACGTAGTGAACAGTTTGGATATGATTACTTGGTGGGCGCTAATGACCTTCTTCCACTGTGACGAGTCCCCAGTTTTGAACGCAATCTGAGTGTGCCATATTAGATCATAATCGTGGTATATACCATTGCCAATGCAACACAAAGGCATGTGTAGAAAATAGGCTCCGACCAATTCTTGATCTTTTTTCCGTCTAAAGGTCCAAAGGGAAGCATGTTAAATGCGCACAGAATTGAGTTCCCCCATAGCCAGTAGTAGATTACAGTGCTCAGCACAGGTAAAGACCCCAAACCTAACCAAACAAGGAATCCTAATACCCAGAGGATCATATTGGAAATAGGGCCGGCGACTGCGATCTTACCGAATTGATTTCTAGTGGCGTTGCCCGCTACCATTACAGCACCAGGCGCCATGAAGACTATCCCGAGTAGTGCAGCAAGAATTAGCCCGAACCTTAGGCCAGCTGGGTCAGCTCTAAACTCCGCCCAGCACCCATAGAATTTTGCTACAAACTTGTGTGCAAATTCGTGTAGTATGAACGCTGGGGCGAGGGCGATCAAAGAAAGCAAGCAATACAGGGGGAAGGTGTTGGAAAGACTGAAAATTCCTCCGTCGAACATTAGAGCCAATGCCAGTGTAAAAGCTCCGGTTGCCAGCATAAGGTGCCTTAATTCTGTTTTCGAGAAATGCCAAATGGAACCCCTGTGTAGCGGAATTGTCTCTACAATCTTCGGCTCATCGAACCAAGAAGATATCCGTCCTTCTCCTCTATTTATCTGGACCACTCGAATTTTCGACTTTCTCCAAGACCCGTCATCTCGTGCAGAAGAATGGCTTCCTGGCGCTTTTCTAGACTCAAATGGGTCGTCATCGATCCACCAGGCTCTAGGGTCTCTCTCCTCACTCACAGGTTGTTGCCTCCGTGCTATGCTATCAATGCTATTCGTCTCATTCATCAAGCATTTCCTCAATCTCAGAAATCAGCTCATCCCACGTCATTGGCTGTTTGGATTCGTCTCCTCTGAGAATTTTCCTCATTTCACTCATTTGAATATCATCTGGTGGATTCTCCAACCACTCATTCTTATTCGAAACTTCACGAATTAATGATCTCTTTCTGGAGATTCTTGGCCTCGATACGGTATGTTTTTGTCCTTTTTTTTCTGGATTAAATTGATGTTCAGATATCATTTCGGAGTAATTCAGCATCCATTTTCCATGTATATCATCGTCAATGTAACTGAACGGGTCTGCAAGCATAGAAGTCATCTCTCTCGCTAACCTCTGCGCCTTGGTCTTGGCCTTCCCAGTGGTCAGTCTTTCTCTGGCACCAGAGTGTTTCACTATGCATACTTTGCACCTGTGAGAGCCTGCGATATCTGGTGCATCACAGCTTAGACAACAAATCGAGAAACCCATCTGCTCCATGGCTCTTCTTGGAAGCGACATGCGAGGCGCTACTTGCGCTGTGTTAAGAGTCTACTCGAATTCGAAACTGGAGAGGAGGCCGAATTCTTGCAGTAGGCTAGGACCGCTTCCGAGATAGCAAAGGATCCCTCTTCTACTGCGGGATTCTTCAGGAGTTGAGTTGTTACCAGTAGCACAATCTCCTGTACAACCATCTGCGAAGGCGATGTATACTCGTCCTTCGCGATCAATATGTAAGTCATTGAAGTCTAGGAGATTTCTATTTGAGCCTCCAATATCTCTACAATCGCCGCTATTTAGGCATATGCTCCCTATCTGAACAGGATCTGCTGATGCTCTGACTGTATGGAATACCGGGACTGGGTCTAAGGCATTCAGACTGTATGTCACATACAGATAGTAGCTTACGTTGCCATTAGCATAATGTGCATTGCCGTCCCATGGTTCACCGTCGATATTTGGTTGGTCGAGCTCGCTAGAATCGTCACTTCCGAGGTATGTTATGGCGATTCGCCCCGGATCTCCTGCATCAACCTGTGGAAATGCGGTTGAGATTACTTGGTTCGGACTTATCCGGATGCTGGTCTCACTCCACGTCTGCCCTGAATCGGTACTGACGGCCATATACACACCTTCGTCCGCTCCTGTCCAGATATGGTAAGCGTTTGATTGGGTATCTGTCGCTACTTCGGAGTTCTTTCTGGGGTAAGGGGTTCCCTGGTCCTCGCCCATTGTTCTCTCAAACCAGGTCAATCCGTTGTCTTTTGATACAATTACCGTAGGCGTCTCAACTCTAGGTGTAACATAAACCGTACCATCGGGGGCAGAAGTGATTGCCCCGTGGAGACCGCCATTTGTTGTCGCTAGTCCGAAGATTTGGCCCCCTGCTTCAAAAGTCGCTCCTCCGTCGAAGCTCGTGAAGCAAAAGATTCCTGCAAGTTTATTGTAGCAGTAGTAAACCGCTTGTTCGTAGAATGCTTGTGAAAACTGGCCCCCTATCCCATACCCACTACTGGTCCAAGGACCTGAAGCGAGTTTGATATGGTCATTTATCGGCGTTGTCCCAGAATCGTGTGGGTTTCCGACCCATGAGTCTCCATCGTCGTCGCTCCAACAGATCCATGAGGTCTCCAGACCTTGCATCTGTACGTTGAATATTCTGTCTGTTTCCGGGTCAACCCACCCATAGGGGTCATTTGTCTGGAATGCACATAGCGGGCCTGTTACATCTTCCCATGATGCTCCTTGATCGCAGGAACGCATCACCTTCTCGAAGGCAATGAAGAAGATGCATCCGCTGGAAGTTACGCCTATGCTGGGTTCAGCGCCATCCTCACCGACATCACTGAAGTTGAAAACTAGTGGAAGGGGGGGCAGATTGACTTCGTTGCCATCTGGGCCTGTCACGAATACTAGCTGTGGAGCTAGCTCGTCCTCTACTTCTTCTGATGAAGTGGAGTCCTGGAGGCAACCGGAAAGAGGGAGTAGCAGTAGCATCAAACTAGTTATCATCGCCATCCTTGGTCTTTTCATCGTCTCACCCCCGTATGGTAATGAACTTGAAACCTGCTGATTATTAGTCTCTTCAGATTCCGTATCACGTGGAAGGTGGAACTGTAGACCAAGTGGTAGTACTAGCGGGAGGTATGGGGAGTCGTCTCGGATCAATTTCCGAGAAGATCCCCAAGTCTCTGATCGAGGTTGCTGGACGACCCATTCTCTATTATATCCTAGACTGGGCTACCAACCAAGGGTGCAGGAAAGGTTTGATTTTGACAGGTCATCTCGGTGACCAGTTTGATGCTTTCCACCCAGATTGCGACATAGATCTCACGTTCCATCGGGAGCCCCGACCGCTTGGGACGGGAGGGGCACTATGGAACGCAAGAGAGCTTCTGGATCAGAGATTCATCCTTCTTTGGGGGGATGATCTACACATGATTGACTACTCGAACTTACTAGAAACTCACGTTTGTTCCGGATGTGATTTGACGATGACCGTTACGAGTAAGCACTCTTCATTCAATCTCGAATACGATATGGAGCGAGTAGTTCGCTATGACAAGCACCAATCGATGCCTGATGGGCTCAATGGTTACGAATCGGGCACCAGCATCGTCGAAAAGACTCTATTAGAGGCTCATGGAAGGGGGGGTTTTTGGAGTTGGGAAGAGGTCGTTTATCCATCTATGTCTGGTTTGATTGCTGCTCACTTGGATGATACGCCTTTCTGGGACATCGGTACTCCTGAACGCCTAGTTTTGCTAGATCGTTTCCTGAAGGAAGGCTGAATCCGAGGAAAGCAGAGTTTCGCCTGGAAGTACTTGCTCGTCTTCAAGAAGTGCTAGAATCATCCCTCCAAAGCCTCCTCCCATCAGTCTAGCTCCGAGGACTCCTGGCATATTTTGTATCTCCCTGACAATCAAGTCCACCTCCGGCGTACTAGTGTGGATTTTCTCACTTATTGATGAGTGGGAGCGATTCAGAAGGTCTCCTAGCTGGTTTGGATCGCAAGAAAGTGCTTCCCTAACTCTTGAGCTCTCTCCCTCGGAGTGCTTCTTCCTAGTTTCCTCGGTAGCATTCGGTTCGTCGTACTCTGTTTCACTCAAGCTTCTCCTGATGCCTGTGTCCACTAATTTAAACATCCAACCATCGGGAAGTAGGAAATTTTCAACGGTCATTTCTTTGAAATCAATCAAAGCCGCGTTGCCCTTTTGCGAATGAGTAATTGCGATTTGGTCCAAGAGGCCGCATCTTGAGCCCAATATCTCATGCTCAATCCTCTGAGCCTTGGTTGCTATTTCCATTCTGTTTTGAGGATTTTGGGAGCACATGACGATCGCTACGCAAAGGGCTGCGGACGATGATAGTCCCGCTCCGATGGGGATGTCGGATGCGACACTAAGGTCTGCGTTCCAGCCTCCGGCGGCCTTCCACAAACGGACAATTGTCTCTTCGCCCCGAATACCCTCGTCTCTGCTTGACGCGGTCAGAATCAATCTATGTTGACTTGAGAATGCTAGAGAGAGGCCTCCGAAGTGGTCCGTATGCTCTCCGATGATGTTTATTCTTGCTGGAACAGATGCAATTCTTTTCATTTCAGATAGCCACCTAGACTTAGAGATGAGTGCTAATCAGAATCCTATCTGGTCCTCGTGACCGCATTCAGGATGAGCGCATATTACCTTGTACCTCTCTCTTTTGGGTCTTGGAATCTCCATCCTACTGCCACACATAGTGCAATGATGTGTTATGGTTTCTGGTTCCTTACTGATCGTCTCCTCCACCTCGTCAAAATCGCTTAGGATCGTCTCAGAGGAAGATGTGGTCCAGCCAATCTGATCCGAATATGAGTCTGTGTCCTCTGAGAGTTTCTTAGCACGTAAACCCAATTTAATTTTGATTCTGCGACTTCTCTTTTTCGGAATTGGACGAGTTCCTGGCTTTCCTTTTTTGGGATTCGAGTTTCTTCTTTTTCCCGTGGGTTTTCCTTTTGGACGTCTCTTTTGTTGACGCCTTGGTTTCTGTGTGGGCTTCATCTTCTTCTTTTTTGAATCTGGTTTTGTTTTGGGTGGTGGAGCCTGGGGGGCGGCTGGTGGCGGAGGGGGTGGAGCCTGGGGGGCGGCTGGTGGCGGAGGGGGTGGAGCCTGGGGGGCGGCTGGTGG
>PBGH01000001.1 GCA_002720055.1 Methanobacteriota archaeon | reverse complement strand
TAATATGACTCTAGGGTCCCGCCCATTGCCTCCATAATTCTCTCTGCTTCTTCCTTTCTTGCTTTGCCACCTTCCTGCAACAGGCCTGAGGCACCTTCTTTAGTGTAGTTTCCAGAATACATGTATTTTGGCATAACATGGGCCTGAGGAATGGATATATTACAATTTTCTTTGTAGATTATCCATGTCGATTGGTCAAATGCGACTGTCAAGATTGAAGAGATGCCTTACATCTCGGGGGACTATGCGAGAGGGCGCCCGTAATATCATAATTGTTGGTTCGGGACCTGCTGGCTATACTGCTGGCCTATATGCAGCAAGGGCGCTTCTTGAACCATTGATGTTCGCGGGATACATGTCTGGAGGACAACTGATGCTTACTTCTGATGTTGAGAACTTTCCAGGCTACCCCAAAGGAATAGGAGGTCCAGAAATGATGATTGATATGAGGGAACAGGCAGAGAGATTCGGCCTAGAGGTCCATGATAAGAATGTAGAAAGATTGGACCTTTCAGAGCGTCCCTTCAAAGTCTGGGTTGAAGGAGAAGAGTTCAGATCAGAATCACTGATAATTTGTACTGGTGCTGAGGCGATATGGCTAGGAGCAAAGGGGGAGGAAAGTCAGAAAGGACGTGGGATTTCGACTTGTGCTACATGTGATGGAGCTTTCTTTCGAGATGAAGAAATCATAGTTATAGGAGGGGGAGATTCTGCAATGGAGGAAGCCACTTTCCTCACTAGATTCGCTAGTAAGGTCACCATAATCCATAGAAGGGATGTGTTCAAAGCCTCAAAGGTAATGATCGAAAGAGCTGAGTCGCATCCGAAAATAGAAATCAAAACCTTCAGGCAGGTCAAAGAGTGGCTGTCTGATGAAAATGGCCTAACTGGTGCCATTCTGGAAGATCCAAGAGATGGTTTAGAAGAGTCCATCCTATGTTCAGGGGCATTCATTGCTATTGGGCATAAACCAATTACGGGATTCTTAGGAGGTCAGTTGGAAACTGATGAAGAGGGTTACCTGGTACATATCGAGAATACCATGACAGCAGTTCCTGGAGTATTTGCTGCAGGTGATGTTGTAGACAAGAGGTATCGTCAGGCAATAACAGCAGCTGGCATGGGTTGTCAGGCTGCAATTGATGCTGAAAGATGGTTAGAGGAGCAGCATTAGTGGCTCAGCAGCCGCGAGGCAGGCGTCCCACGGAGAGAATATGGCCCATAGTTTCAGGAAGGATCAGCTGGATAGATATTCTAGGCATCTGGTTCTTCCGGGAGTAGGGGAAGAAGGTCAGTCCATAATGCTAGATTCATCGGTTCTGGTCATTGGGGCGGGAGGACTGGGCTCACCTGCACTGATGTATCTCTCTGCTGCTGGAATTGGTAGGATTGGAGTAATGGATCACGACATAGTTAGCCCTTCAAATCTTCAAAGGCAGATTATTCACAGCAATGAATCATTAGGCTATTCCAAGGTGAGCTCGGCAGCAAGCTGGATTAGAAATCTCAATGAAGACGTAGATATCATTGAGATTCCAGAAAAATTAACCCAAGAAAACTCGTTGAGAATTTTCAAAGATTTCGATGTGATTATCGACGGAACAGATAATTTTGAAACTCGATACCTAATCAATGATTCAAGCGAGATAACAGGAAAACCTTGGGTGTTCGGGAGTATTCATCGTTTCGAAGGACAGGTCTCCACTTTCAACGTAGAGGATGGTCCCAATTACAGAGATTTGTTTCCGGAATCACCCCCTCCGGAATTAGCACCTAATTGTTCGGAGGCAGGAGTTCTTGGGGTTCTTCCCGGGATAGTAGGAACTCTCCAAGCTACGGAAGCTATCAAGTTAATCCTAGGAATTGGAGATAATCTATGTGGTAAATTGCTAACAATCGACGCATTGACTATGAAAATGAAAATTCTATCATTTTCTAAGAATAAAAATCGAATAAAGGCCACCGAGCTGGAAAAAAAGATGGGCTGGAATTTCTCGGAAATTCTACCTATTGAGTACTTTGAGAGAAGGGCTAATGGATGGGATCCGTACTTATTGGATGTCAGAAAATCCCATGAAGAGGCGATTTCTAGTATTTCTGGGACCGACTTAAGGATTATGCATTTGGAAGTTCCTGCCAGATTGGAAGAGTTACCGAGAAACAAAGAGATCGTGATATATTGTAGAAGCGGAGTAAGATCTGCTTTGGTGGCTAGATTACTTTCTGAATCGGGATGGTCTGCAGACAGGGTATTCAATTTAACAGGAGGAATAAACAGATGGGCTGAGGAGGTGGATCGTACCATTAATAGATATTAATAGTGGTATTATTCAATTCAGTCATTTTTTTTTATATGGTAAAATATGTTAAAATCCAGATAATTTTAATTTTAAATATGATATGTGGTAATATTTACTTTAGTATACTTTTATAATGTGGTAATTTTAAAAAAAATACCTCTTTTTTTCGAAATATACCACAATATACTCATAAATGTGGTTAAAACTGTTTCAGAATCACCAATATTGTTGTACTATGAATATTCGGCGAGAGATATGAGTAACGGTAGAATGGGGATTTGGAAGTGCCCTAGTTGTGGACATCATCAAATCTGGAAAACCAGGAATTCGAAATCTAACAGACTTGACAGAAGTTGCCAACCCTGCGGGAAAAGGATTAGGGTCACTATCAATAGGTCGTCATCGGGTAAGGGCAGAAGTAGGACCGTCGAGATATGGGAGAGGAAACCAAGTACCAGCATTGTAGAACTGGAGAGGGAGGCAGAAAGAAGGAACGAGCGTGATTTTGAAGACTATCAAAACGAGATCGTCGGTCCTAATGATGACATAAGAACTGCAAAACAGTCCGAATTACCAATAATTTGGGGTCTGGGATGGAAACCAGAGTCTCCTCTCGATTTCTCTGAAAAAATTAACTCAAAGGTAGTAAAATCTCAGCTGTTAAGATTTATTGCTGAAAGGCATGATGGTTACTTAGAGGCTGTATCTGAGTGCATAGAAAAATCGATTCATAGTCCTAAATTCGATGGTGAAGCCTTTCATGAATTTTCAATCTCACTTGTTACCAATATTGGAAAATTATTATCTGAACGTCTAATTAGTCCTGAATTTTCATCACTAGAGGAAAAAGAGATTATTCCTAGAAGAACCGGGAGCATATACCTTGCTAGAAGAATTTCTAGATTTTTGATAGATGTTTCATTGTGTTTGAGAAGGATTGCATATAGTGCATCAATAACAGTGGATCAAAGGATTCAATGGCAGAGATGGATGATTAGAACTAGATTAATCGATGAGCAACTTAAGGAGCTATTCACAAATGGGCTGCCAACCCCTGATGGAGGGATTTTCGGAGGAAAGGGTTTCAGAACAACATGGCAAGAAGGAGTCGTCGCATGTGCATCTGCAATGACCAGGGCAGTTGACCTTCCGCCTGAAGAAAAGAGTAATGCGGACATAATTGCACCCATGATTAGGGATACCGGTCTCGCCCTAGCAATGGGACAAACTCAGATCGAAATCTTATCGGCTCAAATGGGAAAATCTGGATCATATATGGATGGAGGACACAAAGAAAGTGGGGGGAGGGATCTTCACATAGGGAATTGGGAGAAGGGGATCCTTCCTCCAACTGCTCCTCTTCCGATCGCTAGTGCGACGACTACGGGGATTGCTCTCGCGGCAAAACGTCTAGGAATTAGTAGGTTCCATCTGGCTCCCGTAGGAGAGGGTTGTAGCAGTAGTGGAGAGTTCTGGGAAGCAATGAATTTTGCAGGAGTTCGTGGACTCCCAATTTGCTTCATGATTCAGAATAATCAAATTGCTTTGGATACCTTCACTTTGGCTCAATCTGGAGCTGAGACTTTCGGAGATAAGGGATATGCCATGGGTATACCATCATGGAGTATAGATGGATCCGATCCTGCAAGTTTCTATTCTTCTACGGCAGTTGCTAGAGAATTTGCAATGTCTGAAGGGGGTGCAACATTAATTCATGTTGAAACTATGCGAGGGTGTGGTCATGCACATCATCATGATGACCTTTACCTAGGCTCATCCAGTGGAAACCCTCCAGGATATGTGGATAGGAATTTGTTGAAGTATTGGTCAGAAAAGGATCCACTTCCAAATCACAGAGAATTACTTGTAGAAATGGGTATTGGAGAGAATATATTGGATAAAATTCTCGATGAAGAGACCGATGCAATAGAATTAGCTAGAGAGGTTCTAGAAAATATGGAATGGCCAGAAGGAAATTCGGTTGTCAGAGGGATAACATCACTGTATGACGCCCAAAGTCATGACAGCCAAATTAGTAGGATCGGAGATAATTTAGAGGTTCCAGATCCTGTGTTAAAACCGGGAGAGTACTCAATTGAGTTTTCCGATGCCGCTAATTCGTGGACATATAGCAGGTCAATTCAGAATGCTATGGCTAGACTAGCGGAAGAGTTCGGTGAAAAAATGGTCATCATGGGGGAAGATATGGAAGTTGCAGGAGCTTTCGGTATGAATCTCCCTTTGAAAGCAAAGGGGCATCAGGATAAGTTGCTAGATATGCCGCTTTCTGAGGCGATAATAATCCACTCCGCAACAGGTGCCGCTCTGGGTGGTATGCGCCCTATTGCAGAAATACAATTCGGTGGTTTCGCTGCTCTAGCTATGAATCCCCTAGTTAACAATACGGCCCAGATAAGATGGAGATGGGGAGGAGAGGTTCCACTGACGGTCAGAATCCCATTGGGGGCTAAAACCCGAAGTGGACCATTTCATGCAAACATGATTGAGTCATGGTTAACAAATGATCCTGGATTAGTCCTGGTAGCCCCTAGTAATCCGCAAGATGCATACGACCTACTTATTGAATCTCATCATCTTCCTGATCCAGTGATTTTTTTGGAGCATATTGGGCTTTATGGTCTGAGAGGTGGCTTAACGGGTTGGGGTAAATCAATTAATCAGATTGTCGATACAGAAAAGGTACAAAATAGAATTGAAAGGGGAGTCAGCTCAATAGGGGTTGCAGAGGTAATTAGAGGAGGAAAGCACCTCAGTATTGTTACATGGGGTTCAATGGTTCATGTAGCCTTAGAAGCTGCAGAATTGATGGTAGAAAAAGGGGTAGAGATAGAAGTAATCGATTTGCGGACTCTTCTTCCATTTGATCACCAGACCTGTATAGACTCAGTTTTGAGGACTGGTAGGGTGTTGGTTCTTCAAGAATCACAGTGGACTGGAGGTTTTGGTCACACTGTTTTAAGTAGGATTCTAGAGGAAGCATTTTGGGGATTAGATAGTCCACCAGTTGTTGTAGGGGCCCTTGATACTCCTGTACCATTTTCGCCTACTCTTGAAGATCATACAGTGCCTAGTGTGGCAGTACTAATTAGGCACATCGAGAAACTTTGTATTTAGAAAGGACACTGTTCGTTATTAGCAAAGAGTAATTTGTGCTGTGTCGCGGGGTTCGGGTGTGGATCAGACGCTGGTTGACATTTTTTTCGTGCTCTCGGGTTTTACTCTGCTCATGGGAGGGGGGGAAGCTCTAGTGCAAGGTGCAACAAGAATTTCACAGAATCTAAGTGTCTCACCTCTAGTTGTTGGATTTACGGTAGTTGCGGTAGGTACCTCTCTTCCTGAACTAGCAGTTGCTGTAGAAGCTGTAAGAACTGATTCGCCCGATATTGCTATTGGTAGTGTTTTGGGTTCAAATGTGGCCAATGTCATGCTTGTACTTGGTGCTACAGCACTGATGGGGGCTAAGTCACAAACGGGTGAGGCCGTAAAGAGAGATTCTCTGGCTGTTGTAGTTGCAACTGCATTCATGGCCTTTTTTGTAATCAGTGGCGAGGTTACTCTGATTGGAGGATTTGTTATGATAGTCGCTTTATCTGGTTACTATTTCTACACATATTCTAAGGCAATAGCTGGAGAAGATGAGTATGAATTTGAAGAATCATGGTTGTCGGAAAAAATTTCTGTTGCCATTCCTACTTGTCTGGTTGGTGGGTTGATGATTTGGTTCGGAGCTGAGCTATTAGTTTCCGGTTCAAAGGGGATTGCCGATACTTTCGGCGTCTCGGAAGCAATAATCGGTTTGACAATAGTCGCACTTGGAACCTCCCTGCCTGAATTGGCAGTCACATTAGTAGCAGGACTTCGAGGACAGGGGGGAGTAGCTGTAGGAAATATTCTAGGATCTAATGTAATGAACATCATGGGAATTTTAGGAATTGCAAGTATAGTAGGTAACGGGATTATTGTCGATAGTGAGTTCGGCAGAGATATAATCGTGGTGATTATGACCTCTGGTTTTGTAGTAGGAGTTTTTCTAGCAGGGAAGGATTTTTCGAAGAGAATAGGTGCATTGATGATTCTAACATATCTCTCTTACATGACTTACCTGAGTGGACTTCTTGTGTAATTGATGCAGTACTATCACTGAGAAAATATGTCGGTTAACATGGTTGGGTCCAGATTAGAGTGTGTAATTCTTGCAGCAGGATATAGTCGAAGACTTGGAAGAGACAAGGCACTACTGCCGGTTGGTTCTGTAACACTTATCCAGTGGTTATACGATAGAGTCTCATTTCATGGTTTACCTATCACACTGGTAGCGAGTAACAGGAATGCAAATAAAATTGGAAAGTCCATACCTAGATCGGAGATTATCATTAACCCCATGCCAGAGAAAGGTAGAACAGGTTCACTAAAATTAGGAATCTCTAGAATAGATAAACTGAGAGATCCGGGATACAGGTTGCTTGTGGTACCTGTAGATAGACCTGGTTTTTCTGACTCTTCCCTCAGTAGACTAATTGCATCTTTTGAAACAACATGTCCTGAATATGAAGGTAGGGGGGGTCATCCTGTGATACTGATCGAAAGTGACGTTGAGATTGTTAGAAATAGCCCCTCAGACATGCCACTAAACAAAATTGTGAAACCATCAAGACTCAAGGTCAATGATAAGCATCTTCACCTAAACTTAGATACTCCGAATGATATTGATAATTTAGAGGAGAAATTGTCATACATACTTGATAACTGAATAAGATATAATAATACAAGGCTCGAAATAGATATGAGATGTTGTATGAATCTAATGTCAAATGATTTATACAAATTTGATTTGGGGGGATAAATGCCAACCACGACTGAAGTCGTCGAAGTGATTGTTGTAAGTATGCGAGATGCTTTTCTCGCAGTATCTGTTTTTGTAGCAGCAATGGTTCTTCTCTTCAGTTGGTTGCAGTATATCACCGCTGGGAGATTTGTGGATTCAATACGTGCTAACAAGAGGTGGCAGCCAGTAATTGGAGCAATAATGGGCATCACTCCAGGTTGCGGAGGGGCGATAGTGATGATGCCAATGTATGCGAGGGGATATATCACATACGGCACGGTAATTGCAACACTAATTGCGACTCTTGGAGATGCTGCCTTTGTATTGATTGGGGCAGCCGTTACAGACTCTTCTTTTATCGCCCCTGTGGTAGCGGTCCATATTATCTCATTTCTAGTTGGAGTGACATGGGGTTACCTAATAGATGGAGCAAGAGTGACCCCGCAAAATCCCTTAGGGGTATTTGGATCAAATTTTGAAGGATCAAAAAATTCTGAAATATTGGTTATCGAAGAGATCAAGGATTCCCAAATTGTATTTGATGATCTTGGAAGGGAGAATGAGGGCGGTTTTGGATATTTCCTCCTACACCAAGGCTATGCAGTCTGGTGGTTGGTTACGTCAATAGGACTAGTATTCGCTATAATGCTCATATTGTGGAGTTCTCAAGATCCGGAATATGAGCTTGTTTTGGAGTATAACCCAATGAAGCTTGATGGTTTCATAACATGGATAGGTTTGGTAGGGACTACTTTGTCAGTTATTCTCTATATTTCTCAAAAGAGCTGGATTAGAGATGATACTGAAGCCTCGATAGGAGACAAGCTATATTCAATCAGAGAAACTTTGATTCACTCTGCAAGCGAGACTGCTTTCGTTACATTTTGGGTAATCTCAGCTTATCTTATTTTCGAATTTTCTATGTTGTTTTCGGGGATGGATGAGGGTGAGTTAGCAAAATATGGTGATGGGTTAATTGCCGTTTTTTTGGCTTCAATTATTGGATTGGTCCCTGGTTGTGGCCCCCAAATAATTGCCATAACTGCCTACACTAAGGATCTTATCTCATTCCCGGCACTAACCGCGAACGCAATTAGTCAAGATGGGGATGCTCTCTTTCCATTACTGGTCAGACACAGGGTAGCGAGTCTATGGGCAACATTCCATACAACGATTCCAGCACTCATTATGGGAATTTTATTGTTGGTTTTAGATATATCATTTTAGTTAGAAGTTCAGCGTGTAGTTCTAGATTGGCGTAGTTACACAACTCCAAAGCTGAATACCCTTCCAGAGGATTGTGACCATTGCAGTGCTAACCTGGGTCGTTGACAAATTAAGTGCCGGCGAAAGAGTAGCGATAGCATCAGTAATTGAGGCTCAAGGGAGTGTTCCTGGGAAACCAGGAGCAAAACTTGCAATAAGTTCATCTGGTTCTAAGTATGGAACCGTTGGTGGCGCAGGGCTTGAGTTGAAGATTCAAAAGAAGCTGGAACAAATGTTGAGCTCAGACAGTTTTTTAGAGAGAAAAAAAGGAGGAAGTGTGGAGGTTTTCTTACTGAACAAAGATGGCAAGGAAAAAGAGGCGGTACCCTTGGACAGCCTATGTGGAGGGCGAGTGACAGTGTCAATGGAAGTGATTAATCCTGTTCCTAATATCCTTATTGCTGGAGGTGGTCATGTAGGAATTGCTATTGCAAATGTATGTGATAATCTGAAGTGGTCTTACAGCGTTTTTGATATCAGACAAGAATTCTCCAATTCGAGAAGATTTCCGCGAGCCTTGGATACATCCTGTAGCACTGTGGAGGATTTCATTAATTCCGAGAACGAAGAGTCGATTCGGAGGTTTTCCGATGTACTCCTACTGAGCCATGACTGGGAAGTAGACGAAGACTTACTGATAGGGCTATTGAGTATTTCAGGGAACAGTGGGAGGCCGCGAATTGGAGCGATTGGTTCGAAGAAAAAATGGTCTACATTCAGAAAATCTGCGATAAACTCTGGTATTAATGAGGCTGAAGTAAATTCAGTAAGGTGCCCTATTGGACTCGAAATAGGTGCTGATTCGCCCGAAGAAATTGCAATCGCAGTCTGTGCTGAGATACTTTCCTTAGAGAGAAGAGTCGGGGAAACCGAAGAATGAAATCGTGAGTTAAAATCGGAGAGGCATGAAGGTCCCGGCGGGATTTGTCTGTATTCTTATCATTTCTACATCATTTGGTGGATGCCTCAATCAAGAAGGAGGCTCGATGACAATAATTCTTGACAATGAGGAGGAATTCGGTTCATTCAGCGTTGTAGCTCCAATAGACACAGGAATTAATGTGTACCATAATCACTTCATTATGAATGATTCATATCCTCAATGGCTACTAGATGGACTAGGAGTGAATTTCGTTTGTGAGATATCCACCAACGGAACTTGGGAAGAGAGATATGAGAACGATAGAGAAGACTGTTGGGACGTTATCGGAACTGAAGACATAGTGTGGTTCAAGGGTTCTAGAATTATCGGCACCACACCAGATGATAACACAGATATCCCGATTCTAGATGATCCGAGTGATGGTCATGGTACCGCAGTTACAGGAGCAGTATTGAATGCCAATCCCGATGCTGTAATTTTTTTCGTGGAGGGTTTTAGCGACGCTGCTGTCCTTGCAGCCGCAAATCAGCCACTAGTTGATATCATCACTACAAGCTTCGGACCTATTCTTTCTATCCCAGTTCCTGGAATAGAGGATGCTACGAAGGTAGCAGTTGTCGAACAAAAGAAGGTTCACACGGGTGCTGCAGATAATTCGCCTTCTCCCGCTGTTCAAGACTCTACAGCCGGACCTCCTTGGAGTATAGGCATCTCCGGTTATGCTGAGGAAGATGACGATCAGAAGGAGACCATGAGCGGATCTTATCCAGATATAGCAGCAGACTGGACACAATATCTTCCTAATCATGATGACATAGATGGTTACCACACAACATCGGGTACTTCTTTCGCGACCCCCAGGACCGCGGGGCTACTCTCTGAGGTTCTCGAAACTCTCAGAGGTGAGTTCGGAGATTTGTCTGCTGGAGCAGATCCTTTGAATAGGGGTGGACTATTGGTGAATGGGACTAATTTCTCATTGAGTAATGATGATTTGAGAGGTGCCCTCAATCTTTCTGCATGGTATCCGTCCTTCACAACATGGGACCCACTTTCCGGGACTACTCCTGTCTCTCCGGTAGCACCATGCACTCAATTGGGATGGGGAGTCGTAAACCAAAGTAATGTTTTACCAATTATCAAACATCTAAACGGTTCAGAAATAATGTCCCAACGTCCTTCTGATGTACAAGCTTGCATGGAAATGAATCAATTCCTAAGAGAGTCTTACTGGAGCTAACAGCGTAAAATAAGATGAACGTGTGCCGGAAATATGAGGAAAGTTCGCCTAAACTGGAAACCATCATCACTATTCAAAATCGATGAGATTTACCAAATGATGAAAATTTGCGAGAGGATTGAGGTGCTTGGGCATCTTTCCATAGATTCAGATGGAGTTTCACAATTAACCGAATTACAATTAAATGATGGCCACGAACTTTCAGAAATCTCCGAATTAGAGAGTTTCGAAGTTCTAGAAAAATTTGAGGAAGATGAAAACGGCATTCTTGCGAGTATAAGATGTACTCATGCCATGGCAAAGTCGGCAATACAACTATCAAACATTTACGTATACCCCCCATACGGAATAAATTCTGAAAATGGTTTAGAAATCCGAATCTTCGGCCTTTCCAACTCAATACGTAGTTTCCTAGAGTTAATCAATAGAGTAATGCCGCCAGATATTGTCAGTGTCAACACGATTAAGGATGGTCATTCTAATGGGTTAGAGTTTCTCACTGAAAAACAAAAAGAGGCACTAGTACTTGCAGTAAATAGGGGGTATTATGACATCGATTCAGAAGTCACTCTCCAACAACTAGCAGATGAAATGGGAATTGCCCGGAGTACTTTCGGAGAGCACTTGAAGAGAGCTGAGTTTGGATCGCTGAAGATGTTAGTTAGTGATTTACTATAGTGCGAGGGATGTGAACCCAATACTCAAAGGACGAGCTTCGATTGGTAGCAACAATGGCGCAGTTCCGACTACCTATGCTACCTCATGCTGGAGAGGTTGAATGGAACGTTAATGTGAACGGAGAAGAGAAGTCGATTTTCATAGAAAGTAATGCTATACTCCTTGATGTCTTAAGGGATCAGGTAGGTAGTCTTGGAACCAAGCGTGGATGTGATATGGGAACATGCGGTTGCTGCTCAGTATTAATTGATGGAGTGCCGAAGCTTTCCTGTCTGACTCTTGCAGTGGAGGTAGAGAAATGTGATGTTACTACGGTGGAAGGATTGTCAGATGGCCATCATCTACATCCTATCCAACAAACCTTCTCAGAGTACGGGGGAAGTCAATGTGGATTTTGTTCGCCCGGTTTCCTAGTAGTTATCTCCGCTCTTCTTGAGGAAAACAATAATCCGAATGATGAAGAAATTAAGGAAGCTATTGAGGGCAATCTATGCAGGTGCACAGGTTTTCAGCAAATTATCGAGTCAGTAAGAGCCGCTTCAGATATTATAATCTCAGGAGAATCAATTGAAGACTCTACTTCTCCAAAGAGCGATCCGCATCCAGGATATGGAGGTGAATAGAATCTCAGAAGAAAGAGTGGATGAAAAAGAAACTAATGTTGGAGAAGAGGAGATTGTTGGATACCGCCAACAGCCTGGAAAAATTCCATTCTCTAGACCTGGTTCGGGTGGTAAGAATCAATTTTCTAATAATACTGATCCAAAGATGATTCCCCGATCACAAGGAGGGGATTTGGAACAACCATGGGGCTCCCACAGGCATGATAGCATAATCAGTGGCCAAATTATTGGAAAGCCAACGGCTTTGATTGACAGTGGTTGGAAGGTTACAGGTCAAGCCCATTATGGGGACGATGTTAGACTCCCGGGCGAGTTAATTGGTAGGATTATACGGTCTCCTCATCACTATGCCAGAGTTCTATCTATTGACTGCACAAGAGCTCTTGAACTTCCTGGGGTGGTGGCAATCGCAACCGGTGCGGATGCAAAAAACAAGTTTGGTGTTCTTCCAGTTACGAAGGATGAGCATGCGATGGCAGTGGAGAAGGTTAGGCATGCAGGTGATCTGGTTGCTTGTGTTGCCGCTGTTGATGAACTGACTGCTAGAGAGGCCGAGAGGCTGATTGAGGTTGAGTACGAAATACTTGACTCGATACACGATATGAGAGATGGTCTTGAGGATAGTAATGAGCCCATCCATGACCGAGGAAAATATCACATCGGAGAGTCCAACGTCCAAAAAAGAGTTTTTCAGGAGTTTGGAGATATCGAGGGAATGTCGAAATCCGCGATTGCTAGTCATTCAAAAAACTGGTTTTTTTCGGGTGTCAATCATGCATTTACTGAACCGCATGCAGTAGTAGCGCACTGGGATCCTTCGGGTAGGCTGACCCTTTACACGCCACAACAAGTTCCCCACTATGTACACAGGGCTTTAGCAGACGTCTTAGAAATTCCAATGCACCAGATTAATGTCCATAGGACCTTCGTTGGAGGAGGCTTCGGAGGAAAATCGGATCCATTTCCTCATGAGATGTGCGCGGCGATACTAGCAAGGAAGAGTGGTAAGCCCGTAAGAATTACTTTCGACAGAGAAGAAGTTTATTGGGTAAACAGAGGACGTCATCCCTCTCGAATAGAAATGAATCTCCATGCTGATAATAAGGGCAGAATTTGTGGAATTGAGACAGATGCACTGATCGATGGGGGAGCATTTGCTTCTTTTGGTCATGTGACAACTTACTACAATGGTGTCCTTCACACTGCTCCTTACGAGATTGGGGCATTCCACTACACTGGTGCCAGGGTTTGGACGAATAAACCTGCGAGTGGAGCAATGAGGGGACATGGTGCTGTAAACTCTAGATGTGCAGTTGAGGTCGGTTTGGATGACCTAGCTGAAAAATTATCCGTTGATCCGATAACTCTGCGTCTAGCAAATTTGCTACCCCCTCATTCAGCTACAATTACGGGCTTCAGGGTAACTAGCATAGGGATGAGGGAATGTCTCGAGAAAGTAAAGGAGCAAAGTGGATGGGCCAGTAAGTTCCGAAAGCTTCCACTAGGTAAAGGAATAGGAGTTGGATGTGGATTTTTCATATCCGGAAGTGGCCTTCCCATTCACTGGGATCCGAATAAATTTCCTCATGCCACTGTGCATCTGAAAATAGACATGGACGGAGGCGTGACAGTACATACTGGAGCGGCAGACATCGGCCAGGGTTCTGACACAGTTGTGGCCCAATCAGTTGCTGAGGTTCTTGGTTTGCCACTGGATCTAATTAGAATCAAATCAAGAAATTCTGATACGTCTCCGGTTGATCTAGGCTCCTATTCATCCAGAGTCACGTTCATGAATGCAAATGCAGCAATTTCTGCATCAATGGAGATCAGAGAGAGGCTTCTTCAGGCTGCCTCAGAAATTACCAGTGCAGAAAAAGATGATTTGGTCGTTGGCGATCGTAGAATCTTCGCAAAGAGTGATCCTGCAGTTGGGGTATCATATCTCGAAGCATTGCACAAGGCTCAAGAAGATAGGGGGGCACTAGTTTCATCGGGATCTTACAGAACTCCGCCAATGGGTAAGACGCATAAAGGGGCAGCTGCAGGATTGGCTCCAGCATACTCATTTTCCGCATATGTATCAGAAGTTACTGTGGATGTAGAAACAGGGAAGATTACTGTTGATAGGGTATGGGCAGCCCATGATTGTGGAAAGGCAATCAATCCCCTGGCAGTAAGTGGTCAGATCATAGGTTCTTGTCACATGGGCATGGGCCAAGTTCTATCCGAAGAAATGCGATATGGTAGAAATGGTCACCTGATGAATCCCGATCTGTTGGATTACAAGATTCCTAGCGTCCACGAAATGCCTGAGGTAATTCCAATAATTGTTGAATCAAATGATCCAGAAGGTCCATTTGGAGCGAAGGAAGCGGGAGAAGGGCCTTTGCTCCCTATACTTCCTGCAGTTTGTAATGCAGTATATGATGCGATAGGAGTCAGGACTAACGAGTTGCCTATGACTCCCGAGAAAGTGTATAAAATGATTGAAAAGCGTTGTAGATCTGAGGGTGTCCCGAGTTCAACTAATCTTTCTTGTCCTACTTTGGAATACTCTCAACTGCAAAAAGAGCTTGAAGAGCGGGCAATCAGGCACTCAGAAAGGGATATTGAAAGGAGGCTGTCCGATCACAGGGATGATTACCACAATGGTGCTCTTTTCGGACTGGACCCTACCAAACCACCAGATGAAAATGATCCTAGGTGGGAAGTTAGAGTATTCCCTGGAGAGGACTATCTAGAAGACCCTAGACTTGCCGGAAGCGCTTGGAAACATACTGAAAGAAGACATTCAGGTGATGATAAATGAGGATGCCGCCATTCAGAGTATTCACTCCGAGTAGCTTAGATGAGGCTCTAGAAATTTCTAGAAGATTGGTAGATTCAAACCAAGGTTTCGACTGGATTGCAGGAGGTACTGATTTGCTTCCAAATTACAAATGGCACATAAATGTAGAAGAAAATGTAATTTCTCTCTCCTCGGTTGGTGAGTTGAAGAAGTTGAGTGAAAATCACATCGGGGCGATGGTCAGCGTCCATGACCTTGCCAAAGAGGATTCGACCCATCCGGTTCTTTCCAAAGCTGCTGATTCTGTTGCTAGCATCATGGTTAGGAGGTCTGGCACTGTTGGAGGAAATATCTGCCTAGATACGAGATGCTATTGGATTAATCAATCGGAAACATGGAGAGAGTCAATAGATTGGTGTCATAAATGTGATTGTGGAACTGATGCTGATTGTCGAGTAATTCCAAATCAAAATACTTTGTGTGTTGCTACATATCAAGCTGACCTCGCGCCAGTATTGATGTGTCTCGGCGCGACAATTCACCTTGCATCACACAAAGGAACTCGATCGATGCCACTGAAAGATTTCTTCCAATTGGATGGAATGACTAGGAACGTCCTCGATGAGGGTGAGTTGGTAACACACCTAACAATTCCAGATGATTCTAGAGATTGGGAGGGAGACTACCAGAAGCTCAGGCAGAGGGAATCTTGGGATTTTCCAGAGGCGGGGGTAGCGGTCCTCTGGAAGAAAGGAGGAAGTATCGGTAATCCATCCTCTCTCAGAGTAGCTACAACCGGACTTGAGTCGATTCCCATGCTTCATCTGAAAGAATCTGAGGATGCATTGAATAATTGGGAAGGGATTGGTTCTGTGGAAGTACTCTCTGAGTCGATTAGAAAAGCGGTGAAGCCTGTACAAAATACTTGGTTCTCGCCCTCATACAGAAGAAAAATGGTGAAGGTCTTAACGAAGAGGGCTTGCAGGGGCATATTGGTGAGTTAGTGGCTAAATACACAAGGGCAGTGGTTTTGAGTGGCTTTTTGCTGCTTTGGAGCATGATTCCTCAGTCGGTTTTATCTCAAGATATCGGGGATTCTTGGAAATTAGAAATTGATTATCCGGAAGAAGATTCGGCGAATCCATTCATATTATCTGATGGAGGATCAGTGAGTGTAGGATTCTTCGTAGAAAACTCGGGTTTGGTAGAAATATCTGTGGAGTTTAGCTATGAAATTCCATTTGGAGGCAAGCATGATGCCCCAGAAGCAGAAACTATTCCTTCGGGTGAAAATAAGTCATTTAATCTGGAAATTAGCGAAATAGATGTTTTTGCATTCGAAGCTGAAAAAACCGAAAAATTTTCGATCGCTGCAACAGTTACTGCTAGACAAGGAATTCCGGATCCTCTTTCTTCCTCTCAACAGAGAGAGGGAGATTTGGAAATTCCGGCAATATTTTCTCTATCGATTGCCATCTCAGAACCTTTCGGACCAATGAATGCTGGAACGGATACCATCCTGATAGTAACAGTACAGAATAATGGAAATGCGCCTGACGGAGTTGGGGACGTAGAAATTGAAGATGACTGCCCACTGATGACATCTGATAATGGTCTTGACTCCCTCTTGATAGGAAACATTGATCCTGGAAAGTCGATGGATGCTGAACTAACAGTTTCAGCATCCGAAAGTCATCCTCGAAGACATTGTGATATTTCCATCACAGTTACTTCCAAGAGATCGATGAACGTAGGGGGAAATGTGTTTTCTGAGGATGAAGTTAGGATATCAGTTGAGCCTCCGCCAAAGAGCGGTTCTGATTCAAATAACGATGAAAATATAGTTGAGATGGATGATGATTCTGTAAGATCAAATTTACCTTACCCTAGTTTATTTCATACTTCCCTAACATTATTGATTGCAGCAAAATTATTTCCAAAATACACGAAAAAGAAAAAATGAATTAAATATCGGGTTAATCCAGAAAAAATGAACTATGTTCAGCAACATATAACCGTGATTTGTTTGTCGAGCATATGTTGGTCGGTACCTAGGGCCATGCCGAAATAGGGAGAGGGTGATATGGCTCGAGAAATAGATGACCAAGAGCGCTTTAATAGAAACGTGCTGTATTCTGTAGTTACTACTGGAATCCTTCTTCTTATCCTTCCAATGTACTTCGTTGTGGGAAAACCCACTGCTCTTTCGGCTTATGAAACGGGAGAATTGGGACAAATATCGGATATGAGGGAAACATTCGAGGATGAGTATGTAGAGAATAGGGATCAAGGCTATTACGTCGCTAATACAATGTCTACTCCGATGTTGGTAAACGACTGGAAGGATCCTCACAGAACTCTCCTAGCCGTAATAGGTCCAGAAAAACCGATAGATGAAACGGAAGCCGATGAAATTTATCGTTTTGTCACGGAGAAGGGTGGGAAGGTTATCGTAGCTGCAGATAATACAAATGCTGATAGGCTTGCAAATCTTTTTGGAGTGAGGTATTTCAGTAAGCCACTACTAGATGAAAAACAGCATTGGGTATATACTCAGCAGTCCCAACAGTTCATTGATTGGAAGAATGTCTGGACTGCTTCGCCGATCAATCAAGACGTAGCAGACATGTCACCTGGAGCACTGATGCAAGGGTGTTCAGCGTTCCAGATTGAAAACCCTGATGGTCTAAAAGATTGAAGACTTCCTGTAATGTACAAAGAGCCTACTGGAATGATGTTCGAGCCTCTTCCTGAAGATCTGTCCGATCCTGGACATAGAGAAATAATGACTCTTGGGATGGCTTCTTCTTCGGCATTCATTGACATTATGGAGGATGGGGATCCGACCAATCCAGAAAATCCTGCACCTGGAGATTTGAAACTAATGATGAGGTTTGACTACCCTGGAATCAAGGTTCTTGATAAAGTAGCTAATGAAGGTAGAAATGCTTTCGCGGCTAATGTTGGCGAACTGGAAGTCACTGGAAGTATAGTATTCGTTTCAGACGAAGAGGCTTTTTCCAACCTACTATGGGAATTAGACGATGCACAAGAGCAAGGCCTCAGTGAGGATTGCTCGGCTATTGGCGAATATACTCGCAATAATTGTTGGACCCAGGAGATTCTGAATAACAACGATTGGGGGGGGAATGAAAGATTCTTCAAGCTCCTAGTATACGATATGATGGAATTTGATAATGTCAATTTGAGCGCCCCAATACGATCCGATCCAGGAAATTTCCAGGTTGTCTTTGACGAAAGTAGACACGTCACAGGAGTTGTTTCTGCTCCTTTCGTAGAAACCATGGGAACCGTAGTTCTACTAACTTCTAATCAATTTTTGAAATGGCTGGTTGTTCTAAATGTGGCACTTTTACTACTTGTCGCTATGATGGTGGTTCCTGAGAAAGAAAACTGGAGGCACGTTTTTGATTTGACTAAATTTACCCAGAGACCTGAGAAGCTGGATCCCGCATCTTACAGAGATAGAGTGAGAAAGGCCCTCCTAACCAAAGTTAGGGTACATCACGATTTAACAAGGGATCAGATGGCTCAAACTCCACCTCCAGAAGTTCAGGCGATGATTGGAGATCCTCGACTTGTGGAATTGGCTTATAGCCAAAGCCGGACGTACACACCTCAAGAGTTACGCAAGTTGATGCAAACAATAAGGCGTTGGGGAAAGAATAACTAAGAAAAGGAGAAAAAAAAATGAGTGAAACAGAAGCAGCGAAAGGGATGCCAGCACCACCAAATACGGGTGGTCACGATTCGGTTCTAGCCAAGAAGGCTGAGGAGGCTCGTGGTTCAAACAAGATAGATGAGGTCTTAGCAGCAACAGGAGCGATGGGACAAGCAATCAGCACTGAGGTTCAAAAAGTAATCATCGGAAAATCGCATGTAATTGACAATGTAATGGTCGATATACTATCTAACGGAAATCTTCTGTTCGAAGATTTTCCAGGTCTAGCTAAGACACTGATGACTAATACCTTCGCCGACGCTCTTGGATGTGACTTCAAGAGAGTCCAATTCACCCCTGATCTTCTTCCTGCAGATATCACTGGAACCAATATCTACGATGCCAAAAAAGGAGAATTCACTTTCAAGCCCGGACCGATCTTCTGCAATCTTCTTCTTTCTGACGAAATTAACAGAGCACCACCAAAGACGCAGGCAGCATTGCTCGAAGCCATGCAGGAAAAGCAAGTAACCATTGGAGTGGTGACGCACAAACTGCCTTCACCATTCTTAACTATGGCAACACAGAATCCGGTTGAACAAGAGGGAACTTACCCACTTCCTGAAGCTCAATTGGATAGGTTCATGATGAAGATGATGGTTGGTTATCCTGATAGAGCTGATGAGAATGAAATTCTCCAGAGGAGGATAAACAGAAAGACTGACGAAGTGGAAGTTAACAGTATTACAGATCCGAGTATTGTCGTAAAGATGCAGCAATCCTGTGAAGAAGTTTACGTCGATAGGTCAGTTAGGGAATACATGGTAGATATAGTTGCTAGAACGAGGGAGGACCCGAGAGTTCTGGTAGGTTCCTCGCCTAGAGGTTCCCAAGCATTACTCAAGACTAGCAGAGCTGTAGCGGCTATGAGAGGGAGGGATTTCGTAACTCCTGATGATGTGAAGTCCATAGCAGAGCTAGCAGTCGCACATAGAATCATTCTGAAGCCTGAACACCAAATTAAGGGGCTCGAGAGCGGAGAAATCATCAGAGACATCCTTCACGGGAAGAACGCTGCAAACGTTCCCACTGTCTGATTGGCTGGGGTGTGAAGGTGGCCTGGAGCCGAAAGTCAGCGATGTTCGCGTCACTTTCGGTGGCTATGTACCTACTAGGCCTAGTATTGAGAAACCAACAGTTGGTAACCGTTGCTGTAGTCCTTCTATCTTTTCTCACTTGGGCTGCACTAAGGACGGCTCACGGTGATGTTGCATCCTCTGGGAGAAGAATTGAGGACTCTAAGATGGATGAGGGGGTGCAGCTCCAGAGTATCGTAGCTATGAGGAAGACCTCATCCTCGAGAGTTTTTGAAGATGGAGAAATTGATGTAACATTAAGGATACAAAATCGATCGAATATAGCTAAGGTACTCGAACTTAGAGATAGGGTTCCTGAGGTGATGAGGATAAAGAAGGGAGCGAACTATGTTCTCATGGAAATAGGTCCTCAGAGAGAGACTGAGATTTCTTACACAATCGAGACACCTCTAAGAGGGTTCTACACTATTGGCCCCGTCTGTATCAGAGTTCAGGACGAGTTGGGTTTATTCCATAATGAAAAAGAGATTCAGCTTTATGATGACTTCTTGGTTTTTCCAAAGATGGAGGATATCAAGGATGCAATGATTAAGAGTAGGGTACCGAAAATTTTCACAGGAGCAGTAAATATTCGAAATCCTGGAGAAGGTTCGAATTTCTACAATCTAAGGGAATATCTTCCAGGTGATCCAATGAGGAAAATTAATTGGAAGGCTACGGCAAGACAAGATGGAAAGATGATGGTCAATGAGTTCGAGAGGGATGCAGTAAGTGATGTGATCATCATAGTGGATAGCAGATCAGTAAGTGAAACCGGACCAGTAAGTAGAAACTCTCTGGTTTACAGTACAAGAGCTGCAGCGAGTCTAACTCAGTACTTTCTCTCAAGAAGGGATTCAGTAGGTCTTGTTGTTTATGGGGATGAGATAGTCTCTGTTGACAGAGATACTGGAAAGAAGCAGTTGTACATAGTCCTAACAAAGCTCGCAGGAGCAATGGCCAAGGGGAATACGCCTCTAAAGATTGTAACTAATCGAATTATGCCTCATATCCATAGAGGAAGTCCGATAATCATTTTATCTCCACTTGAGGATGACCCCACAATAGTTGATGCGGTTAGGGATCTTAGAGCTAGGAGTTTCGAGGTTACGGTGCTTTCTCCGAGTAGCCTTGAGTTTGAGTTCGATGCGAGAAGGATTGATCGTACTGGATATGAGGTTCTCAAGACGGAAAGAGATATCTTAATGACTGAACTTAGAGGATTGGGCGCTCATGTTATGGATTGGGAGCCAGATATGCTTCTCTTTACTGCGCTAGCCGGGGCTAGGGGATTCTAGGGGTGTAATGATGGCGGAACAAGGGAAGGGCCCGGTAGACACTTCTCACCTCTACGAAGGAAAGGTCGTGCGTTCCTCCGCTCCGAGTAGGAAGAAGGCTGCAGGAGAGATGAAAAGAGACACGGGGATACCGGATGATGCCGTACCAGAGGTTGCTATACCCAATTGGATAGACGCTATTTTTGGCGGCCCGATATTGGTGAATAGAGAATTTGTACCTCCCAACAAGATGGTTATTACCTTGCAAATGGGAGCGATTGGTTCTCTTTTGGTCCTAGGATTTCTTACCTTTGTGCTGACTCCTGTTTCAGGAACGGTGTGGTTTACGGCAACAAATGAAATAGGCCTCGGAATTCTGGGATTGGGCTTACACTGGTTGCTAATTATTTCGGGCCTAGTTTGTGGTTTATGGGGCACTTGGCAAAGGGATCAACGTTTCATCCTAGTATCATACGTCGCTCTTATTCTGGTGACTGTAAGATTTGCAGGCAGTAAAGTAGAGTTTGGCTTGGGGGGCCTCGGATTCCTAGAAAATGAAGTCATACAGAAATTCCTTCTCATATTTTATGCTGTTTTCCTGGTTGTCTACATGGAAATATCCAGTGGAGTGATACGGTTCTCTATGCTCGATACATCAATCAGAAGAGGAGAGGTTTACGTAATGAATGTCAAAAGTATCTCGGATAGATATAGAAGAGCATTGGGCTATACTCCGGCAGTGGCTGCTATTGTGGCTACTCTTACGCTTTTCATCAACTTCATTGTTCCGCTATTCATAGGAGTTCTAGATCCTGTTGCGGCCAATAGGCTTGAAGAAAGTGTAGAGCTGACTAGTGTTTACGGGGTTGCTCTTGGAACAATTCTAGTCTTCTTGATCATTGCATCTATGTTCGCAATCAATCTTCCACTAAGGTTTCAGCAGTATCTAGAGAATCGCTCTTAGGATTTAGAAATCCTCCGGAAATTCCAAGATCGCAAATCACCAACATTGCCACTGCTTGAACTACAGGAACTGCGCGTGGCCCGATAACTGGGTCATGTCTACCTCCGACCTTGAGCGACCTAGTCTCGTTACTTGGGAGATGAAGGGTGAATTGTTCTCTAGGAAGGCTGCTAGGTGGTTTGAAATGGATCAAAACTCTCAGCGGCGCTCCTGTTGATCTACCTCCTAGTGCACCGTCTGCCTTTCCATCTTCAGATTTCTCAAGAATTGGAGAATCTGGCCCTGAGACCCACATATCATTATTCTCAGACCCCCTCATTGAGGAAGATTTTATTCCACTTGCAAACTCTATTGCCCTAGCACCGGGAATCGCCATTAATCCTCTAGCAAGAGAGGGTTCTATTCCATCAAACCAGGGGTCTCCCAAGCCTATGGGAAGACCCTCGATAATCAACTCAACAACTGATCCGATTGAGTCCCTATCTTTTCTAATCTTTTTGATAAAATCATCCATCATTGGTGCTACATCTGGATCTCTACAATTAAGTCTCTTCATTGTTGGATCTTCTGGTTGTAGTTTCATTTTTCTTAATTGAAAAAGGGGTCTTGTACTAATTTCTCCCACTTTGTGGAGATGAGCATCGCAAGTCCATCCGACTTCATCCAAAATGGATCTTACTTGACTTCCTGCGGCGACTATGCCCAGCGTTAGTCTAGCAGAATGAGATCCCCCTCCACGGGGGTCGTAGAATCCCTTTGACCAGATTGCTTCACCCATATCTGCATGACCCGGTCTGGGGTGGTCGGGAAGGAAGTCATAGTCTTTTGAACGAGCATCAGAGTTCATGGCAACCATCAGAATTGGCCAGCCTGTTGCCTTCCCATCATATACCCCGGATAGGATTTCACAGTCATCAATCTCGGCTCTTGAAGAAAGTCCCCTTCTCCCAGGTTTTCTCCTATCCAAATCCTCAATTAACGCCTTCCTGTCAATCTTAGTCCCGGGAGGAATTCCTTCGACCAATGCCCCTACACACTTTCCATGGCTTTCTCCGAAAATAGTCACTTTGATATTTTCACCAAGATCCATTCCCATCAGAATGCCTCCCCACTTATTCCGTCTACAGAAGAAAATCTTGTAGAAATTGCTTCAAACCCGAAATTTGAAATTGTGCTGAGGAGAGTTTCTGATTCTTCTTCATAACAGACCAGTGCTATTGCTGGTCCAGATCCAGATACTCCGCATGCCATTGCTCCTGAAGCGATGCACATATTACTTATCCTAAGTGCTTCATGATCATTTGTCGCCGCGGCGACTGCTAACCCGTTTGATGAAATTGAATCTAATGGAGAGCCGGCCATTATGGAAGCCAATGATCTCTCAAACATAGGTATCTGAGTAGAAAGAATACTCTTCGAAATGCTCTCTTTTCTATTTCCACGAAGTAAAATAATTACCGAAAGATTTGGGTTCATCTCACCTTCTAAAATTACTGATTCGGAGGCGCTCATCTCTGGGTCCACTAATTTCCAACCTGGCTCTAGTGATGCGAATGCGTCATCCAGACTACCGGTAATTGAACACCCAGAGATTTTCTGAGATTTAGAGGCAAGATCAGCTATCTTAGAATTATTCAATCCTGCCCATGAACAATTATTCAATGCTCTTAATGCTGCACAGGCCAATGCAGAGCTTGATTTTAGGCCCTGTCCGATAGGGATCGAGCTCTCAACTAACCATCCTAATCTAGATGGAATCGGGAGATTTTCCTCCCTCCAGCACTTCTCGACCGAATCAAGAATTCCATGCTTATCATACTCCACTACTATTTCTGAGTCAACTATCTGTACCTCTGTAATTAGGTCTAAACCTACAGAGCATCCCTTTCCAAGTCCTGCGGCATGGAGAATAGAAATTCCACCTCTTGCTGAACCCCTCCCTATAGTTTTCACTTTTCCACCACCTTTGATTCGACTGCAATGCCTACATGGCGCATTCTGGAATCTGAAATTATTGATATAGAGTCTCCTTTGGACAAATCCGTGACTGAAATTGGCTCCTTCGAGGGGGCGACCAACCTAACCGTCTCCGCTTGCTGGGCCACAATTTGTCCTTGTTTATCATCTGCAGTAAACCTGATTAAAATAAGAGGTCGATTTTCAATTTTCAATCTCCCAATAGTGGCCGACTCTTGTAATCCTGATTCTGAAGCCACAGCTACTTCGTCACCTGATATCAATTCACTGAGGTATTTTGTCGTGCCATCAGGAAGTAGAACATAGGAATGGATAGCTCCAGCGTTTACTCTGAAAGGTCTAGTGGGTACGAAGTCAGAAGAGATGGTCTCTCCATGAACAAGACAGAGACTGCTTGAAAGAGAGCCTACGGGTATTCCCTGGCCGATATGTAACCTCCTAGTTAGGTCTATACAAACTCTTTCTCCGATTCCTGCGGATTCGACGGATGTGACTTCTGCTTCAATAATTGGAAGCGCGGTTTCATTTTCACTCTCTTCAAATTCCAGTCTTTCTCCCGCCATAATTGCTGCTTCATCAACCAGATCTGAGGAAACCAAGACGGCATCCACTCCTCCACCAAGTGAAAATACTGCTCCATTCAATTCTATTTTGTCTTCTATTGCCACGGCTATTCTTGTTCCTGAACCTCTAGAATTGGCGATCAGATTTTCTAATGGGACCATTGTCCAGTCAGAAAATCTTACTAAAATCCATGGGACTAAACCGATTAATGATATTGCATCTTCCTGATCAAAAGAATTCTCAATAAAGATCTCTGAAACATCACTAGAGCTTCCTCTCCATTGCCTGCTTACAATATTATCACCGGAATAGTCATTTGTGGGCGAATCTAGCCAGATCTGCAATTTCTCACCTCAAGTGTCTTGATGCCTCTTCGGAATTCGCTCCATCATGGACTATAGCTCTTAGAGATCTAATTAGAGAGGCTGGATCTTCTGAGGCGAAAATATGTCGCCCCATACAGACGCCTGATCCTCCAGAATTAACTGATTTCTCGACAAGCTTTAGTAACCCTGAATTTGTTAGTTCTTTCGGCCCCCCGGATAGAAGAACTGGTATTGGTACCGATGATGTTACAATTCTGAATGATTCCTCTGATCCGGTCCAAGGCACCTTTACCACGTTACAACCTAACTCCCAAGCTAGTCTCGCGGCATGGGCAATCCCGCCTGTTTGGTCGGAAACATCCAAACAAAGATTTTCTCCTCTTGGGTAGAACATTCCCAATACAGGAACTCCCATTTTTTGAGCTTCTGTGGTAATTCTACCAATCCTTTTGATCATTTCGGGTTCTGCTGAATCGCCTAGGTTGACCTGTGCTGAGACTGCTACTGCCCCTCTGGAAATACCCTCCGATGCCCCTGCTACGAGAATCTTATCCTGAGAGCGAGTCCCTCCATGAACTGTAGAAACAGAGGTGTGGCAGACAAAACGATTCCATCCAGTGCGAATTACGTGGTAACTTACTGGTCCCTTATGCATTATTATAGCATCCGCCCCACCCTCAATTGCGGCATCTACGGCTGAATCGGTATCTTCAAGACCGGATTCGGGGAATCGGGATGCTCCATGGTCCATGGGTATCCAAACCCCTTTACCCCCAGGAAGAATAGTTTCCAAGCGACTAGAAAGTTGATCTCCCATGAAATCCCGTGATTGCATACTCTCTTGAATGGTCCCTTGTAGAGGCTTCTCTTCTTTTTTTACGAATTGATTAAAGATTAATATCTACTATCACTGGAGCGTGATCAGAAACAACTAGGCCTCCTTCTCTCATTATCTGAGCTGATTGCATCATTGGCCTGGCCACTTTATTTGCCAGAATGTAATCAATCCTCCAACCTCTATCCCTCTCCCTAGCTCTACGAAAGTTTGACCACCAAGAATATGGCCCCTTCATAGGTCCTACGTGAATTCTGAGAAGGTCGCTCCAACCCGCTTCTAGCATTCTATCGAACCACTCTCTCTCATGCTGTAAGAAACCTGAGGTGCGCTTGTTGCCTACTGGGTCCCATATGTCATCCTCAGTGTGAGCTATATTCAAATCTCCACAAAGAAGTGCGGGTTTGGTGGAATCTAGAAACTGATAGCTCCAAACAAGCATATCTTCAAGCCACTGATCCTTGTAGTGCTGTCTTTCTTCTCTGGAAGAACCGTTTGGAAGATACATATTTACACAACTTAGATTCTGGTGTTTTGTTACTAATACCCTTCCTTCGGGATCTCTTGTCTCGTCTAATTTCGTATCAATCCCCCTTCCAAGCTCGACCATACCTACTCTTGAACAGGACATGACTCCAGAGTAACCTTTCTTTTGGGCGGGATGCCAAATCACCTCATAACCCTCGGGCTCAGTCCATTCCTTTGGCATCTGCTCGGGAAGAGCTCTGACTTCTTGGAAGAGCATCACATCTGCATCTATTCTTTCAATGAAATCTGCTAGCCCCTTTCTATGGGCGGCCCTGATCCCATTTAGGTTCCATGATACGACTCGCACTGACCATGCGCTACTGTGACAGGTCTTTGACCTTCTCGACTAAATCCATCTTCCGTATGCGCCTCATTCCATAAGGAGTCAATGCCACGGAAATCAGGACGACTACCCCAATAAGCATCATTGCCACTAATGGGTCAACAATTACTGACATGTAGAATGACCATTGAATGAATGAAGAAATCATTGCCTGAGTTCCAACTAACGTAAAGAAGAAGGCCAAAATACCTCCAATTAGGCCAATTACTAGGTGTTCCATGAAAATCATGGTCCCTAGTCGGCTCATAGGTGCACCAAGGACTCTTAATGTTGCAATCTCTGTATCTCTTTCTGATAGATTCATTAGAAGGGTGTTGAAGAGCACAACAATTGCAATAAGAATGCCTAGAAATAAGATTGCCCCCAAGAAGCCTTGCTGTTGTTCCAATATGCTCTCATAAGATGAAATGACATCTTCCTTTGCCACTACTCCAAGGGAAACCTCGCCGAGTTCACTGTCCAACTCTGCCCCATCCGGTAGATCAATCAATACGGAAGTTGCTTGAATTCCTATCACATCAGCTAGATCGGATCTATGTAGGTATACGGTTCTGGTAATTTCTCCTTTTGTTATTCCTACAATTTCGACAGTCTTCGATTCCGAACCGAATAGTATGGTTTGGAAATCGCCAATGTCCCAACCCAGGAAGTGATTGATGCCTTCATCAACTAAAATCTCGATAGTTTGTTGATCCCTTTGGGGTAGGCTACCTCTTGCTAAATCAATTGTAATCATAGAATTTCCATCTGTCGAGATGTATTCCAAACCATAAGCAATGATTACTCTTGAGTCGTTTTCCGGATTGGCTGGAAACATCAGTAACATCTCATGTTCCCCTCCCTTCTGATTAGACCATTCTATGACTTCTTGTTCACCTCCGAAAAGTACGTTTGCTTCTAGGTCCCAGTTCTGATTATCTTCTACCGACCCCACTGTAATTTCTTCCATTGTTGACATCATTAGTAGAGTACTACCGAATAGTAGCATTGAAAGTCCTACAGCGAAAAATGTGAAAAATAGTCTGGCAGGCCTCCTTATCCCAGAACGAATGGTTAGACCGATTGTCGCAGGCATTCTGGAGGTTAACTCCTGAACCTTCCTTGAAGAGACTCTGACTTCGTGCTGACCCCTCATAATTTCTAGGGGATGGAGCTTTGAAACTTGAATTGCTGGAAATATACCTGAAGCGAGAACCAAAATATTCGTCAATACTGTTATTTGCATAACAAGAGGTGCAATTGAAGTAGTTTCTAAAATAGGTATTCCAATAATATCCTCGTAAATTCCAAGCATTCCCGGGATACCGATAGATAGAGCGAGAATCACTCCGATGATCGTACCTATTATCCCAATGACTAGCGGCATTAGTAAGTATGCTGGCATTATTGCTAATCTCGGTATTCCAAGGGTCCTGAGTATGGCAATCTCTCTTGACTGAGACTGGACTAACCTCTGAAGACTGAGGAAAATTGTGATTCCAGCGATAGCAGCAATCATTCCAGTAACTGGAATATAGAATATCATTGCACCTTCTGCATCGGCACGCAGAATTTCGACTGAGAAAACCTGTGATCTATCATAAACTAGGGATGGTGAGTCACCCATCTGAGAAATATTCTCATCGATCGAAGAAATCAGAAAGTCTAGCTCCAATCCTTCGTTTTTATCTGTTGATGGAATGTTGAAGTCTGGAGTCCCAAAGACATCAATCAGAATTAGATTAGAGGAGCCAGCGGACAGGTTGGCTAGCTTCTCCAGACCACCGGATGAGAGGTATCCGGTGGCAAATGTTCCTGATTCTGCAGGGAACAATGAGCCCTCTTGGGAAAAATAAAGATGATTAGAATGGTATCCAATCCCTACCACGGTGAAGTCCATCCTTCCCGAACCTGCAGCAATAGAAACTGTTTCTCCTAATGATATATCCAAACCATCTGATACACGTTTGTCTAATACTATCTCTGTATCGCTACTTGCAAGCCTCCCAGAGCAGCAGTCGTGATTAGGAATCCAAACCCTGTCGACGATGCCTTCATCGATTCCATGCCAAACCGAAGGAATTAGCTTCTCAGAATCGACTTCATGATCCGTTTCTGAATGGAACATCGTTCCATCCAGTCTAAGGCGGGGCTCGCACTCGTTCAGTACAAGTGGTGAAACCGGCCAACTTTTCGAAATAGTCTCACAAATTGATTCTGATCTTTCTTGGTCCCACGTACCACTAGGATTTTCTAACCAAATATCAGGTAGATTTACCCCCTGTTCATCATCTTCGTAAATTCCATCATACATTCCGGAAACCGTATGCGCGTATGCTGCAAATGATATTCCGGCAAATACCGCCACTGCCACCATTGCAATAACTGCTGCAAGTCTGATTTTTGTCTTCAATAAGCTTCTAATCAAGCGTTTTGTGAGTAAGAAAAACATGACTCCACCTTCTACTCCAAGCATATAGATTTAACCTAATCATTCTGTTTCTGTATTTGTTGGGATCCGATGATTTGGTCAAGTCTCACTGGCTCCGGCAAAGAATGCCATAGAGTCTCTAAATAGCTCCTCCCTTCTATGTCTCTTATTATCTCTAATTTTCAGCCACGTGAAAATTATTGCTAGTAGGATAATAAATGGAATTAATGCTTCAGCATGGTATCTCTCCATCACTTCAATAATGCCTCTTGCAGTATAAGCCCATGTAATTGAAGCGGCAGTCCCCCCTATGAAACAGGCTGCTAAGACCCTCTCGAATCTCATCCTGGCAACCAAACCCAGCATAGCTCCAACTAGTACCCCGCTAGCCATGAATGGTATCCAAACGAAAACAATCAACCCCCAAAAACCATACTTATCTATTCTTGACCGATTCTTGTGTGCAACGTATTCTACTGAGGAAAGAATGTCACCCATGAATGGGTTCTGCAAGAGGGCCCCCGGTATCCCACCCCTTCTTGCCACCATTGCCTCACCTGAGAGATCTTCCCTTTGTTCCTGTTTCTTTATTGTAGGAAGTTGCCACTGACTTTCCGAACCCCCTTGTTCCACTCTTCCGGCAACCGCCCGATCGCCCAATGTAGATTTTTCATTTCTCGCACTGACGACAAGAATTCTATCGTCAAGAAGATCTTGTAGTTCTGCGCTCAAATGGTCCCTCAATTCGCCCTGAAGATGCTCATAAGTTGGCTTAAATAAAAAGTAAGCAAATCTCATTACTGGCCTATAAATCACCCTTACGAAAACTGTATCTTCATCCGCCATAATTGCCGATCCATAATCTGCCACATCATGCTTCCTAAACCATCTAGCCATACTTTCTCTGAACCTCTCCTCTAACATTCCAAACTGACCTATATTCGAGAAAAACTCGCTGTAGTCTTCAGAAAGTTGAATTGAGGATTCATCCATTTTATCTTCGATGGACGATTCCGCGTTTTCTTCTTCCGAACTATCCGATTCAAGACGGACAGTCTTGATTTGCAGTGGCCTCATCTCTCCGAAAATTCGAAACTCATTCAGGATATGCTTGATTAGCGTACCCTTCACTTCAATGGGAGGAACTATTGTACGTTTTGTAATCCTATAAGGGAGATAAACATCTACTGAGATTGCACGGTCCTGGACTTTCATCTGATCTAAATCAGGAATAACGTGAATGTTTTCGCATGATTTTTCAATGGTTCGTTCTATGAGTCTGGTCATTTGCTTACTAGAAAGAAGATCGTCAGCCTCTCTGTGGTATAACCTATGCATTAGGGGATATTGTACACAGAGGAAGAATACCGACATTCCTAGAGAAACTATCGCCATATACCAAGGTGGGACCTCAGCACTTCCACCAGTGAGCATGGCAGTCTCCCTCCCTCCGACCCATTCCGCACCCATTAGAACCCATCCCCAAGCACCAAAGTCCTGAATTGTCATACAGGTCCTCATCTCTTCGTCAATTTTTTCCATCTTGGTGTGAGGCTCACCGGAACCAAAAAGTGAAGATGACTTGACGGTCTTTATCTCAATGCGCAAATCCTTTGTTACTATTTGGCCAAGCTCATTTTTGCCGATATATATGTTCTCAAGCTCATCCTGAGTGAGACTTTGCCAGTCGTTTGATTTGTTAGATGAAATGACCAAAGTTACTGAAATGTGATATTCACCTTCAACAAAATTATCTCCATCGAGAATTTCTGAAATATCCCCCATTCCTCCTGATAGAAGAAGAAAAGTATTTTCAGAAGCGGATTCATTTTGATATCCTACGAAAAGAGCTGCGGGAGAATCGTCAGGAATATTATGGGAAATTATCTTTAATTCTTGGTCATGATTTACCCATGTCTGAATCCAGACTTCGCCTCTTCTATCTACACAATCAGAAGTATCCAATGGCGTTCCCGAAAGAGTCTCGTCAACCACTATTGAGTCGCCTATTATCAAACCCGATGAGGCTAGGGTAATTAGTCCAAAGAATACTAATCCTGAAACTGCTCCGAATACAAGGGTCGCATCGTCGAAAGTCTGAGGAACTATTGTGTTGACTAAGAAGCGATTACCTGGATTTTCTCGTCTATTTCTGATTCTATCCAACTCTATGTCAGTTTGATCCTTAGCTTCGATATCCTCTGATTCTTCGTGTAGATCTTGGGAGACATGTCTGGAATAATCATCGATGTCGCCATCAGCCATAGCACCTTAGGGTCGGTTCAAGTATTTGTTTAATTTGTCATTTAGCTCAATATTTTCCAAACTGGAAAACTCATTTTTTTTAATAGAAAAACCTGATATTTGTCCGAATAAATTAGATGAAGCATAAGGCAATTTTAATGTCCTCCTACATAGTAGGAGGATTATGTCCAGTGGCAACGCGGTGGGGAGGGGGCTCTCAATTTTCCTCGTCGCCATAATGATTTTGCCACTATTACTGTCCATTTCACAGACACAAATAAGCTCCCGGGAGCTTGATTCTAGTGTTTCCTCGAAGAGTTCGAAGGTTGTGGACGATACTGATTTTTCCACCTTTGCGCTCCCCGATTTAGAAGACGAATCCCATGGTTGGGTAACTGACAAACAAAATTTTGGAAAGGCGTTCCTCTTTAACAGAGATGCGACATACCTGCCTATTCTAGACTGGAGTAAAAGAACTGGAGAGTCGACGATTCTTGGTTGGCATGTTCTGGCACATGACTACCCGATCCCATCGGATTGGAAAGGAGACCTTGAAGCTCTGGGGATGGAGTGTCAGACATTCGTTGCACCGCATGGTTTTCACTGTGATGTTCCAAAGCTAACTCCATATCAATTGCATGACGTAGGGGTTGTCGGAGCATTTAGGCTCGATCCATCCGACAAAATTGCTCCAGACGTCGTAGGTGCCCTTAATGGGACTCCAAACGGGGCAATCATGCTTGGAGAAAAGTTTGTTATGACTTTGGTTCTTTCTGGAAATAACCTTCTCAGAGATCTTATTGAGACTGGAGTGGAGGTTCTAGACTATCGTTCTGAAAGGGTAGCAGATGTTTTAGTCAACGACAAGGAAGTTAAATTACTGATTTCCGAAAGCTTCGTTGAGTGGATAGAGCCTAGTTACCCATCCCAACTAGACAATGAGGCGGCGGCCGATTTGATTGATGCTGATTGGGTAGGAGATGTATCAAACATGGTCTCTAATGGTGGATCACTGACAGGTGAAGGAATTATAGTTGGGGTAATGGACTCTGGACTTGACACTGGAGTTGAGTGTAACAGCCTGGCGCACTGCAGCTCGGTAAACAGCGAAATACACTCAGACTTCGCGGGTAGAATCATTGGGATGTCTTCCTACACTTGCACTACCTGCACTGACGGGCCAAATGATCCCAATGGGCACGGTACGCACGTGGCTGGTTCGGTCCTTGGCAATGGCGCAAACTCTGATACTGACGGAGTCGATGGCAGCGATCACAGTGGGGTGGCTCCGGATGCTCACCTGTTCATGCAAGGAGTATATGCAGAAGGAGGGGCTTGCGGCGGTTCCAGGCTTTGTCCCCCCTCTTACGAGACCTTTCTAACTGAGGCGCACAATGCAGGAGCGAGGATACACACAAACTCTTGGGGCACTGGTCCCGACTCTACAAGCGGTTGTAGCGGCTCGCAATGCTGGAATTACTACAGTTCAGCTAGTCTGGAACTCGATACAGAAGCCAACGACTTCGAGGATCTTACAATACTATTTGCCATGGGCAATGATGCTATGGACTGCTCCTACAACTCGTTCGATCAGCTAACTTGTAGCAGTGGCAAGGATGGGGAAATAAATCTTGGAGCACACAATAGGCAAGCTACTGCAAAGAATATACTCTCCATTGGAGCTTCCGAGAACTTCCGATATGCTCTGGACCTATATTCCATACCTTACAGGAATTTCTGCACGTTTGGGGGTTACCCTGCTGCTTCTGGTGAGTGCCCCCACCCCCATACTGATGAGAAGTGGAGTCAGAGTCCGATCTTTACAGATACCGGAGCGGATGATCCCGAGGGTATAGCTGCATTCTCGAATCGGGGCCCTACTGCCGATGGTCGAATAAAACCAGACTTAGTCGCTCCAGGTACCTGGATAATATCCACTAGATCTAGCGAGGCGGACGAGCGGGTTGGTTATGATTTGTCAGGAGGGATGTACACCCACAAATATGGTACGTCCATGGCAACCCCGATTACAGCAGGATCAATTGCCTTGGTTCTAGAGTATCTGAACAATATTGGGGCTTATGACTGTCATCTCCTGCAAAATCCCCCAAGCAGTGACTGCCCTGACTCTGCGCTGATAAAGGCGATAATGGCCGCGGGAGCACATGACCTATTGGGGCAGTACAACTCAGGTGGGGATGGTGAGAACGGAGCCGTGGAGAAGGCGCCAAATAACCACGAAGGATGGGGTAGGGTTGACCTCCAGTCGGTGATTGGAAGCGGGTTCACGGAAGGTATTGAAATTGCTACTGATGAAAGTCATTCATTCAAGCTCACTATCCCAGACTCTGGGATTGAGCAATTCAGAATAGTCCTAGCATGGAATGACCCCCCCAACTCCCCCCTTACTACATCCCAACTTCGTAATGATCTGGACATCATGTTGAAGAGCCCTAGCGGGGTGATAGAGACCTACTCTAACGATGCTGTAAACAATTTAGTTGGAATAACTGTAGATGGGACTCCTGAAGCTGGAGATTGGGAGGTTATCGTAACCGGGGTTCAGGTAATCGACTCCGCTCAAAAGTACTACCTAGCATCCAATGAAGGAGTCATCACTGACATGAGGCATCCAGTTTCCGATGGATTAGTCAGCCCAGGCTTCCAAGCAGGTTCTATTTTCACTGAGACCACGATGAGTGTTGGAGGAAACCACATCTGCGCAATTCTTGATGATAGCTCCCTTCAGTGCTGGGGCGATAATAGCAATGGGCAGCTAGGGGACGGGACGACAATAGACAGGCTCACGATGACCGAGGTATCTCTACCGACCGGTAGAACCGCAGTTTCAGTTAGTGCAGGACATGATCACACCTGTGCCGTGTTGGATAATGGCGAGCTGGTGTGCTGGGGGTCGAATGAGTTCGGCCAGCTAGGAGATGGAAGTGAAGATGACTCTAATGTGCCCGTGTATGTTGACGGTCTTTCTGGAGTTCCTGTTCAAATCTCATCGGGAGGTGCGCATTCTTGCGCCATACTCAACGACGCGAGTATGGAATGCTGGGGGGCCAATGACGGTGGGCAACTTGGCGACAACAGTTTCGATGATAGCGCGAATCCGGTATCGATAACTCTCCCGGAAACTGTATTGGGCATGTCAGCTGGTGCAGGTCACACATGCGCAGTTCTAAGCGACTCCTCACTACATTGCTGGGGCAATAACGAAAATGGACAGCTTGGGGATGGCTCTGCGCCATCAGACAAGAGCTCGCCAGTCAGCATTACTGTCGGCGGAGATGCGGTGGCAGTTTCGGCTGGAGGTGCCCACACATGCGTAATCTACTCGAGCACCAGTAAGAGCTTGAAATGCTGGGGTGACAACTCATTCGGTCAATTGGGTGATGGTGGGACAAATCAGCAAAATGATGCCAATTCTGTCTCAGCGATTCTTACTGGGATTACGACACTAGAAATTGGGGCAAAACAAACATGCGCAGTTGACACCACTAGGATGCTTCATTGTTGGGGAGGGAGTTCGGAGGGTCAAGTTGGGGACGGGAGTACATCTAGCCAAGTGACCTCGATTACTGCAATAGATCTGGGGCTGAATCTCGGTGCTCTTTCTCTAGCTTCCGGGGGGTCTTATACATGCGTGGTAGCGACAAATGACCTAGCGAGGTGCTGGGGTGGTTCTGGCTCCGATGGAGTTCTTTCAATTGGTAGTTCACCGGAAGAATTCGAAATTCCAAGGTGGTCATATGTTGAATCCTCTGAAAGAGACTGGAACGATAACGGAGATTTGAATATCTTCGAAGTGAATGTAGCCTCGGATATGGATGGGGATGGCTTCCCTGTAGGTTTGGACAGTGATGACGCGAATCCCACGGTTGCTGCTAGTTGTGGTACGGGAGAATATGGGCGTTTCACTTGCAGGCAAGCTACCCCTGGTTACTACGTCAGCACACTTGGAAGTACCGTAATGACACCAACAACCCCCGGCCATTACACCGACACCTACGGGGCTACCGATCAGTCCCCCTGTTCTCCTGGGGAATTCCAAGAGCTCACTGCCCAGACCTCCTGCGAAGATGCCAGACCAGGATACTTCGTTTCGGATCCTGGGGCATCAGAAGGTACGCCATGTCCTGCAGGAAAATATAATGACGAGTACGGTAGAACCTCGGCAGATGCCTGCGACTGGGCTGAGGCTGGGCACAGTGTCCCAGTGCTCACGCAGGTTTCCTCGGGCGCACTTCACAGTTGTGCGATTCTTGACGATGGATCCGTTAGCTGTTGGGGGGAGAATAGCAACGGGCAGCTAGGGGACGGGACCAGAACAGATCATCATCAACCCGAAAAGGCAATCATGCCGTTGGGTAGAACAGTGTCCGAAATCAGCTCTGGATCATACCACTCCTGTGCACTAATGGACGACGGTTCTGTCCGATGTTGGGGGTCGAATGAGTTCGGCCAGCTAGGAGATGGGACTACTTTGGAAAGGCTGACTGCAGTTAGTGCTGATCTTGGTGGAGGAGTTGCTCTCAGCATATCAGCTGGAGAATCCCACACATGTGCGGCTATGGAGGATACGAGCCTCATGTGCTGGGGCGATAATAGCAACGGGCAGCTTGGTGATGGAAGTCGTTCAGAGAGGCACACCCCGATAAGTGTACCATTGGGTGATGCGGGAGTGCATGAAGTCTCCTCTGGTTCCTACCATACCTGTGCTATAATGGCAGATAGGTCATTGAGATGCTGGGGTGACAACTGGCACGGCCAATTGGGTGATGGTTCATTTAGTGATAAGTTGAGTCCAGTAGATATCGAAATTCCGAGCAATAGCAGTGCAGTGACTGTTGATTCTGGAGCATTCCATTCCTGTGTTGGCATGAACGACGGGTCAATGTACTGTTGGGGATACAACTCGTATGGGCAACTTGGAAACGGAGGAACTACGAGGGCGGGAATTCCGATGCCAGTACCACTTGACTCTACTCAATCCCCAACAGACATCCAAGTTGGCCTCTTCCATTCATGCGCACTATTCGACTCTGGAGAGATGTCTTGCTGGGGGGACAACGCATATGGGCAGATAGGTGATGGTACGCCAATATCTGGAGGCTGGCACCTTCCAAAAACCTTAGTTCTAGATCACGAAGTTCTTTCAATTTCTGTGGGACATAGGCATTCATGTGCTATTCTAACTGACGCCAGTCTGCAGTGCTGGGGAATCAACTCGAAAGGCCAAGTAGGAGATGGTACTACTACTAACAGGCACTCACCTACCGTGATAGATCTGGGGCATGGATCGAAGGAACAGCTCCCATGTTCTCCCGGAACTTACCAGCCTAATTCTTCGCAGACCTCATGCATTCTAGCTGACAGAGGTTTCCACGTTCCACATTCGGGAGAACTGGACCAGAGCGGTTGTACTCGAGGTACTTTCTCTAGTCTGAAGGGGCAGGCTACTTGCACTCTAGCCTCTCTAGGGTTCTATGTTTCAGAGTTCGAAGCAGTGACCCAGGCTGCTTGTCCCGATGGACAATCTACTCTGAACCTGGGTTCGACAAACTTCGATAATTGTATGGATGATTTCGACGGGGATAAGATCCCAGATCAATTTGATAGCGATGCAGATAACGATGGGGTCCCCAATACCCAAGATTTCGACTGGTTGGATCCGAATATTTCTGCTGACTCTGATGGAGATAATATCCCTGACAGTATAGACCTAGATGACGACAATGATGGTTTCAACGATACTGAGGACGCCTTCCCGAATAATCAAGCGGAGTGGAAGGATGGCGACGGGGACGGCATAGGGGACAATGCCGACGGCGACGATGATGGAGATGGCAGATCTGATTGGTTCGATGTATTCCCCGATAACCCGGAGGAATGGTCTGACTTTGATGGTGACACGTTCGGCGATAATGCTGATCCAGACGACGATAATGATGGCCTTTGCGATGACCCAAAGGATTCCTATGAAGGGAGCCCGCCCGATTTGGATGATGATGGGCTATCAGACTGTATCGCACTCCCCCTAGGAGATGCATTCCCTCTTGATGAGTACAATTGGTATGATACAGATGGAGACAGCATAGGCGATCAGAATGATACCGATGACGACAATGATGGTTACAATGACACTGTTGATGTATTCAGCCTTGATCCTTCAGAATGGAACGATACAGACGGGGACAATATAGGTGACAATAGGGACCTTTTCCCCAACGATTCAACGGAATGGCAGGACTCCGACTCTGATGGAATTGGAGACAACACTGACGAGTGTCCCTATGAGGCCGGGATTAATCCCTCTATGGACAATATGATCGAACTCATCGCACTCCCTGGAAATGAATTAGGATGCCCTGTGAAAGTACTTCCAGGGGATGATATTGGGATAATAGAGACTGATAGTGGGGGTGGCCCACAAATACCCTCCTCAGAAACCGCTGTAGACACCGATGGAGACGGCACTGTAGACTACTATGATTTGGACGACGACAACGATGGTATTCTGGACGAGTTTGATGGTGAATTGGGAGAAGATGGATTAGGAGTTTGGAGCAAGGACCCAGGGAGGCCTCTGAGTACGGAAGCATGGGGGGCAATTGTGGCGTCCATCGTATTCCTAGGATTTATGGGTTACAGGGCATTCAATTGGAAGGATAGGGGAGTCTCGAAACTCAGATCCAAGAGGATTAGGATTCAATAAATTGGTGCAGGGGGCAGGATTTGAACCTGCGAAGCACTACGCACTGGGACCTAAACCCAGCCCCTTTGACCACTCGGGTACCCCTGCTCNGNCCNNTGCGAATAATTACCCACCAAGAAGGCANCGCATNCNCGNCNCAGNCCCCCATAGGGTCATAACAGGGTCTNTGCGCCCCTCAANCTGGCAAAAATGGCACGAATAGGGNTTCTCGGACTAGGCAACTGGGGGACNGCACTGGCTCTTGTGTGGTGCAANGATGGACACAATGTGCTTGGNTGGACCGTNGAGCAAGANGTATANGAGTCGATGATGAACTCNAAGGAGAACAAGAAGTACCTGCCNGGNTACAAAATCCCAGAGATGGACTGTACGATGGAGNTTACNGATGTNACTGATTCTTGTGAGATTCTGGTTCTGGCACTNCCCAGCTCTGTGATACTTGNAGTNGTNGANCTNCTTATNCCAANTCTNAGGCCATCCCATCTNATTGTTGATCTCGCCAAAGGTCTTGCACCCTCCTCAGAAGGGGNCTCGGGATTGATNTCCGANGCAATAGANAGAANGCTTTCGGACGCTAGCNTGTCGAACCAAGTNGTCGTAATGACAGGGCCTACTATCGCTCCGGAAGTAGCTAGGGGNGTNATAACNAACGCCTTGGTNGCNTGNCATGATACGGTAGTNGCNAAGAGGGTGGCNGAGAGGCTATCAACCGATTCTCTAATTCTNACTCCCGCTGGAGATCCGGTAGGNGCCGAGCTATGGGGCGCNTACAAAAATTGNGTCGCCCTAGCATGCGGACTAGTGGACGGTTTGAANGACACAATCGGAGGTGACAATNTGAAGGCNGCAATGGTGCNGTCCGGCTACAGCGAGGGACTTGGACTTCTNGANGAAATGGGAGCTGANCCGANTACGGCTTTCGGNCCNGCNGGAATTGGTGATCTCTACGTCACAGCAACCAGNCCAAGGAGTAGGAACAGAACTCTTGGAGAGATGCTGGGCTCNGGAAAGGGCCTGGAAGAATCTCTGGAGGAGATGCACATGGTTGCCGAGGGAGTCAGGGCGACAAGGATGTTCCTGAACAGATCCGCAAGAATTGGCTTTCAAACGCCATTCCTGNANACACTNGGNNTGCTTCTGGANGGNGATATNACGGTAGAAGATGCAGTGAGAAAGATGGCTGGAGCGTATGANGTNGAATAGTTAGTACTTCATGGTACTCAGATTTANCTTTNNTTTGGAACATGGTGACTGATGCAATGATNNNATGATTTTATTGAATGTGGCCTTGACATAATATTATTACCAAAACATGGTCAGGTTTNAGCTATAACCTCACTGAGATTATGATCCTCCGTGAGTCAAAAAGTTACAGCATAGAAATAACAAAGATTCGTATAATGGGCATTGTCAAGTANAGAGTNAGGTGGTGTTAATGCTGAAGGGTCCGAACGTAAGGGTGAATATATCGGATATAACCTCATTCACTACTGACAAAACGGCNTCTTCCCATGCAANTGGCGAGTCATTAATGGANGGGATTTGTATGGTTTCTATGAAGCTAGACTCTGACACAAAAGANTCAGTTGAGGCCCTAACCAGCGAAGGCATGNCAGATTTTGAGAAAAACNAACTCGTCTCTAAACTACGAGNTTTNACAGGGGGAGAAGTATTTGAGTTTTCGACTTGTAACAGGGTCCTNTACGTCGGTTTCGGCGTGANNGCNGAAGAGTTGATCCTAGCTATCGAGGAAGTTATCGGAGTCTTTGCNGCACCGTTTCGGAAGTCAGACGGAATGGCGGTTTGGAGAGATTTAGTGAGAATATGTAGTGGTCTGGACTCATTTATTGTNGGTGANCTTCAAGTCATGGGGCAATTTAGAGATGCTGTCTCNTGGCACAAGCAAAATAACCACGTTTCATCGGTNAATTGTGCGNTATTTGATCATGTCATCGCNGCNAACAGAATCGTACGAAAGGAAATGGGTTTCGATAAAACCGCGGANTCGATGCTTAACTTGGNTACTAACGCTATGGCTGAAATGATTGATGGAAATAAGCAGCTTAACAATCTCGTTCTTGGTTTTGGNGANATGGGGTCCAAAGCAGTAGAGTCACTCATTCAACAAAATCAAAAGTCCATTACAGTAATATCTCGCGACCCTGANATTTCCTCTTCTCGATATCCCTACCTATCNGAAAGATGCGATATTATGACCCTANAACAATGGGTNGAGNCNGNNGGAGAGGCGGACCTAGTTATATCGACATTGAGGAATAAAAAACCAACCTTCACATTGAATAATCCATTTCCNAGNAATAANNGTNTTACTGTAATGGATTTCTCATGGCCATCCTCCTTTGCCCCCGNTAGCNTACATCCTGAGGNCACTATNTACGATATGGAACATTGGATTCGTAGATCTCGGAAACTTGGGNTAGATTGGAATTACGANGAGACTCTGGAAAAAGGGGAGGNAGTCATCGCATCGGTNGAAGATAACTTCCAAATGGCACTGAAAAACCTGTCACAGGCGAATTTTCGCTCTNTCGTTTATGCCAAGATGGANGAAAAATCGCAAATATGGGAAAGNTCGANTTCTATTCTCTCNAGNGAGAGGGCGCAAATCAAAGCTTTTTGTAGAGAGATCGCNGGCTGGATNTGCCAAACCAACGGAGAATTCAANNTATCCGATCTCAATGATTTNGTAACTGGAACNACTCGAAATCTGAGCGATGATTTACTCAANAAACTCGCCAATGACGTAAATGAAACTATCCTGTCCATGGAAGGAACCCCTAGTNGGGGGGCCTGAGTGTGAAACCATTGATAGTAGGGACTAGGGGCTCGAAACTGGCTATNCTCCAAGCGATGGAAGTTNAAAAGCAGTTGAAANTGAGTGGANTTCGGTGTGANATAAAAACTCTGAGCAGTCTTGGTGACAGNTCATTAGGAGGTGACCTCTCATCCAAAGTTGGTCAATTNGTGCATGGNATTGATGAGGCTCTGATTGAAGGGGCTGTCGACATAACTGTACATTCAGCNAAGGATATTCCCATTGAAGGGATGANTGGAGTCAANACNNTAGCCTACATGGAAAGAGNTGTGACNAGCGACCTCATCNTGGCTAATGGNATCGAAGANTGGCCAAGTCTTNGNGAAGTCCTAGAGTCTAGTCGATCGAAAAGCCTANTCTCGATTATGAAAAGTGTACCAATGAAATCTAAGATTGGAACNGTTGCTGGACGGAGGCAATCTTTCTTGCTTAGTTCCAGACCAGATATCATCCCCATATCTGTNAGAGGACATATCGANACTCGGATGAATAGNCTNATNGAGAATCTCGTNGANTATCTAATATTGGCCGAAGTAGGCATCAGCCGTCTTTACAATGCAGGCCATNTCNCNGAAGAAGCACTNGAATTAAANGCCTTGAGGATAAAAGAAANNGATTGGCCAACTGCTCCNGGCCAAGGCGCTATTGCTGTGAATTGCAGAGTGCAAGACNAGGNAAAATTTTGTGAANTNCGAACTATATTGAATCACATACCAACNGAGNNGGATGTGTCAAAAGAAAGATCNCTNTTGGGCNTNATTGGNGGCGGTTGTCTTTTTCCCGCTGGAATNAAGTCAGANGNGGGAGTGATAACTGCCGCGATNTCCCCTAANGATTGGAGNACTCGTTACTCTCGGGGNGATACTTACAAAATNCATAGATATNTNGGTGATNNTGAGGGATTNAATTTTACATCAAATGAGGCTGAAGAAAAGNACGTACAGNGTTTTNCGAAAGATTCTCCAAAACTCGTCACCACACTTACTTCAGACAGGCTTACTTCCCAGCTAAGAAAAGAAGGTGTGCCGACACTAAATGTGCCTGTNGTTAANCTGAGGCCCTTGATTGATAACTGGCCAGTTAGATTTCTGNAACAATTTGGAGTTAGGTCAAGATGGCCNATTCTAGTTCTTACTTCCCCATTTGCGGCTAAATGTGCTGTGGAGGTATCAAAGATAAANCCNGAAATTGGANANATANCATGGCTTGCCCTCGGAGAAGGCACNCANAAAGCGTGCTTTGAGNAAGGCGTTACCGTTTCGCATTGTGGGATGGTGGGCAATAGCGAGCAGTTATTGGAATACATAGNGTCCAATGTNAAACGCGAGACGTCTTTGTACGTCCCTAGATCATCAAAATCAGACTATCGGTTCATTGAATCCCTAGTGGAGAAAGGGTTCNNTGTAGAGCATTGGATTGCTTANGAAAATNTGTCGATTACCCCCGATACCTGTTCATTNAGTGAAGAGGATGTCCTGCTAATCTCTTCCTCGTCTTCGGCTGAATCGTGGNCNAGTAATAGGTTGAAGGTTCCAAAAACNGTGTTATCAATGGGGAAAAGCACCACAGAAACTGTTGAAACAATACCTTATTTCGTAGGATGTGAAGTNATNACTCTGGAGGNNCCTACTGTNGATTACATCACAAGTTTTTGGNAATCGAAAGTGGAGGGGCGTGAAATTGAAGATTAGGCCGAGAATAAATAGATGGACAGAATCCAGAAGAAATCTGGTTTATGGTCCATCGATCNCTGANTCGCTAGTNCAACCGCATTTTGTAGTAAGTGGTGANGATGTCAACGAAGAAATCCCAGGAATGCCGGGAGTCAATCGTCAATCNANNGACGTACTNGTAAGAACNATTGCTGAAGACGTCTCANTGGGTNTCGCAGCACACATGATNTTCCCCGTAATGGATGACAATGAGAAGGATNCCNTNGGNACNAGGGCAGCAGATGACGAGATGCCGTTACAACTAGTCNTAGGAGATNTGAAGCAGAAATTTGGNAATGAGATAGTTCTGATGACTGATGCNTGCCTTTGCACTTCTACTGACCATGGACACTGTGGGNTTTTGGACGGTCATGATATCGTCAACGACCCCTCAGTCGAAATGTTGGTGCGCATATCCTTGTCTCATGCAAGGGNAGGTGCCGACTATGTCTGTCTCTCTGACATGATGGATGGCAGGGTTGGTGCCGTCAGNACGGCATTGGAGANGGAGGGNATGAAATCGACCGGGATAATGTCATACTCTGTCAAATACGCATCCTCGTTCTACGGNCCTTTCAGAGATGCTGCATCNTCGGCCCCAGCATTTGGANATCGTTCAAGCCATCAGATGGANGTAAGGTCGGANTATAGAGAGGCAATNCTAGAGGCCAAAGAAGACGTNAAGGAAGGTTGTGACATTTCGATGGTCAAGCCTGGCCTCTCTTATCTNGATGTCCTCAGGGAGGTTGCAGCTAATATCGAGAGGCCTGTGGCNGTCTACAACGTAAGTGGTGAGTATTCCATGGTTATGNGTTATGCAAAGGAAATAGAACAACGAAAGAGGGTTGTCCTAGAGGTCCTTGGATCATTCAAAAGGGCCGGTGCTGACATTATTGTNAGTTACCANGCCAGAGAGGCTNTTCGCGAAGGCTGGGTCTAGGTTGGTGTGATTGTGGAAAGGCCCGTCTCAGAGTCACTGCATTCAGAAGCACAAAACCATCTTGTTGGAGGAGTTAATTCTCCAGTGAGGGCGTTTAAGTCNGTCCATGGAAATCCAGTATACTTCAAGGAGGCNAGCGGCGCTACGGTNATCGACGTGGATGGTAACCAATATGTCGATTTCGTGCAGTCATGGGGCCCGCTTATTCACGGCCATTCCCATCCCCAGATTATCAAAANAATAGCAGAAACGATGTCTANAGGGACCTCATTCGGGGCCCCTCATAAGGGAGAGATTGANCTCGCNAAGAGNGTNAANCAACGATTNCCGCACATTGACATGGTGCGATTTACGTCATCGGGGACTGAAGCAGCAATGAGCGCGGTAAGGCTAGCTCGTGGAGTAACTGGCAGAGACCACATAGTAAANTTTGATGGCTGCTATCATGGCCACATAGATTCTCTACTNGTCAGTTCNGGAAGCGGGCTTGCCACTTTCGGCATCGCNAGCAGTCCCGGTATTCCGGATTCCACCATATCGACCACTCTTGTTAGTCCGCTAGATGACATAGGTGCTCTTCGTTATCTGTTCGAGGAGTATCCANGAAAGATCGCTGCGGTNCTCATCGAGCCCTTGCCCGCGAATAACGGNCTTTTGATACAAAGGAATGAGTTTCTCGAACAAATAAAGGAAATNTGTGAGGAGGATGGCGCTCTACTGGTCTTCGACGAAGTGATTAGTGGGTTCAGATTCNGAAATGGAGGATATGNGGAGGTTTGTGGAGTCANTCCTGATATCACCGCTTTGGGGAAGGTAATCGGNGGGGGNCTTCCCGTTGGTGCCTATGGGGCTCGGGAAGAGGTAATGCAGCATTTGTCNCCGTTGGGGCCCGTCTACCAGGCAGGAACACTCTCAGGGAACCCGCTAGCAATGGTAGCTGGNAGCTCGACATTAGACCTCTTNGATGAGGCAGCCTATGACNTGCTAGACTCTTTGGGAGGGANACTTGAAGATTTGGTGGTGCCCATACTCGAGGNGAAAGGAAACCCATTCAGNCTTGTNAGGATGGGGAGCCTTTTCTGGTTCTCACCGGGNGATGGTGAANCNCCTAGGAGGGCAGATCAAATCCCAGCCGCGGCAGGAGAGATTTATGCCGACCTNCANAGAGGGATGCTGGCGCGAGGATATATGCTGGCGCCNTCAGCATATGAGATCGGTTTCCTGTCNACAGCTCACAGTGAAGATAACATCACAGGCATGGCCGCAGCNCTAGAAGAAGCACTTATCGAGATCGGTGATTAAATGGAAGGAAAGGAGAGGTTGCTTGCCGCTCTGAATAAAACCGAGGTCGACAGAGTACCTGTTTGGTTNATGCGNCAAGCAGGAAGGCATCTCCCAGAGTATCGAAAGATCGCGAAGGAGAAGGACTTTTGGACNAGATGTATGGATGTCGATATTTGTAGCAAAATAACGCTCCAACCTTTGGATAGATACCCGGAGATTGACGCTGCAATCGTGTTCAGTGACATTTTGACCCCCCTGCCTGNTCTNGGTTACGAAGTTAGNTACGGAAACGGAATTAGGATTGACAAGTTTGATTTTGAACAGATTGATGANTGGGCTGATTTTAACGCAAGGAAAGACGCGCCCTGGGCCGCAGACGCNCTCGCTGAAATAGGCGAATTANGNGATACCAAGGCTAGATTNGGTTTTGCAGGTTGCCCATGGACAATNTCGATGTACCTGTTATCGGGTGGNACCGGAGACAAGGACTTTCATNGCGCTAGNGCGAGTATTTTCTCNAATACAAAAATGGCTGACGAATTGCTTGGAANNGTAGCCGACGTNGTNGGGGACTTANTAGCTGACCAAGTCAATTACGGAAGAGCTGACGCGGTCCAATTATTCGATACCTGGGCTGGANTACTTTCGCCCGAGCAGTATGAGAGGTTTGGAAAAAAGGCGACTGCTCGTGCAATTGGAGTCTTCAGAGAGAANGCTAAAAANGANGTTCCGTTAATCCANTATGCTAAGGGTTCCGGCCATCTACACGAACANATCCGAAGCCTGGATATCGATGCAATATCCCTCGACTGGAGGGATGACTTNTACNNCAACAGGCGNGACTATGGTAATGATTTAGCCATACAAGGAAANCTTGATCCATCCTACCTACATGGTTCTCAGTTAGGCGCGATCGACGCCGCTAGNAGTGTATTAGAGANGGCTGGGAATCATCCAGGACACATTTTCAATCTGGGTCATGGNATGACTCCAGANTCCAAGATCGANAACGTCGAGGCAGTTTTGAAAACCGTTGCAGGAGGAATCAAATGAGAGACCGNATGGTGAATATGGTCAGAGAAGTTCAGGACGATATTTGCAGTGTGATATCGTCTATCGATGACTCCGACTANCGGGAAGACGANTGGCGNAGGGAAGGAGGGGGCGGGGGGAGGAGCCGAGTTTTCTCCTCNGGNTCCGTCTTCGACAAGGCAGGNGTAAACGTGAGTATGGTNCACGGTACGCTGAGCGAGGAAGCCGCGGCNGGGATGGGCGGGGNAATAGGTCCGGNAGGGAACCTAGAGTTCTTTGCTACGGGAGTCAGTCTTGTGTTACACCCAAGCAATCCNATGGCCCCTACAGTTCACTCAAACTACCGATATTTCGAAAGAGGCGACANGGAGAGTGAGGGAAGCTGGTGGTTCGGAGGCGGTGCTGACCTCACTCCCTCTTATNTGTTTGAGGAGGATGCNAGGCATTTNCACTCTGTCTACAAGAANATTTGCGGGCGGCATGCTATTGCTGACTATGNGAGGTTCAAAGCCTGGTGTGACGAGTATTTCTACAACNCNCACAGGAAGGAAGGAAGAGGGGTCGGTGGGATTTTCTTTGACAATCTCAATGAAGGGGGAAANGACGNTTGCTNTGATTTCGTCAAGGAATGCGCGGCTGGCTTTCTCGAGTCCTATATACCGATCTTNAATCGCAGGAAGGAAATGCANTNNAACGAGGANCAGAAAGTGTGGCAGNGGATTAGAAGAGGGAGATACGTTGAATTCAACCTCATCCATGATAGGGGAACNAAATTCGGACTAAGGACNGATGGTCGAATAGAGAGCATACTGATGTCCTTACCCTTAGAGGCGAGGTGGGAGTATTGTCACGAGGTGGCTGATGATAGCGATGAGGAACGTNTGCTAGCAGTCCTGAGGAAACCGAGAGATTGGTCCTAGGCTTGGGTTTGATATGTATACCTTGGAAGACTGGATTCGTCATGGTGATGAGCTTAGGAGACCACTACTCGTNAGCCAAGAACTACATGAGTCGGATAGTTTGACAATAGTGGGNGGCGGATTGTCCGGACTATCGATAGCGTTCCGAATCGGNTCTGCTAGGCCTGATCTTCCAATCAAACTACTTGAGAAGAGCAATCGGCTAGGTGGAGTAATNNAAACATGGAGNCAGGGAGAGTGGGTNTGTGACATATCGGTTAATGCAGTGAGNCCCCATCCATCCTTCTGGAGGCTCGTNGACGACCTAGGCATGGAGGATTCCTTCAACCCCTCNAGGGAATCNGCNTCCTCTAGNTGGGTGATNCTCCANGGNGGTAAGCANAGATTATCCTCGTCTACAATTTTCAAGATCGGTTTATTTGGATTTCTNAGAGGTCTCATTAATTCGAGGAAGGGCAGTCCATCGGTTTATGATNTCCTTCAGAATAAGGAAATCGCGGATGCAATTACATTGGGGATTGTGAATGATAAAGCCGNGCGAGTGGATGCNAATTTCCTNTTTCCCAGACTAACTGGTTTTGGTGTGAATCCNCCAATTGNAAACCGNAAAATGAAGAAGATGATTACGGATTCGTACCCGATTTTCATNCCCAAGAAAGGAAGTCTGGCATCTATNGACGGAGGAATGGAAGATATTATCCACGGACTTAATGATGCGCTTTCNGAGATGANCAATGTCGATATNATCAAGGAAGTTNACGAGAANACTCCGGATGAGGTGTCTTCAGCTTACGGAGTTCCCCTNTCCTCGATAATTTGGGCTTCGGGACTTCCGAACAGGGAGGNCGGAGAGAGTTCGCTTTCGGTTTTCGCTGTTGGTTACCNNAAGGAGGAGGTAAATGAAGTCGAATTAGGATACGGTACCCTAATTCCGGATCCNNATATTCCNATAAGCGGNATCCTCCACGAGTCNGATATCCATTCTTCGGATAGAGCACCTGATGGACACAGGCTGTTTCGACTNATGGTCCCCCATACNAGATGGGATGGTGATGATCAAACTGTTAGAGATGCACTNAGTAATNNAATTGGTTTTGAGGCAGCCCCTGTCATATTCNAAAAAATAGGAGAGAGGGCNATCCCCCGATNTCCCCCTGGTTACCTTTCTTCCCTNCTGGATCATCAAGAGNGNTTCTCATATGCTGGATGGACTGCTAGCGGGGTTTCTGTGACGCATGTTGTCGATGAGGCGGAGAGAATATCCGAATTGTTCATGCANTAACAGACGGAGNGAACTTNCCTTNCACCATCTCGGTAAGTCCTGCAATCCAATCTGGATTGTCNTTCAGGCACTTAATGACGGTGAGCTTCTNNCCGCCATGTTCTTCGAACTCTTCTCGTATTCCGATNTCCAATTCCTCCAAAGTCTCGAGGCCGTCTGCAAGGAAGGCTGGTGCTACGATNGCTAGATTAGTAACCCCNCTCNCAACNAGCTGNCTCACTTTATCAGAGGTCGATGGTGTTAGCCACTTCACCGGCCCAAGCCTGCTTTGGAAGCTAATCGACCACCTATCTGAGGGTAATCCAAGTTTATCNGATACCGCAAGACTAGTCTCCATACAGTGGTGACCGTAGCAGAGCTCATTAGCATTGCAGGAGATGCTGCAACAGTTATCCACCTTTTGACAGTGTTNCTTTGATCTGTCTATCCTCTTTACATGCGATACAGGAAGACCATGGTATGAGANAAGAAGGTGCGTATCATCATCAAGATGTGGCTCTATCGAACTNGCTAGCGGGGTGATGTAATTNTCATCTGTCTGGAAGTGNCCCATCTCGATTATAGTAGGGTGCCAAGATAACTNCTCCAGTTCCTTGTAAGCNTGCTTCANTGCTGTTTCGGTNGTNGCCTGAGCGTGATGAGGGAACATCGGAAGNAGGAGTAGTTCTTCTACTCCAGAGTGCATTAACTTACGCAATCCGTAATTTATGCTTGGATTCCCGTACCTCATGGCATGCTCTATGTGTATGCCATCGAGTAATTCAGANACAGCNTCGGCTATTCTATCTGAGTAAACTCTCAGGGGNGAGCCTTCTGCCATCCATATTTTCTTGTATAGGGGTGCGACCTTTTTTGGCCTCGCACGCAGGATTATGCCTCTGACCAAAAGTTGCCGGATTAGGTATGGNGCGTCTATCACGTCCGGNTCTAGAAGGAACTCCCGGAGATAGTTTCTNACAGACTCAACCGTCGGCTCATCCGGCGTTCCAACGTTNATCATCAGAACGCCCCTATTAGNCATNATNNNTNATNGTCAAAACTNTCCACTTAATTATTTGTAATTCNNATGAAAAGTCATNTTTTTTGTANTTGTTCACAGTGAAATCGAAAATAAGATACTNCAAAGGGACGGTGTANNGGACACTAAATAATNAGAAAGATGATGTTTGATAGCAGTATTATCACTGTGGAGGTGACNCTNATCCTATGGAGAATAGAGAACTTTTTTTCGTTTCCTTCATCGGTTGCCTTATTTGTGGCCGGGATTAGTANGTAGCAGANAAGTGATAGAANTATTGTTGTTAATCCTATGGAGTAATGCAGAAGCTTCGCATCGTCCTCGAAGTACAATGATNTAGTCGATAGCACTCCAATTANAATTAAAGCNAGGAAGAATTTAGGCCACAAATCNCTGATNGCCCTACCGAAATCGTCAATCTCTAGGTTTCTGAACAAGCTGGGGGCTACAATNGCAGTTTGCATCAAAATNAGGCCTACAGCCATGCCNGGAAAATAGTNGTGCAAANTTAGGNCACCTNATTNNNCCTNAATATCCNCGGGTTATGATATATTGTATCGAAANTCCGAGAGGTTGATTGGGGAGAGNNGACTGAGGCAAGNATGGGGAATACCATNAGGGCNCCNATGCTATGCCTGCTNATGTCATTTNTCATGCTCTTGTCGACCATTTCAGGTTGTATTTCAGGAGACAATGATCNAGAGGNCAGGTCANATTCTGATTCTATTTACCCGTCCNTATGGGAGCGTCACAANCTCGATTGGCAGATGAANCACACGTTCTCTTATGTGTTGGAAACGGGACCATACACACATCTGGAGGTTCGNGAGGCATANATTGAGGTCGANACAAGCGANATTTGGGAAATAGGTCCNGAAACCTCTGTNGTTCANCTATCNTACTGGCTCCCGAACAACACTTTGNATGGTGAAACGGTACCTNTNATTGCNGTAATAAGCCCGTATTTCTCCTATGGCCAACCCGGTAGCGAATCATCGGCTACAAATGTGGTGAGTACGGGGCGTGGAGANTTCATTTTCGAAAACTTTGTTCCCCATGGGTATGCATTTGCCCAAGTCAGCGTCTTNGGTACAGAGTTGTCCTCTGGCTGTTTTGACTATCGGGGGGCGGGTGAAGGTCTTGGGATTCACGAAGCNGTCGAGTGGCTNGGGTCNCAGGAATGGAGCAATGGNAAAGTTGGATTGTATGGAAAGTCCTACGAAGGTGCAACCCAATGGGAGGCTGCTGCAATGGGTAGCNAGTTCCTGAAGACNATTGTNCCTGTATCCGGAACNACTGCNTTACATCCATTGCTNTACAAAAATGGTAGCGCAGAGGCAAGAAGCCAAGTTATGCACATGAATTACTTTTCAAGTACTGTCGATTACAATGCGGATGATCTGGATAACGTCTGTCCGGATATCGTCGAAGGACTTTTTGCAGGGCCTGTGACCTACGTCGGTGGCGAAATGGACCCGTACATGCANAACTATTACGAGGAGAGAAGTCANATTGACAAGGCCTTCCAAAACTGGAACGGCTCGATATACTGGGTNCAGGGGATGCAGGACTGGAATGTCGATCCTCATCAGGTATTCGGNGGCCCTCCGGGGACTAACTGGTACACTGACTACCTTGATGTTGGTTATGATGTGAGAGGAATGCTTGGACAGTGGGGGCACGATTATCCTGACCAGTGGGAGAAGCACGAAAATCTGGAGAGTGGTTTTGGGGCTGAGGCAATCNTGAATATGACAAGGTGGGACTGGGCGCAGGACCTCTTCGAGTGGTTTGAGTACTATCTNAAAGGAGTCGGTNAAAAGCCGGATTTAATNGCGCAGATCCAAAGNAACGATGGGCAGTGGAGAATAGAAGAGNTATGGCCNCCCNGTGACGCAGAATTATACANTGTCCCCTTGGGATCTTGCAGTAGCAGCGGAGTGTTCATNGGAGGCGCTCCCGTNGTAGGTGGANCGGTCCCAGGTGTTGGTGGTGATCAATCGATTATCGTTGATTGTCCAGACATAAACATCGACTTCGATATGCATATCTCTGGTCTAGCAACAGTACATCTGTCGGCAGTGCCTTCNTTCGANGGNGGACAGGTCTTCATTGAGATGCAGGATCTGGTGACTGGGGTTCGGATCGGTCACTCCACTATGGATGTGAGGTATCATGAGGGNGGCTCTGAGCCACAGACTGTGACTCCTGGGCAGGAGGTAACCATGATGATGGAATTTCAAGCGATAGACGCGCTGATACCTGCCGGTAATGGAGTTAGACTGATCATGACAGATACAGGAATGGATTACCTTGCCCCCGCTTGTGGTAACGCNTGTGTATTGCANGTTCTTCCCAGCCTNTCAGAAATGNAGTTGCCNCTAATCAATAGAGATGCCNCAACTGTCCTTTCNGTACCNTNAGTGTGAANTTTTATCCGGCTCCTAATCGGCCATATTCCTCGCTTTCTTNACTAGTTTNACAATCTCCTTCCGAGCTTCTTCTGATGTGNTTGCGTGTCTATCGAAGGCCAGTCTTATCGGCCTGGGNCCCTCATCGGTGATTGCNGACATCTCAAAACCATACTTGTCGATACCCGTCATAAATGCATCAGAGGTGTCTNTTGCTCTGCTGAGTCTAGTGCANCACACAACCATNGCATCTCTATGATCATCGTTCATGTGCTCAATGATTCCTGCGGCAGATTCTGNCAANGGATCAGGCTCAGCACTCTTCCAATCATCTCCNCNTATCCATGACATCCTCCCGAAGCCACCTATGTAACGTGCAGACTGCACCTCTAGCTTNTAGAAGAAAAAGTCCTTGAAATCAGCGTAAAAACTAGCGTCGGGATGAGCCTGTATGAAGACCGATTTCGCCGATTCTCTTTCGCTNTCTGCCATTTTNTCGCATTTTCCAATCAAAGTTGTTCTACCCAATGCCAGAGGGTTNCCCTCNCCTGCCTCNGCTATCAATAATGANGACTCAGGNGAAACCTGNAGGTTCTTNGTGTGCTCAGCTAAAGCGCTTATCAAGAATATCGGCTCGTTCTCGTGAAGAGCAAATGTCACAAAGGACCCGTAGGGGTAACCAGCAGGGTCTGTCGAAAGCGTACATAGAGTCCCAGTCCCAATCGTACTAACCATAGTTCTGGCGTGTTCGGAGTGACTGGGAGTGGGTATGTTTGTGTCATAGAGAAGCTCTTGACTACTGGTATCAGATCCCTTTGGAGGAAGGTGTCTTGGTATCTTATCCTGTTCTTCTTTCTCTCCCACCATCAAATATCACTCCTAGGCACAACCATCGGACGCTTTTCCGTAATCCTCACTACCTATCCAAGTATCCTTGCTTGTGAGCGAGTCGGTCTCCATTTCACTTAGTCCCTTTTTTTGTATTCTTCTCTCATTCATTTTCTCTATCACCTTTTTTTAAACGTTCTCCAATGATTATGTTCATCCGGGACCCTGCCGATGAAAGCGTTATCTCAGAATCGACTCCGAAGACAGTGGCTATGTTATCTTGCGTGATGACCTTCGAAGGTGAACCGTCAGCCAGTATTTTACCCTCATGTAACAGTATCACTCTGTCTGAGAACCGAGCCGCCATGTTGATGTCATGTATTGCAAAAATAGCCGATTTTAGGCCCCCACTGTTCTTTATGATATCTGTGACCTTCTCCATGATCAGCAATTGGTGTTGGAGGTCCAAGTCACTGGTCGGTTCATCTAGTAGGTAAATGCGGGGATTTTGCACGACTGCTTTAGCTATTATTGCCCTCTGCCTCTCACCACCAGAAAGCCTGTTGAATCTCCTGAACGCGAGATCGTGGAGTCCGAACTGTCTGAGCGTATCGCTTACTGTTTCTAGGTCCTCAGGCGAAGTTCTCCAGGATATATGGGGCCTCCTTCCTAACATGAGAACATCAAAAACGTCCATTGGAAAACTGGTTCTGACTGACTGTGGGACGTAGGAAACTAATTTCGAAAGCTCCAACAGACTTTGTTCTGATATGTCCTTGGAGCATATTTCTACCTTCCCCACCTTTGGCTTCTGTATTCCATTCAGGCATTTGATTAATGTTGTCTTCCCTGCCCCATTCTTACCGAGGATCGCAACGATCTGCCCGTTTTTGATACTAAAGCTAATGTCCTGTAAAACGATTTTTTCACCCCAGCTAAATCTCAAATTACTCACCCTGACAATTTCGTCATTAGACTCCTTTGACAATGACTTTTCGGGGTTGAAAATGCTCACATTACTCCTCCTCTGTGCCTCATCAGCAGATACATGAAGATTGGTCCGCCAATTATCGAGAGCATGATTCCTACGGGAATAACTATTGGGGAGAAAAGGGTCCTACCAACGGTATCAGCGAATAGCATCAGAAGTGAGCCAGATACAGCAGAGCATGGTATCAGCTTCCTGTAGTCGTTTCCTATAATTAGCCTGCTCATATGAGGGGCTGCTAGGCCGACAAATCCTATGAGTCCGGTGAATGATATTATGACGGAAGTTAGCAGTGCCGAAAGAATCAGAATGTTTCTTCTGGTGGTTTGGGGGTCGACGCCCGTCGATATTGCGAAATCATCCCCGCCTAGTGACATTGCGTTAAGGTCCCATGCGAAAATTAGGCTCATCGGTATTAGGCATAGGACAGTGGCACCTATCCAGATGGTATCTTCAAGAGTGGGTCTGGACAAACTTCCGAATGACCAGTGAGTCAGTTGCGATAGCTGGGCGTCTGTTGCGAAATAGGTCAGTGTGGAAACTATGGCTCCAGCAATGAAAGTTATGGCTATTCCTACCAATATGTAAGACTCAGCTGAGACGGACCTCATACTGCCGAGCTGGATTATTATTCCGACTACCAATAAAGAGAACAAAAACGCGTTCGCCACAATTGCGACATTCGGTATGACGGAGAAGTCGAGAATTATTGCAAATGCAGCACCTAAAGCAGCTCCGGATGCTACACCGAGAGTGAGCGGTGAGACTAGAGGATTACCGAGGCATCCTTGCATGAGTGCGCCTGCCGTTGCCAGCGCCGTACCGGCTATTATCGCCATCAATACCCTAGGAAATCTCAATCTCCATATTATGTCAGACTGTAGTTCGGTCGAGTTATCGATGCCGAAGATAATCCTCATTGTTGATGTCATATCCAGGGTTTCTGATGACCCAGTGCCCATAGAGATAACAGCGAAAATGAGAGTCACCAAACAAAGTGAGCTGACCATGACTAGTTGACGAGTGGTCTTTTCCTGGTGTGCTATGGTGATTTTATCCATTCTTTTCCCTCTATGGGGAGCAAACAAATTTCCCTACTCGCTCGACTCCGTGATATTTGGAGAAGTAATCATTTAGGAATGAGTCCGCATCTACATCGGAAAATAGTTCGGGATGCATTATCTTAGCAAGAGTCGGTAAGCCGTGAATCATCATAGGGCCGGCGAACTCCCCAGACATTATCGCCATCCTACCGTCAAGGACAGCTTCCATGTGGTCAAAGCCCGTTCTCTCCGCCATATAATCGAAATGAGTTGAACACCTGNCCTCATCATCANATGAGTTGAATCCAATATCGAATACAATCCCGTCGAACATTAGGACGTCTGGATTGGCGTTTAGTATCTCTTCCATGTCGACGTGTGTGGTGTGCCCTGGCAATTCTGCGAATACGTTTTCCCCACCTGCCATGTAAACTAAGTCTGTCCACTGCGATGTCCCTGTTAGAACCACTGGATCTCGTACAAGTGATGCATGGTGTTCGATGACTACCGAAGGTCTTTCCGAGATTTCCAAAGATGATACTCGTTCAGAAACAATTCCCTCTATCTGATCAAACTCGGAAAAAAGCTCTGCTGCCTCGCTTTGTTTACCGAATATCTCTGCTAAGACCCCTATTTCTCTTCTCAGGGAATCATACTTGTAAAAGTCTAGNGCCAAGACCTTTACGCCGACCGGCTCGAGCTTATCTCGGATTGCATTTGTATCTACCATCCCATTGGTGGCGAAGACGATATAAATCTCAGGCCTTGTATCTAACAGCGATTCGAAGTCTATCTCCGAGTGTGCAGACTGTTGCACGATNTCCTTCCTAGAGAGTTCGGGCCATANCTGCTCGTCACTAAAGTCTCCTGAAACCCCAACTATAACCGAGTTATCAATGTCGAGCATTCTCATCACACTTGCNGCGTAAGTATTNGTGAGAACCACACGCTCGGGTTTGTCAGAAAACCTGTGCAGTCTATCATTCGAATCGGTGACAACAAGGGTGCCAGTCTGCGAAGAATCTTCGATTATATCGGAGACTTGCCATGCACCCACCACGGTAACCAGAACGATTACTACTTGGAATACGGCCATGTTTGTTCTTCTGATCACCTTTCGTCCCTCCTAGCGAATAATGGACCTATCAACAGGACAACCAGTGTCGTGATCGAGGACTGGAATGGAAGGTTGTCGCTCTCCTCTGTTTCTTCAGGGGATGTNATGAATATGGAATCCGAATACTCAGAGGTCACTCCNTCGCTCAGTGTTGCCATAACCCTTACGCGGTTGATGCCCGGTTTTAGAACGTCTATGTTCGCGGTGTCCCCACTTCCCTCATAGGCGATGGAAGAAGTACCGTCCCCGTGTAATACCAGAACAGTATATTGGGCCGGCCCATCATCAACTGCTGACCAGGAAACCTCAGACGAAGTGCCGTTAACAGAGTGAGAATCTGTCAAGAAGGTTGGTGGTTTCAGNACAAAAGAAACTGCCACATTTATCGGTTCTCCATCTATCGTCGTGCCGGTTTCCATTACGGCGCTAAGCCCGTAGGTGTAGTCTCCGTCCACTCTATCGCTCAGGCTGATATTGGTATCTTGGCCGGTGTAAATCAGATTTCCATTTTCCGTAAGCTGGTAGGAGCTAGCACCTTGAAAGTTCGNCCATTCGATCACGAAATCGTGATCAGAGAATTTTGAGTTATCCTCGGTCAAGAATTGCGGCGTGACAGGAACTTCGAATGATGTNAGCTCCCAAGTAACAATATCGGAGTGGGAACCAGGAATTCTATCAATCACCTTGACCCAGTTCCTAACGGTCTCATTGTACCACATTTCCCACGAAAGGACTCCGTCATCATCATCGGTAATTCTCAGGTATGTGGTTTTGAAGACCCCAGCTGGTGTTTCAAGGGTAACTCCGTGCGTTATTTGCACTTTGTTGGTCGTATCTTCATAGCCGTTTGGATGACCAGGGACACCGATGATGTTAGTCCGGTTGAAATGGAGGTTTATTTCCTCGTTACCACTATACAGGAGAGGATTGACTGCATTACCATATTGATCGGAGAATTTCCAACCAAGGAAGCCTTCTTGGTAATATGAAGACACGGATGGAGAGTCAACCCAGTACGTGTGGGTTGTCATTAGAGTATTCTTATCTACCCAACGGAAAGCTTTCTCTCCTTCCTCATAATCATCATCTGAGATCCTCATTAGATAGGTCTCTACCACATCGCCAAAGGCGTTTTCGATTGACTCAGATCCAATGGCGGTNTATGTTTTGTTTTGTTGGTAATAGGGCGTGTGCAATATCGTGTAATCCCAACTCATCCCTGTGGACCACAGATCGGAGTTGGACTGGATCGGAAGAACAACTACTCTGAGTTCTTGGGGGTTCATCTTTGATCCATTGGAGTTCGTCGCCTCCACCGAAAAATGGTAGTTTCCTGGTTCCTGAGGGTCGAAAACGTAGGACTCTTGCGCCCCTCTGTATACCAATTCGCCTTCCAAAAACAAGGAGTAGTAGTCTGTATAGTTACCACCTTTCCAGCGAACATTGATTGTTTCTAAAGATGAAGTTATTATCTGAGTCGAGAAATTAGCGAAGTCAGGCATATTCTTCTCCGCTGTTGCGGTTAGGTTGAGCCAACCATGGTTGTTGGTTATCTCCATCGGAATGGGCTCAATCAGATCGTTGCCCCAATATGTGGCTGTGATGGAATGTGTCGAACCGACTTCAAGATTCTGGAGCAGGAAAAACCCATCGGAGTTAGTCACAGATGTTCTGTTGTTGGCACTCACAGTGACCTCGGGCACCGGAATTCCATCTAAATCAGACATGAATCCATAGATGCTGTTGTGCCCGTAATTGAATTGGAAGTGGTTGGGGTTGGGATTTGAGGATGAACCTGGCTCCATTCTGAAGTGAATTTGTTGGGTAGATGCAATTTCATCACTATAAGTTGCCTTCAACGTGTAGTATCCGCCTATATCGTGGGGTCCAAATTCACCCAAATTAGAATATTCCTGTAGTACTTCAGNGGTCTCCATCAACTCTATTGAAACTAGGTCGTATTCTTGATTTTCATTGTGTTCGAATGTGGCCCAGTTTTTGTCAACATACCAATCAAGATTCAAATTTGAATTAATTGATATTTTTCGGTAGACTACAGTATGACCGTCATTCATGAAATATGCTCTTATAGTATGCTCTCCGGGTGATATACCATNAAACGAGTATGTTCCATCTGTTGACCAGATTGACTCCATTGAGTCGACTTTTATCGATGTAGCGCCCGCTGGTTGGTTATNCGAGGTGAAGACGCTGCCNGATAANGTGNAGGATTCTTGGTCTGAANCCTGTGCATAGGANNNTGTCGAGAACAATGATGATAGGAGCAGNATTGCTNCGATAGATGCTCTCATATTGATCCTCATGTTTAGGCGNCCCAAAATATGATATTAAATCGACCGTTAAAAGATTACATCATTCAGAGTTGGGTTGTATCCCTGGAGCTCGATCCGTGAATTAATTCGATAAAAATCTTGAAGAAACCTATGATTAAATTTACTTGGATCCTCAAATGCTCCGGACAAGTCTTACTTTTTGTATCCGGTTTTCTATTAAGGAAATTTACCTGTATCGTAGTAATTATTTTGAGCGTTCAGATATACTGTTGTTCAGGGAATATCATTCATCAATCCAAGGGTTGTTTCGATCCATTCTTCGGCATAATCGTCGAAATCGGTGTCACAATCGAGTCTGTCNTTTGCTCTTTTTCCGCCCTTATCCTCCAATATGGCGTCCCATTCCTTTCCTGATTCGCAGAATAATTCGAAAGCGGTGTCTCCGAGAGCTAGTACTGCGAAGTTCACACCGTTCATGCTACCTTCTTCAGTTTCGGAAACGGCATCATATAGGTCTTGGGCATTAACCGGTTGCTCCCCCTCACCCCAAGTACTGCAAATCACAATGACTCTCTTGGATGATGAGATATCATCCGGAGTTATGTCTTCCATGTCCATCACACTCGGATTCAGNTCGTAGTTCTTTGCTAAACCCGCCGCATCTTCGGCAAGCTCTTCGGCATTGCCTGTCTCTGTTCCGAAGATCAACAGCAAATCTCTGTCACTTATGTGGCTCACCNCCTATTTTTCGCTTTCATGTTAGTTGTTGTTGACGGGGGGACGGTTGCAGTAAACCGAAAATGATGCTGGGGTGATTTTTCCCCCCGCCAACTAATCCATTTACTGGAGTGTTCCTATATCTGATGCAACAATTCCATAGTGATCCCAAGCAGGCTGTAGCCAGCTCCTGATGTCGGCCTCGTAGTCTGCGGAAGCNTCACCATCGTTTGCAAGATCGAATAGTGCTACGATTTTGTCCGAGTAGTAGTTAGCGACCCAACCATATGCCTCGCAAGTTGTCTTGTCGTCTTCTGTGGTTGCGTGGGTAACTATGTTGTAGCATCCCGTGTAGTTCATTTGGTTGTTATCTTCAGATGCATTGTAGTAAGCATACCCTTCACATGCGGCTTGTGTGTTATCTGCTGTTATTACGTGTGACACCATGTTGTAGCACACCGAGGTATGCTCAGCGACGTATGCCTCGATAACCCTGTAGAAAGCGTGTCCTTCTGCCTGGTGTTTATCATAGTCGTCAGTGTCTCCATCAGCTAGATCGTCTGTCATCTTGGATGCATATCTTACGGAAGCCTGCGAATAGACGATGATGATATTCTTCAGAACCTCGTCACGTGCATCAACAAGTCCCTGCATGTCTTCATTTTGCATGGCGGTTAGTCCAGCATTCATTGCTGCCAGTGTTGCAACATTGGTGGCTGCTGTGCCATCGGAGTTGGCGGTTCCGAAGTTACCAGCCCTCTTATCGGCAGTGGCGTATGGTCCGCACCCGTCAAAGTCGTGGTTAGAATCATCAGGGCCATGATAGAACGCCCATCCCTCATCCCATGCATGCTGAGCGTCATCAGCTCCCCAATTTCCGGCCTCTGCCTTGATAATGGCTGCGTTTAGCTCGTGGATAGCGTATGCCGTCATTACACCGTTTTGAATTCCCTTCTCAACTGCTTGATCTCTTACCGTGTTTGATTCCCCTGCGAATGGTCCGGTTCCCGAAATCGCGGCTGATACGAAAGTGTCCCACGAACCGTCAGAACCGTAATATGTGTCNTAGGCATGGTTCTTTCCAGAAGCGCTAGCAAAGCCCTCTAGGGTCCTGTACGATCCGTCTGACTTCTCCGCATATTCTCCATTTTCATAAATATCTGATACTTCATCCCAATCATATGCCCCTGACAGGTCTTTAATATCGCAGACATCGCCCATCAGCATTCTATGGTTATCGACGTTGGAAGCATATTCGTATCCACCATCTTCTCCATCTAGATCCACGTCGTCTCCTGCACAGCCAGCAAGNGCTGAAGCGATCATCATTGTTGTCATCATCAAGCTTAGTAGTTTACCGTTCATTTAGGGCACCCTAAACTTCGGCAATAGGTATNTCTTATAATTTTTAGGCAACCCTAAATCTCTAATCGGCACCTGAATATCGCAAAATTTCCCAACCAATTGCAAAATTGCGCCACCGATCTTCAAANCTACAACACTATTTTTCAATATCGAATAAAAACAGAAATCTTCAGACAGGGGTAGCCTTGATTTCCCTCGCCCTAGTGCATAGGCCATGGCAACCGACGATCTAACAGATTTTGAGACAAGACTTCTGAAATGGATTGCCGCTTCTGATTTTGTTGAAATTGCTTGGTCTACCAAAAGAGCTGCAGAGGCATTCAAAGTTAAAGATCAGGAAGTGTATGAAGCATTGGCAGCGCTCACGATTAAGGCCAAGGACCATATACAGATTTTCTATGATGGTGGTGCAATCAGAATTATTGCTGACTATTAGAATTCGGATTCATTTTTTTCTTGCGTAAGGTGGGGCTGAAGGGATAAACACCCCCGTCCATGTCGGTTTCGTATTCTCACTCTCGTCAGTGAAGAATGAACGTAAGTAAATTGAAACTAGATCAATCAGCATTACCACTAAGAAGATTATTAGCAAATATGCGCCGACCACTTCATACTCTAGGAATTTAAGATAGAGATTAATGTAGTAACCAATTCCTCCGGCACCGACAATGCCAATCACTGTACCCGATCTGACATTGTACTCGAACATGAATATCATTTGAGCAATTAGGTGGTTCGCAGTTTCCGGAATAACGATACCCAATGACACCTCAGATTTTGTCAGGCCCATTGCAGTTGCGGCCTCAAGTGGTGCACTGTCCATACCCTCTATCGCTTCATACTGCATCTTTCCAAGATATCCGACCGTGTAAATCGACATGGCCAAGATTCCCGCTGTTGGGCCCAAACCTACTAAGATGACGAAAATTATAGCCCATATTAGGCTAGGCAGACTCCTACAAGCAGAAACAATTGCTCTGGATGGGTATGTAATATACTGTGGGAATAGGTTTCTGGAGCACAAGAGCCCCATAGGTAATGAGAAAATCATTCCGAAAAAGGTTGCAAGTACGGCGATTTTTAATGTCTCTATCATCCCAATCCAAGCTGTTGAACAAGTGAATTGAAGAAAGCTATTCGCTTCGCAAGGTGGATAAGATTGCGGCTCAATTACTTTCCATCCATTCCAATCCCAAACCATTCCAGAGGTCAGCTGGAGTAAAAAACANAAACCGAAAATTAGGACGGAAACAGATACAAACAACTCTTTTTGTTCTCGATCCAATGTTACCAATGCTATACCTCCATTATCGAAGTATCTGTTATGAATGGATTTAGGCGTCCATCGTCTATAACCAAAAGTCTGTCAGAAATCTCCTTCGCCCTCGGAATATCATGTTCCACCAAAATCATTGCGGCTTTACTAGANCTAACATATTCCAAAACCGAATTAATCACTCTTTCTGATGTTTCCTCGTCTAACTCACTCAGAAATTCGTCTGCAAGAATTAATGCGGGTTGCTGAGCTAATGTCCTAGCTGTGGCAACTCTCCTCTGTTGCCCTCCAGAGAGCCTTTTTATTGGCTCATTCTTTTTGTCTTTCAAACCCAAGTCTTTGATCGCACTCATCGCATTTTCACGGGTTTTTGCCCGCGGATTCCCGGCCCTTGAACCCAACATTACATTAGCCCAAACACTAGAGTGTCTGACAAGTCCCANTTTTTGTGGTATATACCCAATAGATCCTCTTTCCGGCCTCTCAGGAAGCCTGGCTCCACATACTTCCACCGTTCCAGATATAGGTTTGAGAATACCCGCGATAGTTCTCAGGAGTGATGTCTTGCCTATTCCTGATGGACCAGTTACAGCAAGTATTTCACCTTGATTCACATGAAAATTATCAATAAACAATAAAGGTGATCCATGAAATCCTACCTCTAGGTTCTTGATTGAAACTACCGTTTTCACGTACATGGGGGCATGAGTTTGTTTTTGACATTTAGGTAACCCTAAATTTATGACCATTGTGTATTTCGGGAGGGTTATGAGTTCAGCGATTAATATGATTAGAGACCAATTCGAAGGTAGGGCAATACCGGTTGCAGTTGTGGGTTTGGTGATATCAGCTGCTGTTTTATGGGCGTTGTTTACAGTTAATTATGATGAGTGTGACGGTGACGAAAACTGTATCAGAATTGCCTATGAAGTAAAGGACACNTATCTATTCTGGGAGGCAAATCCCCAAGAAATGGCAGATAAACTCAGTAGTCTCACTGGAGAGAAGGTTGTTGTATACCCGGTTGCGGACGAAATAGCCGCAATAGAAGCGGTCGCTAACGGCAATGCAGAAATCGCGATGGTTGATGGGGCAGCCGGATGGTTGGGCTACCAAGTGTACGACTTGGACGTGGTTGCCGTAGAGAAGAAGCCCGATGGAAGGGTGTTCTACAACGCTGCGGCATGGGTTAAAGCNGACTCTGATATTGCGGCCGCATATCTAGACGATGATCCTGGAACAGATCCCTTTGCAGTAATGGAAGGAAAGAAGTCTTGTCATACTGGGTGGCTTAAAAGCGCTGGAATGCTAATACCCATGGGTTATCTTATTGGAAATGATTATGCTGAGGTAATCGGAGATCCTGAAGAGATAGAGTCCTTGAGGGCTACTGTGACAAACTTCTTTCATGAGGATTCAGAGATACCCGAGGGAGGTACCCAATACTCTGGTTACAAGGGGGCGATGAAATGTATGATGACTGGCCATGGAGATATTGCTCTAGTGAAAGATACCGCATACCGCCTGTATTGTGATGAGGATGAGGATGGTGTGCCAGACGGTCCTGACTGGTGCCTGGATAGGGATGAGATTGTCATGCTACCNTCTTTCGGTCAAGCTCCCAGTCATCCTGTAATGTACGATCCAGCTAGAATGGATAATGGAACTATGCTCAAAATTCAAAATGCTCTTTTGGCACTTGATGATGANGAGGAGGGGCGTGAGATACTTAGTGACGTGTTGAATACAGCAGGGATGGTTGCTACGACTGCAGATGAGCATCTTGGAACCTACTCAGACGCAGTTTCAAATGTACCCGGCATACGCGCCTACTTAGAGAAGTAGAAGTAGGGCTAGTAATGAAAATCGGATTCTCAATAGCATTAATGGTAATATTATCAACGTATTCCGGATGTCTCTCGGGAGAAGAAGGTTTTGAATGGCCTGAACCAGAGAGCTGGGAATGCTCTGTTGAGNGTCAAAAGAATTTTTCCTGTACGAAATATCTTGATGCATTCCAGAGTCCGATCCTCTCATTGAGACATCCTCTCGGAGAAGAATTGTGGATAGTTGAGCTATCTGGAAAAATTAGTTCATGGAATGGTTNGACGATTACTGAGGTAGCAGATATTAGCGATATGATAAGTAACTGCCATTATGAACAGGGACTTCTAGGAGTAGCGTTCGACGAAGATTTCACTACCTCAAGTTCTATTCTTNTGTCTTTCGTCGAAGAAGGGTCCTGTGAAGGGCCTAATGAAGCGAATTTAATCCTCGCTTCCGCTATGATTGGCGAAGATGGTAAGCTAGATAGGTCCTCGATAGTAGAATTGATGTCAATAGAACAGCCATATAGAAACCATAATGGTGGACATTTGCTGAATATAGGTGACAATCAGTTTCTNTGGGGTTTGGGAGATGGTGGTAGTGGCTCAGATCCAGATGGACACGGGCAAGATTCCTCGACACCACTCGGATCGATACTAATGTTTTCATTTGTTAACGGAGAAATCGAGCCCGTTATTCAAGACCCTGTAGGAGATCCCTACGTACTGCATTATGGATTTCGTAATCCATGGAGGTTTGATGTCGATAATCAGAATAGGCTATGGATAGCTGACGTCGGACAGAACTGCTGGGAAGAGGTGAATATAGTTCCGATAAATCAAACCTCCAATTTTGGTTGGTCAGAGAGAGAGGGTATGCATAAATTCCTTTCAAACGGGTATACAAATGAGGATGGGACTTGCGATATTGATGAAGATGGAGAGTCGAGCCCAGAAGGATTTACGGATCCAATATTTTCCTATTCTCACCAGGGAGGCAACTGTTCAATCACTGGTGGTTTCTGGATGGATTGGGGCCCATTAGAACTTAGAGACTCATATCTGTTTGGAGATTTTTGCAGCGGTTCAATTTGGACAATTAGGGAAATTGATGGAAATTGGTCTCAGGAGTATATCGGCTCAAGTGGAGGAATGATTGTGGGTTTTGGAAAGGGATTGGAGGGAGAATTGCTTATCTTCCACTGGACTGGAGAGATTGTAAACCTTGGATAATAAATTATCAGAGGGGGATACTATCATGTCCTTTGGATTCCTGAAGTCAAAAGTGCGGAGAGACCTGAATGGAAAATCTGCTGCACCATTATTACTGGCAGTTCTAATGTTCTCTTGTGTACAACNTCCCGAATCTGAACCTCTTGGAGTTNCAGAAATTAGAATGAATCAATTCGACGGAAGCGGCTCATTAGAAGAAAGATGTGGGTCGATCACTTTCGAAGATATCTTTCTGTATAATCAAGCAATTTTTGAAGTCAAAATTAATGATGATTGGAGGACTGCGGACGTAGAAGCCCGGGCATGGATAAATTGGACTCTAGCAGATGAAATTAGAAAGGATCTGGATTCTTTCCTAGATGGAATCATACCTTCTGGTGGAGATGGTTGGCTATCTACGGATGAGATTGAGCTTATGGTGTCCATAGCTGCTGACTGTNTGGAATACAGCATTACCAGGATAGGCCTCAGAGACGGTCCAGCCCACAGAGGTGGAGTGGGAGTGTATTGGGGAAATACTAGTTGGGAAAATGATAAGACAAATATTGGACATTTCAATGGGGTTCCAATCAGACATTCAGAGGGAAGAGATTGTCAGGGATTTAGTCAAGAGTGTTTTGAGGTCCCCGTAATACCGTCGGTTGAAAGAGACTGTGATCTGGATGTAAATGAGTCATTCGGTGAAGACGAATGTAGAGTTGAGCTTTGGTTAAATGCTTCAATGATAATTGATGAAATTTACAATCCTAACAACTTCACCATTTCATTCAATTCATCAAATATGAGTAATGCAAGACTAGAGTTCACATTTCCACAAATTCCTGATCTTAGGATGGATATGTGGGAAGAATGCGAGGGGAGGTTTGTAGGTAATGATCTGGAAGAGCATGAAATTATTCCTACTCCAGTTAGAGGGAGTTGTATTGGCGATGGTACAGCGAGCTACCAGCTAAGAACCAATGATGACGGGAGTTTAACATACCTGCTTGATTCCAATTTCTCTAGGGATAACTGGCCCATTGGGGAAGACGTGTTTGCTGATTTCACGACATCACCTGAGCCAGTGGACGAAGCTCCAAAATGGACTGATGAAGCTCCCGCCAATGGCTCATGGTTTCCGGTTTATCAAGAAGGACAGACAAGATTAGCGGATTGGAATCAGGTGTCATTGTGGTTTGAAGATGAAGCTGGAGTTTCAAATTTAGAAGTTCTGTGTAATTCTATTGAAAGTCAGGTTTCACAGGGCATTGATGGGTCCCTCTGGATAAACATAGAAGGAATAGCCCAGATAACATGCGAGGCGGTAGACGAAGCAGGCCAGTCCTCTGGAAATAGAACTTGGAATGTGGGAGTTCCTGTGACAATTAGTTCCAACGAGTCTATCCTTAGTCAACCACATCCAATTATCCTGTTTCATTCTTCAGATTGGCTTGAGGATACAACAGTTAGATTATCTTTAATTCAAGAATCAAATGTTAGAGATGAATGTGGAGAAAATGTGAACGACCCTAACCAAGAAGTGTGCTATTTTGAATTTCAAAAAGGACCAGCATTGGACCAAGTAGTGATGCTGAGTTCAACAGGGATCATTCCTGGGCCAGTAAATTTGTGGATTGAGATTGTAGTCGGTAATAATTCATTCCAAAGAGTTGTTGATCTGGGGATCGTAAAGGTTAGTTCTCCTCCAACTTTGACTATTGGAGAGGTGAGTTTTGATGGGAGCTTAGTGAAGCTGAGTGGTTTCTACAGTGATCCTGATGGAGAAGATGTAGAAGTAGATATATCGATGAATGGGGGAAAAATGGGACAAATATCACTATCTGGAAATTCTTGGAGTAGCGATTGGATAGATCTTAGCTCTTTGAACCCTGGAATTTTGGATTTTGAAGTAANAGGATGCGATCAATCGGGAAAATGTACTAGTATTTTTCAGGATATAAATAATTCAGGAATAATGCAAGAGTGGGTGCCTAACGAAGGGTTGGAAGAAAGTGAATCTANCAACAATATTCCTTTCCTTGGAGCACAACAAATTGTAATTATACTTATGATTACTGTTATCTTCATGGGGAGAGGTGGTAAGAAGTGAGTTTCTCGGGTAGAGTTGATCGTGAATCTCACGAAGGAGGTTTGCTCGTTTCCTTCGAAGGTAGAGCTCCAAGATTAGGTGCAGTTATCAGAATCGCAGGAGGGAGGATATTAGGCAAGGTTGAAACTGTGCTGGGAGCAGTGGATTCCCCTCTTCTCCATATCCATCCACTGAAAGAAAACGTCGACTCAAGGGCGACTATAGGCTCTCCTGTAGAAATTGCACCAAGAGATAGGACGCCGAAAAAGAAGCGTCGATTCTCTAGGGATAATTCACACGATAAGAAAAGAGGTAGTGGAGGAAATAGAGGGAGGAGTCAAAATAGGAATTTCGGAAGGAGTAATAGAAAGGGTCCAAACAGTGGTACCTCTAGAATGGCCAGAAGGTCATCTAAAAGTGGTTCTAGAGGAGGAAATAGGAATTCAAGGAAATCCAGAGTTTCAGGAGATAAACGAGGTTCGGGAAAGAGAAGAGGCTATGGTAAGAGGCGTTGATGTTTTACCCCAGCATTCTTCACCCCGACCTCAGTCCAGAACTTCGTGAAGAAGAGCGCTGAGATGCTTTGGATTGACTCGATCGAAGCGGATCAGAGAGGAGATAGGGAAGAAGCGCTAGCTTTGGCGGAAGAAGTCGTAACAATCGATAACGAGCATTCGGATGCGTGGATGGCAGTGGCCGAATGGGTGCTTCCTACTGATTCTAGGGGAAGGTCTCTGATGCCCGATCTGAATCAGTCTTCAAAATCGATGTCTGCAGTTAAGAAAGTAGTTAGTCTAGACCCACAGAATGAGCAGGCTTGGCGCCTAGGAGGAGAAATTATGGTATCTCATCTAGGGATGCTAGAGCACGGACTACAATGGTGGGAAGAAAGGAAAGAGGTGTCTCCGAACGATGTTGTTCCGTATTTTGAGCAGGCAGGAATTCTAATTCGATTGGGTTGTTTCGAAGAAGCTGAGGAATGTCTTGACACTCTGGATGAGTTGGTTTCCAAGCAACCCAGTAAATCATTGGAATCCAGATCACAGAGGCTNAGATTGATTTTTGAAGAGCAATTGAGTNTGGAGAAAGAGGTTTCTTTCTCGCCTGAGAATTCCAAAGATGNATCATGGGATCTAATCAGTAGGATGAGGAAAAAAAAGCCAATATCCGAGACTTACTTCCTACTTATGTTCGTAATGCCTATCGTATTTCTTCTGGGTACATTGGTGATGATGTTTCTAGGAGGTACAAAATACGGAACGGGGATCGTGATGATATTCATCATCCTACTCTATTTCTGGATTGCACGGATATCTAGGAGGCTGCTTCTGAAACTGAATAGGCCTGAGGCTTTCGTAAATAGGGCTCTAGACGTTGAGTCGACATCAGGGAAAATCTGCATTCCTGAAGAAGTAAGGACTTCAAAACTATACTCACACGTAATAGGAAAGCGCCTTCCTTCCTTTCAGCAGAGGATAGAGCTAATCGAAGAGGCTTCAGAGGAGCTTCCTAACAAATGGAGTATAACAGTACCTCAATTCTGATTAGCCCTGCCCACCCTTCTGTTTAGCGTAGTACTGTGCGTAGTACTGAGTTGCATACTGCCTAGCCATCTGCTCGTCATACCCTTGAGCGACAAGCTGTTGGACATAGGCCTCCACGGGATCCATCTGTTCGACACCTCCGAAGGACTCTACTGAATCCTCCTGCTGATCCGAGGATTTCCCTCTCCTCATGAACATCATGGTAGCACCAAGAATTGCCAGCAGCAGTACTGCCCCAATTCCTCCCACCATCACAGTTGTCAGCGTTCCGCTGCCATCCGAGACACCCTCATTTCCGGTTTCTTCTAGCTTGGGTCTTGTGTAAAGCTGGATATTCTCCTCTACGACATACGAGCCCTCTGTGACCCTGATGTAGATTATCCCGGCATTACCCTCTCCGGGGTTTTCTAGATACTTATGAGATATATTCAGAGACAGGAAATACTGTTCGCCATCGCATAGACCCTCTTGCCAATCGAATCTGCCCAGAGACTTCTGAGCAGTCTTGATTCCTTCGCCCTTGTCGAAAATTTCAGTATCATCAAGAGAGACTTCTACCCTAACGTCACAGTCTGCGCTATCGTCTTTATCCACAACGGTCCCGGTAAGGTTTACAATTTCTGATTCAAGTGCTGTGAAGGTATCGCCATCGGCGGTAGAAATGCTATCGAAATCGACCTCGGGTGCCTCATCTCCGAACAGCTCTCCGACTACTTCGAAGAATATCCTCGTGGGGTCTTCGTTGTCTTGGTCCCTCTGATCATATACGGACAGCTGGACCATTATCAGGTTCTGTCCGGGTGTGAGATTTCTGAAAGTGTAAGTCCATTCTGTCTGACTTCCGGGGAGTTCGTACTCATGCTCCCCGCCGTCNCCATTAACTAGCCATGTGAATGATTTGATTCCAGTTCCAACATCACTGCTGTTTGCTGAGGAGAATTTTACGGAAGTATCGCCAGTATCTGATATCCTAACCCTGTATTTGGGAGACTCAATCATTATCCAATTATCATTCTCATCCTGCTTGCCAGTTGGGGTCTGTTCGTATCCAACAAACTCGACTAGATCCAAGAAAGATTGGTCCTGAATGATATCAATCTGTGCTATTGGGGGAGTACTATCAGCATTGACGTCATTGGTGTACAGTGAGATGTTAGTAATTCTCGTATTTCCGAATGAGTCATGTAGGAATAGCCAAATCTTCCACTCAGCGTCGATCTTACAGCCCAGATCTTCATTCTCGTCAGATACACAGAACGTCGAGGTTATCGGCGAGGACGGATCAGGCTGGTGAATTCGGCTATTTGTAGTGTTAAGCGGGTTCCCATCCCACCCGGTCACCGAACCGTTGTCTGCCGATTCTATCAACCAGTCCGCATGAATTCCAGGGACGTCTGTCAAGAAGCTGAACTCCAAGGTTGCGTTACTCTTTATTGCCTTTCTAGCATAGGCTCCGGTTAGTACGTCCATTGATTGGACAGATCCATCAATTGTCAGCTCGAATCCTTGCCCTGCTATCTCGAAGCCATCAGGATATGGGGAGAGATGGAACTCAATGAGATTAGACAGAAGTGGGAAGGTTTGGTCTCCGAAAGGAGAAACCGAGGGNTTTTCCACGTCTATGGTAGTGACAATCATCCCTCCCTCGCCGATATTGCAAGTTGANAGGAGGGCCTGATTGGTATTTGCTCTATCTCTTATTAGTACGTTGAAAGTACCGCCATCTTTCACCCAACCCCCCTCTGTGCTTCCAATCGGGGCGTCGCCGCAGACTTGAGGAATGTTGTACGGATTGACCTGACTGGTATCAAGACCGGAGAGTGCTACGTGCTGGCCCCCGTTTATCCCATCGAAGGATGATGCTGAAACACCATCAAAGATGGGGTGGAAGGGGTCTAGTATCGAGGTGTTTTCTGAATGGATNCTATTGTCNACGGTAGANTTCCAGAAGTTTCGCATCACGATGTCCATCCCATACGGAAGTTTGTCCGGTTCGTTTTGGTCGGTTTTGTCATAATCACTTCGGTATGGGCCAAGATGGACTTGGAGAGTACCGCCATCCTCCATGTAGTCAATAAGAGTCCCAGTCAGTGTGAAGTCAGCATTCTGCTCGTTGGGAGTGCCGAGCAATTCGTAGTACTGGCCATACTCGACGTTGTAATCGGTCTGCCAGGGTAATAGGACCTTCTTGTAGTGCTTTACAAGCCAGTCGTGAGTTCCGTATACGAACCAGTCCTCAACCTCGATTTGGGTGTAGCTCTTGTTCATTGACTTGAGTTCCTCCTTCACTCGCTGTAACCTATTTTGGTCGGTGGGATTTGAGAAGATGGCGACATCTATCTGGTCCAGGAAATCTATGGAGAAGTATCTCTCATTACCCGAGAGTTCATTCGTCTCCAGTAGAGTAGCTTGGAAGCTGATATTGTAGGTATGTCCATCGAACCATTGGTCATATGGAGAGCTCCAGTTAGCCTGGTGTCTCTGATGAGGGTCAAGTATGAATGGGCCATTGTCGGAGGTGCTCTCAAACACAATCTGCCCAGTAGTCTCATCGACGATCTTCATCGAGACCTCATAGATTCCTTCAATCACCCCATTAAGCATCGGAATGGAGAAGTCGTGGCTGTCCATGCCTGGTGTTCTGACTCCAGATTCGTTAAGCCAGTTAGTGGAGTATGCACAGGTGTAGACAGAGTCAGAAACGCAATCCATCACATCTGCTTGAAGTAGCGTGATATCCGCATTGGCAATCTCAAACAGGATCGTAGAGACGTTGTTAGCCTGACTTATCTCGGGCTTATCAAACCAATTGGAGGTATTGTCAGTGTTGTTATACAGTGTCATCAGATCTATTCTGTAAAGTCCGCTCTGGAAGTCGTGAACCCCCATTTCTATGACTCGCTTCTGNGCAGCGTCCATCCCCGTTACGCTCTGGGTGTATTCGCCATCATCTATGAAGGTATAATCGTCAACCCTGATGTTGTCTATTCCGAAACCGGCGTAACCGGCATTGCCGTTTACTCCGTCGTCGTTGGAGAAGAACCTCCAAGTGAAGGTTACCTCTGAGCCCGAGAGGGAAGTGCATTCATCGGTCCAACCGAAGGAGTCCTCGCTTGTCTGGTTGAACAGGTGAATATGGCTTAGATCGATTCTAACTGTGTTTACAAGATTGTCCGAATCGAACCAAGTCACGAATCCGTCCTCGCCAATATCTCCTGAGTGGTCTCCAGCATACTGGACTTCCTCGTAGAGGCCATTTTGATCGAAATCCTCGCAGTAATTGTACACTGAATCGGTAACTGGATTGTAAGCATACCTCAGACCGTTTTCGTTTAGATCTGTCCAGCTACCGTAGACTATCCCATCGAAGACCTCCCCCTCCTTCACCCAAGTTACTTCAAGTCGGGTGAAGTCACGAGCCTGTAAGGCGTTTCCATCCCTATCAGAGATGTGATCCCCCTCTGCGAAATAATCGAAGGTTAGGAAGGTAAAGTCTGCATCTCCATCGGTTAGCTGTATTGGATCTAGGGTCAGTGTCTCGTTCCAGTCATCACCGTATCCTGTTGTCGGATCTCCCAACCAATAGGCGTGATTCTTGAAAACACCTTCATTCTGAGGCAGCATATCGTTTCCTCCGGTGGTGTCATCTAGTCTCGAGCTGTTGTTGTTCCCATCGTCATACCAGATGGATAATCCTTGGCCACTCGCTGAAGCGAAGTCCTCCACTGCAATTAGATCGGGTAATGCGTTTCTCACCTTAGCTTCTACATCGAAATCAACAAATGTGTTTCCCCAGTTCTGGACACCGACGGTTATCGGCATGTCACCGGATGCGTACCTCTCCCCGTTCAGAAGATCTAGCCATGGCTCCTCGAAAAGTCCCGGATCATACAGATTTCGCACGGTTAGCTGGAACTTGGTTAAATCGTTCGTGCTGTCTTGGTCTGGTTGTCCTGCGCCAAGGTCGGCATTGGAAAGCTCTGTTGAGATGTAATAAGTGGTGTTGTCTACGAAATCAGCATTGAGTTGCACCTGTATCGACTCTCCAGCCACTAGGTTTAGATTGCTCAATTGCTGACTCTCAATGGATGATTCACCGAACGTGACGTCCCTCTTCCTTATCGTGATGTTGTCGATCGCGAATCCATCTAGACCCGAGTCGTCTGCTGATCCATCAGGGCCTACACTCCCCTCTAGACCGCTCCTGAATCTGAATCTGATGTCTATCTCCTGGCCTGCGTATGGCGTTAGATCAATTGTGTTGGCGGTTTGGTCCAGCCCACCATCCTCATAGCACTCCGCGAATGGGAAGCCAAAGATCAGGTATGGCATGTAGCAGGACTCCTTGATGCCTCCGTTCTCTGTGTAGTTGTTCCAAAGAGTACTGTGATGTTCTCCGAAGAAATCGCCATTGTAGTCATTGTACTCGGGGTCAGGAGCGCTAGAGATTCGATCCTCGATTCGATACTTCCTTTCGTTATCCCAACCGCCGTATCTCCATACGGTTTCCCAACCGGCACCGTCGCTCCACACCTCGATGCTGCAGGAATCCTCGTAAAGCCACCTCTCGACTACATCGTAAGGCTCATTGAGGAAAAGTGTGAAGAAGCCAGCGCTGCAAAGCGCATCCATATCCAAGAATGCAGCATCTGCTCCGGAGAGGTCTATTCCCTCAAGAATTAGTGCTTCATCCATGTGGTTGTAGTAACCAGTTGCATCAACTGTGCCATTATCAACTTCGTATGCGTGGGTAACTCCGGACCACATGAAGTTCGTCGGGTTGGCCTTAGCCTCCCATGGAAGGTATACCACCTCTTCCCAAGAAGAATTATCCTCCTCNGGATTGGAGTTGCATGAAGTTGTGTTATTGTTCCCGCACATGTAATCTGAATTATTGTAGTGGACTACGTCATCCTCCTGATACGTGGTACCGTTGATCCAATACCTGTCTTCGTCAATGTGCCAAGATGAGTCCCCTGAGTCGTACTCCCCGGTGTATGAATACTTGTTGAACTGGGCTCCACCGGTGTTAACATCCGCAGATGACGATTCGAAGTCATTGAAGTAGACAATGGTATCAGTCCCCCCTAGAACTTCCCTGACCTGGAGGTCAACGTTCAAACTGCCTCCACTTATTGGCATCAAACCAGTATTTTTCACAGTAACGTTAACCCATCTGTTTCCCTCTCCTACGATGCTCTGGAAGGTCGCAGGGTCTGTAACCGAGGGCGCGATGTCTACGTTTGTTATTCCAAGGTCATAATTGTCTAGAACAAGGACGGAGAGATAGTCCCCTTGCCCTGCGTATCCTTGGGTGTCAAGCCACATTGCATTGTTCGAGAAACGATAAGTGTAGTCTTCCTGGCCAATTACCACCTCTAGAGCGCTACCATTGCCTCCTTGTAGCTGCCCGGGCATCGCCATGGTTGGCCTACGCCCTACATCGAAAGACAGAGGGTCCAAGTAACCGTTACCGTTTGGGTCTGCAAGTAAGATCTGAACCGTATTGATGGCTCTAAGATTTGGCCTGAGGAGATAGGTCTGATTCTGGACTGTGGACTCTTGCGTGTCCAGAAGAGTGACTTCTGTTGGTACGAAGAAGTCGAGCTCGCCGTCCTGATTAACGTCTGCTATGGTTACTGATGCGCCGAGGTAGTCGCCAAAGTCGACATAATTCTGAGTATTCCAGCTGTTGCTGTTCCCGGTTCTTGTTGCATAGGACAAGTTACCCGTAATTCCATCCACTGCGGCAATGAGATCAATCCTATCCACATCATCATTTGGAGTAGTATCTGCTATGTCTAAGCCGAACAACTCGTAGTCATGCTCAGCATCCAGAGTAAATTCATGGATAGTGCCCGTTCCGGTTGGATCCATTGGGTTAGGAAACTGTCCAGTAACGCAATCGTACTCTAGGACCGACATATTGTCAAAGGCACCGGCCGAGTATCCAACACCTGCGTTGTAGGGAGGAGTTTGTAGGAGCCAGATATCCAGGTCATCGCATTCTCCAGGAGCAGTTATCTCATTACCTAACGGATCAGTGATAGTCTGAAGATCCTCTCCCCAATTCCCGAGTTTCAAGTATTGGTAATACCCGCTTGTAAGAGGAACTGATATCGGGGCATGCTGGTTTGCGGGCAGGCTGTAATCCGGTCCTTTGTATATCTGTATGAACTGGTTGGCGAAAGTGGCATCAGTTGATGAGAATGCCACATCAACGTAACCGTCGTCGTTAATGTCACCGACATCGAAGTCTGCTAAGTACGGGTTGATAACAGTGATTGTCTCGAACATCTCGTCCCATTCGTTCACTCTCAAGTCGCAGTCTCCCTTCAGGACTGTGAGATTTGCGGGCCTCACGAAAGNCTCGCCGACGAACCTGACATTCTGCTGGTAGTAGATGATGTCATTGACATCGTCACCGTCTACATCAGCAATCTCCACTCTGTTTCCATCTGCAACGTCTCTGAATCCTGCCCTGAATGAGTCATTGTTGGAAATTTGCACATCCTGCCTGTCTCCGAAGCCTCCTGAACCATCATTGTAGAGGAAGCTTAGGAAATGTCCGAATCCACTTCCTGATGCTATGTCATTATCACCATCGCAATCGAGATCCCCGATTGAGATGTAAAGAGGATCTCTCTGAACACCATACTGTGTGGTATGGGATGCTGAGACATTTGGNACAGCAGAGACGATTAGCGAAGCTAGCATAAGGAATACCAGTCCTATGGCTTTCCTTCCCTTTCCATACCCTTCATTCTCGGTCCTGCTTTCGTTCATCATGAAGCTCGGACTTTCCAACCACTCTTATGCATTACCGAATTGTGATTTTCAAGTGCTTAAGATATTGCGGCTCTATTTCATCTCAAGCCAGCTTGGATTTGGAGAGTAACTGACTCCTTCTCCCCCGTATACCTTCTCCAATCTACCCATAATCCAAAGTCTATCTAGAAAAATCTCCAGATCGATCCGCTCCCTATTCATCCTCTCGCCGACGAGGTGCTCTATCTCATCGACAGTTAGAGATGAGTGCCCGTGCTCCCTGACTATCAGAGTTAGTAGAATCTGCAACCATGACTCAGCCATAGGATCACCAGAGAGGTTGTTATTGAGGGGCTGAGGATCCTCAATCTCATCCAGAAACTCCATTATTGCCCTAAAGTCAGGATCGGTTTGCTTAGAGATCCCATGGCTCTCCGCCTTCTCCCCGAGATCTAGGTCGCCGACCTCCCTTACTACTGATGGGATGATAGATGGATCCGGAGGTGGACCTGGAAGTTCGTTTTGTGGACTATCATTCTCTTCCTCCATTAGAATCCCTCAAAATAATTTAGTTACCCCTTTGCCAGATTTCTCAGAACGGTCAGAAGTATCCCCCCGTTCCTGTAGTATTCTACTTCTACTGGCGTCTCTAGTCTTACAATAGCTCCAAATCTAATCTCGGAGTCGTCTTCTTTCCTCGCAATTATCTCTATTTCTGAGAAAGGAACCAAATCTCCTGATGCTGGGATACTGAAAAATTCGGTTCCATCTAGCCCAAGAGAGTCTGAATCCTGTCCTTCAATGAAGGCTAGAGGCAGGACTCCCATACCAACTAGGTTAGATCTATGGATTCGCTCATAGGACTTAGCGATAACAGCTCGAACCCCCAGAAGTAAGGTCCCCTTAGCTGCCCAGTCCCTACTACTCCCTGATCCATACTGGGCTCCTGCCAGAACAATTAGCTGGGTTCTCTCTTCTTGATATCTCTCGCTTGCGTCATATATCGAGGTAATCTCATTCGAAGGGAAATGTGTAGTTAGCCCTCCTTCTGTTCCAGGTGCAGTTTGATTCCTCATCCTGATATTTGCAAAAGTTCCCCTGACCATGACCTCATGATTTCCTCTTCTGCTACCAAATGAGTTGAANTCCCGAGGCTTTACTCCTTTACTCAATAGATACTGGCCTGCTGAACCGCTACTGGGAAATGCCCCTGCAGGACTAATGTGATCAGTAGTTACTGAGTCTCCAACCTTGACCAGTACCCGAGCGTCAATTATNGGTTCTATTTCGGGAGGNTTGGGCATTACTCCCTGGAGGAATGAAGGTAGTCGAACATACGTTGACTCGGTATCCCATTGGTAAAGTTCGCTTGCCTCGCTGGGTATGGCATCCCATTTTGGCTCGCTTAGAACATCTGAATACCGTCTGATGAACATCTCGGGACTAATCGCACTTTCCACTGTGCTTCGAATCTCTTCATCACTAGGCCATATTTCATTGAGCATTACTGGCCTGCCAGAGTCGTCAAATCCCACTGGTTCCGAAGAAAAGTCAATATCAAGTGTCCCTGCTAATGCATATGCGACAACTAGAGGTGGACTTGCCAGGTAATTAGCCTTAATTTTTTGATGTATTCTTCCTTCAAAGTTCCTATTACCAGAGAGCACGCTACCCACGACTAGTTCGGCCTCGTCNATTGCTTCTTCTATCTCGGAATCGAGTGGTCCTGAGTTTCCTATGCATGTCGTGCATCCATATCCCACGATACTGAATCCGAGGGAGTCTAGTTCATCAGATAATCCAGAGGCGTCATAATATTCCTTGACTACCCTGCTTCCTGGAGCCAAACTTGGTTTAACCCAAGGCTTAATCGATAAGCCCTTTGTCCTCGCATTCCGAGCCAAAAGTCCTGCAGCAATCATCACACTTGGGTTACTTGTGTTAGTACAGCTAGTTATTGCGGCGATTACAACGTCGCCGTGTCCCAAGTCACAATCTCTCCCATCTATTCTAGATTTATCCTCATTCTTGGAAGGATCGACTCCATGGCCCTGATGCCCCACTGGAGAGTTGAGGCTGTTCCTCCAATGCGACTTCATATTCGTAAGTGAAACTCGATCCTGGGGTCTTTTAGGACCCGATAGAGAAGTTTCTACCGTCTCTAGATCTAATTCAATTTCGGATGTAAATTTCGGAGTTGGGGATGATTCTGTGTATAAGAGGCCCTGTGAAGAAANGAATCGCTCCACATCTCTAACATGACTATCTTCTCTACCAGAGAGTTTTAGGTATTCCAATGTGGTTTGATCAACTGGGAAAAAGCCACAAGTTGCCCCATATTCTGGAGCCATATTAGCTATGGTAGATCTATCCGGTAGGCTAAGTTTGGATAGTCCGGGTCCATGGAACTCTACAAACTTCCCGACGCATCCATGCTCCCTAAGCATCTCTACGATTCTAAGTGTCATATCGGTTGCTGTAACGCCAGAATTCAACTTGCCATCTAGCTTGAATCCTACGACTTCTGGGAGTAGCATATAGATTGGCTGACCGAGCATCACTGCTTCGGCTTCTATTCCACCTACACCCCATCCCAGTACCCCAAGTCCGTTTATCATGGTGGTGTGGGAGTCAGTTCCCACAAGGGAGTCTGGCATCCATAAACCATCTTCCTCTCTAGCAACACTAGCGATCCATTCCAGGTTTATCTGATGAACAATCCCTCTGCCAGGAGGGACTGCTCTGAAGTTATCCANGCTTTGTTGNCCCCACTTGAGNAACTTGTATCTCTCCANGTTTCTCTCATATTCNATCTCCAAGTTTCTCTCTCTAGCNTCCGGGAAAAGTCCTGAGACGTCTACTTGGACAGAGTGGTCCACTACCAGATCTACCGGAACTTGTGGGTTTACCTTACTTGGATCTCCTCCTAATTCTGTCATTGCGTCTCTTAGTGCGGCGATATCCACAAGAGCTGGGACTCCGGTAAAGTCCTGAAGAATGACCCTGCTCGGGCTGAATGGAATTTCAGCAGGAGTCATCTCCGGGGACCAATCCGCTATTCTTCTTACATCCTCTTCATTCACAAGGAATCCATCGCATTTCCTTAGGGCTGACTCCAATAATATTCGTATGGAAAAGGGAATATCGTCTAAATTGCAGAATCCGGAATCTTGTAGCGATTTCAGACTCATGTAATTCGCATCGGTTCCATCCGACTTCACGAAAGTGGATAGAGCTCCGAAAGGATCGATTTTCCCCATAATTTCACCTAATCCTTCAACCATGGGGAGGGGTAAATGAAGTTGACCTATTGTTTTGCTAGCCTAAACTACTCTGGCTGAAACTATTGTAACATCACTGGTCGGCTTATTGCCACCATCGGTATCAGTCTCGCTTATAGCAGTGACATGCTCAATTCCATCAATAACATAACCAAATACTGTATGACAGCTACTTGCTGAGCAATCCTTCCCATCTTCCCAATCTAGGTGTAATGCTTCGCCTTCTTCAGGAACGATATAGAATTGGCTTCCATCAGTATTCAGGCCAGCATGTGCTGCCGCCAATGCTCCGGGAGTGTGACTCAATCCATTCTCATGCTCATACGGAATAGTCCAGTCCTCCTTCTGAGGGCATTCAGATTGAGGCCTCTCCTGTCCATTACACCAACCATAGTAGTTTGCAGCATAACCACCAGTTCCATCGCCTCTTTCAAAATCTCCTCCCTGAATCATGAATCCTTCAATTACTCTGTGAAACTTCACACCGTCGTATTGGAAGTTTCTGACGTGGGTTAGAAAGCTCTCTACGTGCATTGGGGCTTCGCCCTCGTACATCTCGATTTGAATATCAGCTGTCACAGGTTGGCCGTTAACAGAATACTGAACCTCCATAATTACAATTGGGTTGTCGGAGTTATCCAATAAATCAGAGACCAATTTGATTGCAACCAAGAATCCAACTAATGACAAAACCATTGTCAGAAGTCCCAATGGAGTAGGATTCCCCTGATCAAACATCTGAAATCCGANTCCGAGAGATATTGACTTTTCGTCCATCATCGATGCTAGCTTGTTCATATTCCTCCTAATATCCTTGTTTTTAGGGTCAATTGACATAGACTCATTGTAATTCCTGTATGCCTTCTGCCAGTGAGACTTCTGATTATCGGGATCCAGGACTCCCCACTCCGTCCCAGCATCTGCAGCTAAAGCCAGAGTCTTAGCCTTCTGGTTATCGTTTTCGATACTGCCCCAAGCGGCTCTAAGTNTCTCCAAAGCTGCCTCTGGGTCATTCTTTTCAGTCATTAATGAGTTAGCATCATCCCATGCTTTTTGCAAATCATCCGGAATCGGCACGGACCGTCGAAAAGACATCCATTGAAAACTGCAACGGATGATCTTGTGACTAGAATCCCGGATTTTGGTATGGTAACCCCTAAGACCCTAAGTATCTGCCCATGCTTCGCGAGCAGCACATGGAGTGACAAACTGGGGACGAAGAGAGCAATGGAAAAAATCGTAAATGATTTCATAATTAACGTTGCCACAGCCAACGGAACTGGTTCTCAATCATCAAATCTGATCATTCTTCATTCCATGTTTGAGATGGGAGTTCCCGTGAGCGGCAAGAATTTGTTCCCGAGTAATATCTCTGGATTACCAACTTGGTTCATCATCAGAGCCAGTGATAAGGGGTATCAGGCCCCCGGCGATGTTACTGACATACAGATCTTGATGAATAAGGACACTTGGGTTAAAGACCTAGAGAAGTTGAAACCCGGGACAATAGTGGTTTACAACGAAGACGTAAAGATGCCAGTAGAAAGAGACGATTGCATTTTACTTGGAATGCCAATGACAAAGATGGCAAGAAAGATCAATGCTAAACTTGGTAGGTTGATTGCGAATATGTACTATGTCGGTGCTGTAGCACATCTTTTAGGAATTGAAGAGTCCGCTTTAAGATTGGCCGTTAATGGACAGTTCAAGGGGAAGGAAAAGGCTGTTGAGCTCAACATGCAGGCTATATCGGAAGGACGTTCTTTCGCTGATGAGAGCTGGGATTTCAACTGTCAATTTTGTGTGGAAGAACGGGAAAAGGACCCCGAAACCTTCCTCGTGGAGGGTAATGAAGCTGCAGCGCTAGGTTCGATTTATGGGGGTGTGACCATGCTATCATGGTACCCGATTACTCCTTCTTCCTCTCTTGCTGAATCAGTGATATCATGGCTGCCTGAGCTAAGAAGCGATGAAAATGGAGAGTTGACTTGTGCGGTGGTACAAGCTGAGGATGAGCTAGCTGCTGCTGGCATGGTGCTTGGTGCAGGCTGGGCCGGTGGTCGAGGAATGACATGCACAAGTGGGCCAGGNATATCCCTGATGTCGGAGTTTATTGGTTTGTTCTATTTCGCAGAAGTTCCTGGAGTCATATGGGATGTGAACAGGGTTGGGCCCTCTACGGGACTTCCAACTAGGACTCAACAAGGAGATCTCACTATGTTGTATGAGGCCAGTCATGGCGATACCCAACACATAGTACTCATACCAGGCACAGTTGATGAGTGCTTTGAGTTTGGATGGAGAGCATTTGACTACGCAGACAGGTTTCAGACAATTGTTTTTGGGTTCAGCGACCTAGACTTAGGCATGAATCGGTGGAGAACTAACGGTTTCAAATATCCAGACTCCGATATGGACAAAGGAAAGGTTATCAGATCAAAGGAAGAGATGGATTCTATTCCTGATTACGGTAGATATCGGGACGTTGATGGGGATGGAATTCCCTACAGGACTCTTCCAGGAAGCGGTTTAGACCCCATTCTAACCAGAGGGACTGGTCATGATGAAGAGGGAGTTTATTCAGAGGAACCCCATGTTTATCATGATGCTATGTCTAGACTGAAGAAAAAGATAGAGGGGTCTAGAGAACACCTACCTGCTCCTGTAATTAGGGAGGAGGAGTCAAAAGAAATTGGAGTGATCTTCTATGGCTCAATGGAGAACACAATTGTTGAGATAGATGATATGCTAGAAAAATCGGGCGTTTCAGTTAGTACCTGCAGGGTTAGGGCGTTGCCGATGCATCCCGAAGTAGAAGAGTTCGTGAGGAGGCACGAGAAGGCAATAGTTCTAGAAATAAATAGGGACGGTCAATTGTATGGCATTATGCGCAAAGAGTTCCCGGTTGATCTACTGGCCAAGATGTCTAGCGTTGCCTATAGTGACGGAATGCCCCCTAGGGCTAGAGTGTATGCGGATAAAATAAAGAATGTTATCAGGTGATGATAGATGCTGAAATTGAATGTACTAGAACTAGAAAAATCCGAGTATCAAGGCGGAAAATCTACCCTGTGCCCCGGTTGCGGTCACGACCAGATTTCTAACAACATCATATCGGCTGCGTGGGAGAATGGGATACCCCCACATAAGATAGCAAAGATGAGTGGTATCGGTTGCTCCTCCAAAACTCCAGCATACTTTCTCGGAAAAAGCCATGGATTCAATACCGTCCATGGGAGGATGCCATCGGTGACTACTGGGGCAAACATGGTCAATAAAGATCTAAGTTTTCTCGCGGTCTCTGGTGATGGAGATACTGCGAGCATAGGTATTGGNCAGTTCGTACATTCTATAAGGCGTAATCTTGACATGGTTTACATCGTTGAAAATAATGGCGTTTACGGCCTGACTAAGGGCCAGTATAGTGCAACGGTGGAAAAGGGCTCTAAGAAGAAGAAAGGGGCTATTAATGAACAAGCTCCAATCGATTTATGTGCCATGGCCATAAATCTTGGATGTAGTTTCGTAGCTAGATCCTTTTCAGGGAGCAAAAAGCAGTTGACAGCACTAATTAGGGCCGCAATGAGTCATCGAGGAATGGCTTTTATTGATGTGATATCCCCATGTGTTACTTTCGCCAACAACGAGGAGTCTTATCGCTCATACAACTANGTGAAAAAGAACGACGAGGTATTGCACATCCTAGATTACATACCCCATTTCTCACCCATNGAAGAAGTCGAAGTCCCAGAAGGGGAGTTCAGAGAGGTTGATCTTTTTGATGGGTCGACTCTCAGACTTGAGGCCTTGGCTGCCGATCATGATTACACCAACCCAGTATCGGCTTTGAGTGCGATTCATGAGGCAGAAAAAGAGGAAAGGCATGTCACTGGATTGTTGTTCTATAACGCAGGAGTGCCCACCGCCACTGACTCACTAGGATTAAGCCAGACACCGCTAGTTGAATTACCAGACTCTGAGCTAAGACCAGATAAGGACAGTCTTAATATCGTAAATGGTACATTCAGAAGCTAAGTTGTATCTGTTCCTCGGTTTTGTTGAAATATCTTGGCTTATTCGGTCTGATTACAGTCCCTTAGTGTAGTGGTCCATCATATGGCACTCTGGATGCCATGACCCTGGTTCGAATCCGGGAGGGACTACCAGTTGGGGGGCAAATTAGTCAACATACTGGAAAAGAAGTTGAGAGACCCANCTGACCATCATCACTATCATAAACCATCCCAAAGAGGTCCTGANCCACTTGGAGGAGGTCTTCTTTGGGGGGAATGGATCGATACCAGCCTCGAGGGCTTGAGAGATTATCTGGAGCTCCTCCTCTATGGTCTGTGGAGGTCTCATTGGCTAACTTCTCCTGCACATGTGATCATGATTGTCTAACCTAGCATTCTTTTTCAATCATTACGACAGGGAGTTTGAAGCCTGATATGCCCTCGACCACACATGAACGAGGCCCCAGAGGGATTCATGCCACCCAATGTCAAGCCGAGCCCACCCAGATCATCTGCTTCGGTTATGCTCAGTAGAGTCTCGGGTTCAGGACATGAGGTTCTAATGGGTAAGAGATCCTCGGAACTTCCTGCTTTCCCTGATCTGTGGTCATTTCCCGGAGGCGGAGTGAGCAGTGTAGACAGGAAGTCAGCAGAAGTGCATCCAGATTGGCTCCCTGAAAAAAGAAAGGATAGAATTGCAACTTTCACACTCCTAAGGGAAATGGTAGAGGAGATCGGGATTTCTCCAGACGGCATTGGTGGCTTTCTAGAGGTTGAAGGTGATGTCAGAGAAAGAGTCTGCGAAGACAAAGCAGCTTGGATGGAGGAGGTGGAGTCTGGTAAGATCTCTATTGAGGGATTCGATAGTCAGGTGATCACAGATAGGGTCACTCCACCCCAGTCTCCAATGAGGTTCCATAATCTATTCTTCCACGTAGCACTAGGATCCTCCAAGGCTGAACCTTCATTCCCTCCTAGTAGAAGTGAATTTGTTGAGTTTAGATGGTGGGATCCAAGAGATGTCATTTCGGCGTGGGAGGAAAATAAGTTGCATCTTCCTCCTCCAATAGTGACGATCTTCAGGGATCTGATACATGAGATGGAGGGAGGNGACCTAATCTCGGCTTGTAANTCCCTGAGCNAAGACCCTCCNTCGGGCCCTCATAGATTCGAGTACGCCGCAGGGGTTGAATGCATATTGATTCCAACGGCGACGCTNCCTCCCGCGACACATACTAACTGCTTCATACTTGGTGAAAGGGGAGGGATNAGGGTCATTATCGATCCAGCGATAAAGGACAAAGAGGGCTTCGATGAACTCAGGATAAAAGTGGATGAAGTTAGGAAAGACGGAAGTGAGATTCTTTGTACTATTTTCACACACAGACATCAAGATCATCTCGCAGATATGGAAATAATCTCGGAAATTTACGAAGCACCCGTTTGGGCTAGTCCAGAAACCTTGGAAGCTATTTCTTACTCTGGGAATACTGTAGCACTTCACGAGGGCTTCACTTTCCACCTTGATGGCCCTACATCCAACTCGAAATGGGAAGTCATCGAGACTCCTGGCCACTGTCCAGGACAGATTTGTCTGGTTGGGGAGCAAGGCATAGTTTCAGCAGATAACTGTACGATGGTCGGATCCATACTAATCCCCTCAAGCGATGGTGATATGGGGGCTTATATCTCTGGTCTGGAGAGACTGAGGGACATCAACCCCCATACGCTCTTCCCCGGCCATGGGCCTCTAATTCCCAATCCCAAAAGGTTGTTATCAGAGTATATCAATCACAGGAAGGTCCGTCACATCAAGGTACTAGAAGCTGTCAAATCGGGACATAGCTCTGTTGAGCAAATTGCCAAGAAAGCATACTCAGATCCCCCAGGAGTTCATCCAGCCTTATCAGAAGATCAGACCCTGTCACATCTAAAAGAGCTATTGCGGACAGGAGAAATAGTTCTATTATCTGATAAATTTCAAATTTCCTGACTTAGATGTGAAAATTCAAATCTATTGTTTTACACCACACATCGATTGAGATGGCCAAGGGAGACAGATGGTGGGAAGATGAGGAGGAGGAGAGTCCCAAGGAGAAAGTTGAGGGAATGCTCGATAAGGCTGAGCTAAACAAACTCAGGAGAGAAGAAGAGCTAGCTCAGGCCAAGCATGATGCTGAGATAGCCGAGCTGGAGAGGAGGCAGTTAGAAGCCAAAGGTGAGCAGCGAAAAGTGTCCGAGAGTTCGGCCTCGAATGAAATCTTAAGGAACACTATTCCAAGTGAAATCCAATTGGATCCAAATAGCAGAGAGTTAGGAGGAGGCGTTCTAGGACTGTGGTGGCTAACTCCTTTGGAGGCGGTCTCCATAGGCATCTCTGGGATGTTAGTGATCTTCTTCTTCGGGATGGGATCCGTTGTTTCCGCGGGAGAGTCAGAGTGGCTAAAAACTGATGCTTCAATAACCAAGAGCGAACATGGATGGATAGTATATGAAGTTGAAGATTGCGATGAATACAATTGCTATTATTACGACGTAATAGACTGTTACGGCTATCTTGACTACTCTTACATTGTGGATGACATTGAGTACGTGGGACTAGATCGCTACATTATGCACTATACTATCGAAGACTATGTAGGAGCTGGATATGATTGCGCTGATGACTTCGAGAACACGACATTCTCAGTCAGTAATCAAATTTCCATATGGTACGACACAGATAATCCCGAGGATAGTAGCTTTGAGGAATATTTTCCGGGAAGTTTAGTTTTGTTCTTCTGCTGCGTACCAATTTTCCTTCTATTACTTGTCGTGACACTCCTGAACGCGAGATTCAGTAATACTCCTAAGTTCACATACTCATTCAATGAAGGCTTCGGCGACACCGATCAGACTGGTGATGTTGTAGTACACCACCACCATCATGGAGAAAATTATGGATCGGGGATGGGTAATCGGTTTTGGCCCTTTAGAATTGGGCCCAGTAGAGGTAGAGTAGGGAGGGGATATGGAAGATCGTTTTCCAGAAGAAGGATATCCAGCGGAGGACGAAGTAGGAGCGGTGGCCGTGGAGGCGGTGGCCGTGGAGGCGGTGGCCGAGATAGATGACCGTAGATTCCGATGAATACAAAATTGAGAGTTCGTTTCAACCGGTTATGAGTGGGTCGTGGAGTGGCGTACCAGACCTCGGTGAATATGAGGCTGAGGAAATCTGGATAGAGGTAGAGCCTAAGGTCTCGATAAGAGTGCTAATCTGGAAAAATCATGACTCAATTGAAGGTTTTAGACCAATAGTAATGGTTCCTGGATGGGGTTCTCTATTTCAGGGGTGGAAGCCCTTAGTTTCTGAATGGGTTAAGAGAAGGAATCTGGTATACATAGAAACTAGAGAGAAAGGTAGCTCAAGAATACATAAACGGATTTCGAAGGATTCCTTCTCTGTAAAGAGACATGGCAAGGACATATCGGAAGTTCTAAATTATCTAGAAATTGATCACTCCTCGGTTGATTGGTTCTCTTCTTCTCTAGGCTCTACAGTCCTAATTGATGCTTATCAGAGAGGAGAATTAGGGGGTAGAAGTTCGATTCTACTGGCTCCAAACCCTGATTTCAAATTTCCATTGTGGGCTAGATCCATCATTTGGGCACCTCTTCCGATGGTGGCATTCAGAAAACTGGTAGGACTTGTTGCTTGGGCTGTGGATAGAAGAACAAAAGAAGAGGGGCAGAGAGTAAGATATCGGAGAGCTCTCATGTCTCAAGATGTACCTAAGATGCTGATGTCTGCAAGATCGAATCTAGGCTTTAGTCTTCCATCTAATCTTGCGTCTGTAGAAGTCAAATGTGCAGTAATGACGGCATCTTCGGATACTCTTCATGACTTCGAGAAAATCGAACGAATAGCTAATTCAATACCTGGATGTGAGTTGATTGAGGTCCCCTCAAATCAATATGCACACGAAGCAGAAGTACTCTCCGAAATCGAAGATTTCTATTCCTCACTAGAGTAAATCAAGAAGTATTCATCGATTCCCTGATGAAGGACTGTCTCGACAGGAACATCGATAGCTATGCGCGAACAGTCGTCATCCTTCGAAATCTCGCGCATAGTAAGTGAGATTTCGAACATGATCGGAGCTAGGATGAAGAAGGCATACCAACCACATTATGAACAGATTGTTCTGAGGCTGAATCAGAAAGGTGTACCCTCTACCGATATTGTTATAGTTAGGGGATTGAGAATTTATGCATCTACCAGAGATAGGCCGATGCCATCTCAGCCTTCTCAATTCGCCATGATACTTAGAAAGCACCTAAACAACTCTAGATTAGTTGATGTCGAGCAATTTGGATTTGATAGGGTAATTCGTTTAGTTTTCGAGCATGGCAGAGGAAGGGCAAGTATTGTAATCGAGCTATTCAGAGATGGTAATGTAATTTTACTGGATGAAAATGATGTAATTGTTAGGCCCTTGACTCATGCGAAGTATTCTAGTCGTTCGATAAAAAGGGGAGAGATATACACTCCTCCTCCTGCTGCGATTGACCCTAGAAAGATTACCAAATCTAATTTGGAAGATATACTTGATGGTAGTGATCACGAACTCATCAGGACACTTGCATCTAGAGCCAATCTAGGGAGAATTTACGGAAGTGCCCTATGCTCTGTCGCAGAAATAAGTCAAGAGATCCCTTCAAACTCGCTTTTAGAAGAGGAGAGAGATGCTCTTTTTGGGGCATTAAAGAAGATGCTTGGAGATTTGGACGGTGGGAATGGTGCGAATATCTGGCTTTATGACCTTGAAGCTCTGAATCTATGGAAGAAGGCGGAAGATGAATCGAGCAGGGACTCGGCTTCTTCGGGAATTATTCAGTTTTCTCCAATTGATCTGCCATCCATGGATAGTAGTCTGAAAATCAGTGTTTCTACCCTATCAGAAGCATATGATTTCGTTTTTGGGCCTCACGATGCTGCAGCATTCATCAGAAGAGAAGAGGAAAAATTAGTAGAATTGGGTACCAGAGCTGAGGACGAGGGGTCAAAACTTACCAGAAGAGCCAATCAGCAGAGGATAGCGATTGAAAAATTCAATCAAAGGGCTGCTATCACTCAGGAGCTCGGGAAAGCCATTCAGGAAAATTGGGAACACGTTGATTCGATAATTTATCAGTTAAATAAGGCTCTGAAAAGTAAGAGCTGGCAAGAAATAGCAGAAAAAATCTATGAAATCGAATGGATCGATAGTGTGGATCCCGAAACTCAGAAATTTGTGGCATTTCTCCCGGATGAAGAGGGGGATCCTGGTTCTAGTGTCACATTAGATTCATCTAAGACTGTGCATCAGAATGCACAGAGATATTTCGAAGAGGCAAGAGTTCAGAAGAGCAAATCTGAAGGGGCCCTAATTGCACTGGAAAAAACAGAAAAGTCGAAAGAAAGAGCTGAGAAAAGAGCTGCTAAAGACGCTGCTACTGGGAAATTCAGAGCTAGGAGTAGAGCTCGTCGTTTCTGGTTCGAAAAATACAGGTGGGCGGTTGTATCCAGTGGAAATTTCTTTATCGGTGGAAAGGATGCAAAAGGAAACGATTCCTTGGTAAAGAAGCATCTATCATTGAAAGACCTATATTTTCATGCAGATTTGCATGGAGCTCCCTCATGCTCTCTGAAGCTGAAAGATGGATTGGAGCCCACCAAAAGTTCTGAAGTTTCTATCCCTAAGGGAGTAGCCTCTTTACAAATTTCACAATCTCTTGGAGAAGGTTTAGAGGATGCTAGAGAATTAGATGAGTCTATTCTTCAAGAAGGGGCCCAAATAGCAGTATGCTGGTCTAGAGCATGGGGTAGTGGGGGAGCGGCCGCAACCGCTTTTCATGCAAGATCTTCACAAGTCTCAAAGACGACTGAAACAGGAGAGTCGCTGTCGACGGGCTCATTCATGGTTCGAGGACAAAGGAACTGGCATCGGAATATCCCCTTGGAGATGGCAATCGGACTTGCTGTAGTAAATGGGATGCCATTACCACTTTCTGGAATTCCTGAAACAATCTCTAGAATTTGCGAAAGATGGATCAAAATTACTCCGGGCAGGGAAAAGAAGGAGAGCTTAGCCAATAAAATTTCGAAATCCACGGGATTGGCCCAAGAGGATGTGCTTTCGTGTCTACCCCCAGGGAATTGTCTTGCTGAGGACTTTGGTCTACTCAACCCCCAATAGGTCCCACTCTGGTTTTGTGATAGCATAGACAGCTGCATCCACGTAATGGTCGTAGAGCCACTCCCTATCTTTCGAGATTCCTTCAAGCCTCATTCCGAGTCTAGTAGGCACTCCACGGCTGGGAAAATTCTCCACTGCTACCAAAATACATGCCCTGTGGTGACCAAGATCTTCGAAGCAGTGATGTATTAGACGAGAGCAGCATTTGGTAACAATTCCTTGTCCGGTTAGATCCTCTGAAAGCCAGTATCCGACAGTGAACATCCTATTTTCCCAATCAAATGAGTTGATTCCAACTGTCCCTACAATTTTTCCATCAAGTAGAATCACGTACATGCACGAGTCCAGCAATGAAGGTCGCGATCTTATTGCCTCCAACTCATCTTCGACGGTAATAACATCGTCCAACCAAGGAAGCCATGCTCGAAGATAATCCCTATTCGAATCAATTTTCTGAAAAATCTCTCCAGCGTCCTTCTCTTCCGGTATCTTCAACATTAATCCGCTCCCTACAACCAAAACTTCTGATGGTAGTGGATGAGGGTTTTCTCGGTTTTCCTGTCCATTTGGCCTTCTCGACACATTATTTCGGGAGTATTGACCCATTTGATAGCTTTTGGTTAGTCGACAATACTTCAAAGAGAATCCCCATGGCCATGCATGGGTGGATACGGCGAGTCGGGAAACAGGACATATGGGGATTACCTGAGTTTGCATGATTTACTAATACTGCAAGGAGAAGATCGCGGGGTTTCAAATGATGAGATGCATTTCATCATAGTTCATCAGACATTTGAGTTGTGGTTTAAGCAGATTATTAGAGAATTATCTGAAGCTCGTGATATACTATCCCAAGTTCCTGTCCCTGAGGATGACATCCCCCAAACTGTAGATCATCTTTCTAGAACAACTGAGATTTTCCGATTGATGGCGAATCAGTGGACTGTGCTAGAGACACTTACTCCACAGGGTTTTCTAGCATTCAGAGATGGTCTAGGAACTGCTTCAGGCTTCGAGTCCTTTCAAATGAGGGAATTCGAGTTATTACTCGGTTTGGAAAAAGAGGACAGATTGTTTGGAGTGGATCCTCTGACTACGTTTAGGGAGCTCGCCAAAAGAGGCGGAGCGGATGAAAAGATAGTAAAAAAATTGGAAGCACGACAAGAAGAAATCTCCCTATATGAGTCACTAATGAGATGGATTGAAAGGACTCCAATTATGGGATCAGAGTTTGGAAGTGATAATGATGAAATCTCAGTTAAAGAGTACGTGCAAAGTCATCTTGATTCACATCATCAAATGGGAGAAAATGTACTTGAAAAGATGTCGGAGGCCGATCAAAGAAACATTGGTCCTATGAAAGAAAGAATTGAGTCGGCTCATGAGTCTGCAGTTTCTTTCTTAATCCCCGGAGGTGAGGTCAGTCGATCGCGTGCTGGACTTTTGTTCATTGAGTCATATAGAGAGTTACCATTGTTGACTTGGCCTAGAAGATTGATTGATGCATTCGTTGAATTGGAAGAATCAATGGCAAAGTGGAGACATGATCATGCTCGAATGGTGGAGAGGATAATTGGAAAGAGGACCGGAACTGGAGGGACTAGCGGGGTTGACTATCTTGATGCGACATCCAAATATCGAATTTTCAAGGATCTTTGGGAAGTAAGAACAATTCTCGTAAAGCCCCAAAAAAGGCCTACTCTGAAAAATGCAAGTTTCTATGGATATAGTGCCAATTCAAAAAAATAGTCATCATCGCTAATAGTTTCATTGAAGACCAATAGTGCATTGGAAGTGACATGAACGTACCGGTAATATGTGGATTTGCTCGTACTCCATTTGGAAAGTACAAAGGATCTCTATCAGAGTTCAGTGCGGTTGATCTTGGTTCTTTGGCAGTTACTGAATTACTCAGTAGAGTCGGTATCGACCCCTCAAGTGGATTAATTGATCAGGTGTACATGGGCCAAGTCCTTCAAGCTGGAAGTGGTCAAGCTCCTGCACGGCAGGTCGCAATCGGTTCAGGATTGCCTGTCGAAACGCCATGTACAACAATAAACAAAGTCTGCGGATCTAGTCTGAAAGCGACAATGATAGCTGCTACAGAGATTCGAGCTGGGGTTTCTAAAATTGTAGTCTCTGGAGGAATGGAATCGATGAGTAATGCCCCATTTATCACAAGAAATCCTAAGAAGGGAGAAGATGTTTCCTTTGCATCTCTAGAGTCGGTAATGATGAGCGATGGCCTAATTGATGCATACAGCGGAGAGTCAATGGGTAACACGGGAGAAACCGTAGCAGAAGAGTTCGATATTAGCAGAGAGGTATCAGATGAGTTCTCGGTAAGATCTCATTTCCTGGCGAACAAGGCATGGGATGAAGGTTGGTTGGAAAATGAGGTGTTTCCGGTAGGTGAACTATCAAGAGACGAAGGAATTCGCCCGGATACCAACATGGAAGCTCTTTCTGATCTGAGGGCGGTCTTCAAGGAAAAGGGACTAGTGACTGCAGGAAATGCAAGTCAAGTTTCAGATGGTGCATCGGCAGTCCTAATTGCGTCCGAAGATGCAGCGAATGAAAATGGCTTGCCAATAATTGCTCGAATAATTGATTACGCAACTTCAGGAATAGACCCAGGAAGAGTGATGTCTGCGCCAATTCCTGCCATAAACATGCTTTTGGAAAAAACTAGACTGAAAATCGAAGATATAGATATATTGGAGCACAATGAGGCATTTGCCTCTGCATCTTGTGCTATCAGAAAATCATTTGATTTTCCTGAAGATGTATTCAACCCCCATGGAGGAGCGATTGCCGTTGGTCACCCCCTAGGAGCTACGGGGACCAGATGTCTTATGACTCTGGTAAACGCATTGACCAGAAGAGGAGGAAAAAGAGGAATTGTTACTGTTTGCCTCGGAGGAGGTAATGCTGTAGCAATGATGATTGAGACCTCACAGTGAACGATTGGGGAAGACAGTTCAGTCATAGGACTTATTTGGAGGTCTATGGTGGCCTGCTCGATGGTTGAGCCAGCACGTGCACATACACGCTTCGAAAAGGCTAGAATAATTGGTGCTAGAGCCCTTCAAATTAGTATGGGTGCGCCCCTATTCGTATCAGAAGATGAGTTAAGAGAAAAATTCAGTGGCGAGTTGATTCAACTCTATGGAGTCGATGATGCAAAGGAGAAGGTTGTTCTCGATCCAATGAAGATTGCGACCCTAGAGTATGAGCAAAATAGAATTCCAATTGACATTGACCCCCATTTCGAGGAAGAGTGAAGCACACATCCCCTTGAGGGAGTGAAATATCTTGACAAACTTGAGACACTTGAAAATTCTTACCTCCTGCTTATTGGGAATAACGCTGATAGTAATCGCACTAGGTGGTTTGATTCGCATCTATGATGCAGGCGAGTCTTGTCCGGACTGGCCTACCTGTTTCGGAACTTGGGGTTTCGATGTTTCTGAAGATGAACAAGAAGAATGGTGGAATGAAAATCCAGATGAAATTGACTCCCGTGGTTCCGGACATAGATATACTAAATTTCAGATATTTACAGAATGGATTCATAGATTCCTTGCGGGATTTATTTTAGGCCCGTTGGTTCTAACCAATTGGTACTTGATTCGTCGACAGAAAGATGTTAGTTCACATCTAAAACTCATCGCAACAGTAAATGTAATTCTAATTGTCTGGCAAGGTGCAATTGGATGGTTGACCGTGAAAATGGATAATCTTCACTGGAGCGTTGGGATTCACCTAAGCTCAGCTCTTGCCTTCACTATGAGTTTGATTTGGCTTTGGCTGAAGATTTCTCACGAAGAGGGGAGTACTCCCAGATGGATTGTATTTGAAAATGAATCATCCAATAGATGGCTTCTATGGATCGGTTTTCTATCCATAGGATCATTTTTCTCAATTTTTTCAGGTACTTTTGTTTCCACAACTCCGGGAGCGAACTATGGCTGTGGGGTGAATGGAATACCGGATTCTTGGCCTCTTTGCGGAGGAGAAATCGTCGATTCTATTGAAGACTGGGTTGCTCAGTCTCAAATAGTACATAGATGGTTTGTTGGGACAATGTTGTTTGTTTTTATTTCTGCTTCATACTTAGTTAAAGATGAAGATAGGGTATTGAGGAATTGGATATGGTCTTCTACAGCACTTTTCTTGACCAATACCCTAATTGGGGCCACATACGTTCTTTCTTGGGATGTAGAGGAAGGTTTCTTTGAGTATCTCTCCTTGGTTCATCTTATGCTTGCCTCGATTACCTTCCTGACAATAGCAACGGCATGGTTGGGTTGTATTACGGCGAGAGAGGAGGGGTATTGATTTCAACATTTTTTTCGAGCTATTTTTCCCTAACAAAACCGAAAGTAGTTGTTCTTCTTCAGATAACAGCATTATGTGCTGTTACCATCCATTATTCTCTTGCCGGCAATTTGGGATTTGAAACCTTCGAGACAATGGCAATAGTTCTCTTAGGAGGATATCTGACAGCTGGAGGGGCGAATGCCATCAATATGTGGTATGATAGGGATATTGATCCTAAAATGGATAGGACTGCCGATAGAGCGATTCCCTCCGGTAAAATTAGCCCAATTCTTGCCTTATTGTTCGGTGTTACTATATCCATAGTCGGAGTAATTTGGTTTTATATTTTTACAAACCAAGTTGCAGCATTTTGGTCCTTATTCAGCATTTTGTTCTATGTTTTCATATACACAATTTGGCTAAAGCGGAGGACTTCCCAGAATATTGTGATAGGTGGAATTGCAGGTTCGACTCCTCCAATAATCGGGTGGTCATCCTGTGAGGAAGGTTTGTCCATGTCAATTTCCTCCTTTTCTTCATTCATAAGTTCTATTTTTGATCTTGGAAGCTATTTACCATGGTTTATGTTTACGTTGATTTTTCTCTGGACCCCTCCGCATTTCTGGGCTCTCGCATTGTTTCGATCTGGTGATTATCAAAAAGCTGGTGTTCCTATGTTGCCAAATGTAAAGGGTGCAAAAAGAACAATTTTGGAAATGAAGGTATACTCAGCTTTACTGATACTACTCTCGTTTGCTCCCAGTATTGCATTCAATGATGTAATTCAGGATAGTTGGGCATACCACATGCTTAGTTTGACCATGTTCGGTCTGGGAATTTGGTATGCTTCTACAATCTGGAGGATCGATATATCGGAAGAAAAAGATAAGTTTGGTAAGATTTCAGGTGCTACGAACTCATTCTTTGTCTCAATGCTATATTTGGCTCTAATGTTCATTACCTTAGTTTCTGCTAGTTTTGGAACAATGGGGGCGATATTAGGTGCAATGTTTACAGTTTCTTCAGTGATATGGACAGAAAAATAGTCTGATTGTATCCCCCGATGGTTTCAAACACCGAGCGAACCATCGCGGCACAGGTGGAGACCGTGGAGGAGCATTCCCTGATATATGACTGGAATGAGATTGGTTACTCTATTGATAGGAAAGATGGGCACCACCCCCATGAGTTATGGTTCGATGATGAAACCTTGAGAGATGGTCTACAGAGCCCCAGTGCTAGAAATCCGAAAATAGAGCAGAAGATTGAGTTAATTGACTACATGGAACGTCTTGGAATTCAGAAGGTAGATTTGGGTCTTCCTGGTGCAGGTCCCTATCATGTTGATCACATAGACTCCATGCTACACCATATGGGGGAGCATGGATACGAACTAAGACCAGGATGCGCAGTAAGAACTTTAGTTTCAGACATTGAGCCACTCGTAGATCTCCAAGCAAAACATGAGAGGGAGATTCAAGCAAGTGCTTTCCTTGGAACTAGCCCAATAAGACAGTTTGCTGAGGGATGGACTATGGAAAAAATCATCTCCACCGCTGAGAAGGCAGTGACGTTCGCTGTCGATAACAATATCCCGGTCATGTTCGTAACTGAAGATACAACAAGAAGTAAGCCGGAAGAAATCAAAGAAGTTTACTCTAGGGCTATTGAATTAGGTGCAGACAGAATATGCGTTTGCGACACTTGTGGTCACGTTACACCAAATGGGGTGAGGAAGCTACTTGGATTTATCCAAGAAGAAGTGATTCCGGACTCTGGAGTGAAACGTAGAGAAATTGAGGTGAATTGGCATGGGCATCAGGATCGAGGTTTGGGAGTAGCGAACAACCTTGCAGCATATGAAGCTGGAGCGGATGTAATACATGGAACTGCTTTAGGAGTAGGGGAAAGGGCGGGTAACGCACCACTAGACCAGACACTGGTGAATTTGAGCCTCATGGGAGTAATCAGCAATGATTTAACCTCACTAAACGAATATTCAAGGAAGGCTCACGAATACATTGAGGTTGCCCTTCCCCATAACTACCCGGTATTCGGGGAGGATGCATTCGAGACTGGGACTGGAGTACACGCATCTGCAGTAATCAAAGCGATGAACAAGGGAGATAATTGGTTGGCGGATCGTGTTTACTCAGGAGTCCCTGCTGGTGATTTTGGTCTACAACAAGTAATTAGGATAGGCCATATGAGTGGACGTTCGAATGTTATTCACTGGCTAGAACGGAATGAATACAAGCCAGATGATGATCTGGTTACCCACATGTTTGAGGTCGCCAAGAGCAAAAGAAGAATGATGACAGATGAAGAGGTGCACTCGGCGATTTCGGATTTCAGAGAATCCTAAGTTTGCGCACAGATTATACAGTGATAAAGGCCTCAAGTAGCATGAGAGCGACGGTTTTGGCCATCACGGCCGTAATATTTGCATTATTGATTTCGGGGCAGGTTCATGCCCAAGAGGAGGTAGAAGATGAAGGAAATGTAATTATCGAAGTTATCCTACCTGTAGCACTAGCATTCATAATGTTCTCACTAGGTTTAGGGCTGACTCCAAATGATTTCACTTTGGTTTTTACAGAACCAAAGGCGTTCTCGGTTGGCTTATTCAATCAAATGATTATTCTTCCAATAGTTGGCTTCACTATTGCCACATTTTCGGGGCTAAATGGAGAACTTGCGGTAGGTGTTATGATCCTAGCATGCTGTCCCGGAGGGGTGACTTCCAACATTTTGACAAAACTTTCCAAAGGTGACACCGCTCTTTCAATTTCCTACACAGCTGTAGTCTCAGTAATATCTGTAATCACATTACCAATCATCGTGGGTTTCTCGATGGATCATTTCATGGGAGAGACGGCTCCCGAAATCGATATAATTGGGCTAGGGGTTACATTGTTCTTACTCACAACCTTACCAGTATCGGTAGGAATGTACTTTCGAGCAAATCTTCCAAAGCAAGCGGATTCCTTAGAGCAGGGGGTGAATCTTACTGCTGCCATTCTATTTGTGATAATAGTACTTGCAGCGATTGCAAGCGAATGGCAGACCCTAATGGATAACATAGGAACCCTAGGTCCCTCAATAATTGCATTGAATATCCTGATGCTAGCTATAGGTTTCCAAAGTGCAAACCTACTAAATCTGGAGCCAGCAAGGTCGACAACAGTATCCATAGAAAGTGGGATTCAAAACGCCACAGTTGGGATAACTGTTGGAGGACTTATTCTTGCATCCCCTGATGGCGGTCTTTCCACTCTAAGCCTTCCCTCAGGACTCTATGGCGTTCTGATGTACGTCGTAATTGCGCCTTTCATTTACTGGAGGGTTTCGTCCCCAAAGGGTTCCAAAAATGGAGATACTTGAGATAGCAATCAAGACGAACGGCTATATTCTCCGGATATGCTAGTGGGGCTATGAGGGGCACCTTGTTGGTACTGTTAATGTTATTATTGTCCCCAATTAGTACCGTTAATGCGACCAGTCAAGAGGTTGATGGAGAGAACCTGGATATTGATGAACGGTTAATTCTTCAATCCTATTCCAGAGCTGTTCAATTAGCCTTTGAAAGGGTCTCCGTAATTGACGAATATAATGAAAATATACTAGCAGCGACCAAAAGTTGGCTTGTAGTGACGAGGATACCTCCAGAAGATCACTTCAGTACATTTGCTGCACCTGATGGGATTGAAGAGGTCGAATTCCTGAAGGGATCTTACGTATGGACATTTGATGAAACTGATGATACTCTGGTGAGATTGACTCAATCCCTAGAAAATAATGAAATCGAGACTTTCTCACCGATGATAGATAGAATATTCTCAACCAGATTAGTACCTAATGACACATTATTTGATGAACAATGGCATCTGAACAACGATGGGCGATCTAATGGTACGGTAGGAGAGGATGCGAATGTATCTGGAGTATGGGATTCTTACAATGGTTCTGGAGTTGTAATTAGCGTAATTGATGATGGAGTTGATCATACACATTCTGATCTTTCTGCCAACTATATCTCTCAGAATTCTTACGATTGGTGTGACGATGATACTGATCCCAGCCCCTCATCTTCAGACCCACATGGAACTGCAGTTGCAGGAGTAGCTGCTGGTGTTGGAAACAATTTTATCGGAGTAGCAGGCGCAGCTTTTGGAGCTGGAATAGCTGGTCATCGCCTAATTGCATGTGGTTTCAGCGGAACTACAGAAGCTGATGCATTGAGCTTCGATAATAATGAAATCGATATCTATTCTAACTCATGGGGACCAGCTGATACAGGCGACGTCTTGGAGGCTCCCGGACCAATTACAATCGCTGCTATAGAAGACTCAGCATACAATGGAAGATCCGGGCTTGGGAACATTTACACTTGGGCAGCAGGGAATGGACTACAGTTCGATGATAATTCAAACTATGACGGTTGGGCTAACAACAGGTATACTATCGCTGTTTCCGCGATTGATCACTATGGTGAACAGTCATCCTATTCCGAACCTGGAGCGAATATTCTCGTTACTGCTCATTCGAATGGTGGTTTCCCCGTTTACGAAGGAATTTCAACAACTGATATTACTGGATCGGCTGGATATTCTAATGGAGATTATACCAGTAACTTTGGGGGGACCTCTAGCGCTACTCCGCTAGTTTCTGGGGTAATTGCACTGATTCTGGAATCAAATCCTAACTTAAGTTGGAGGGATATTCAGAATATCCTAGTCCACAGCTCTAGGAGAAACCATGCGAATGATACGTCATGGAATATGAACGGAGCGGGCCACTATGTTTCACACAAATATGGATTCGGGGCAATAGATGCTGGTCAAGCAGTTTCTCTGGCAGAGAATTGGACTAGTAGTGGTACAGAGACTAATGCTTCTTTTGGCCCATTTAATCCGGGGACTGAATTGGATAACGGAGCAAACACATGGACGGAGTTTCCTGTCACGGTCCCTATCGATATTAGATTAGAATCTGTAGAGATTATGGTTGATATAAGTCACACCTCAAGAGGCAACCTAGACATTGTTCTTGAATCTCCAAGCGGACATGAATCCTGGCTCTCAGAGGAACATGAGGATAACGGAGACGATTACTCTAACTGGATGTTCGGGTCGGTTCAACACTGGGATGAGTCAAGCACCGGAGATTGGATTCTGAAAGTTAGAGATTCAGTGAGTGACTCAAACAGCGGAACTGTAAATTCGTGGGAGTTGATTTTTCATGGAGTCGGGAATGTTACCGACACAGATAACGATGGATGGCCTGACTACAATGATCCTGATGATGATAATGATGGTTGGAATGATACTATCGAGCTCACATGCGATACTGACTCCCTAGACTACAACTCCACCCCGACTGACACTGATTCAGACGGGGTATGCGACTTCCTGGACGATGATGATGATGGAGATGGTTTGAATGATACTAATGAAACAAATTTGTATAAGACCGATCCATTAGATTTTGATACCGATGATGATAATTTGAATGACTATGATGAGATATTTATTCACTTCACTTCACCTATCGANCCTGATACTGATGATGATGGTTTAGACGATTACTCTGAAGCAATTATCTTCGGAACAAATCCTAATTCATATGATTCGGACGCGGATGGTATTAGTGACTTTGATGAATTAGAAGTCTGGTCTTCTAACCCACTTTCATTCGATGCTGATGAAGACTCTGATTCTTTTTATCACTTCCAAGACTGTAATGATAATGACCCCGAAGCAAATCCAGGAATGGAAGAGTTGCTAAACAACAAAGATGACAATTGCGACGGTTTTGTTGATGAAGGTTTTAATGAAACTGACCTAGATGAAGATGGGCTCTCTGACTGGTCCGAATATCACTCTTATGGAACGGAAATTAATAATTCAGATACAGATCTGGATGGATTGTCAGACTTTCAAGAGATTGAGGAAATNGGGAGTAATCCCTTGTTTTACGATATAGATTTTGATCAAGATGGTGCGTATTGGTTCGATGATTGTGATGATAACGATTCTAGTTTTGCACCCGGCCTTCCAGAGCTACTGGATGGTGTGGATAATGATTGCGATCTAGAGTTTGACGAAGACTTCTTGTCCTTAGACAGTGATTCAGACGGAATTAATGATTTCGCAGAGTATCACAACTACTCTACTAATCCCTATGATGGTGATTCAGATGGGGATGGCTTGCCAGATGGAACCGAAATTAATTGGTTCATGTCTGATCCCTTATTTTCAGACCCAGACTCAGATCAAGACGGTTGGTATCATTTCCAAGACTGTGATGATGATGATTTCGAAAAAGCTCCTGGAAGGCCAGAGGACTTAGATGGGAAAGATAATGATTGTGATGAAGAGATTGATGAAGACTTCATGGAGCTCGACTCCGATGGAGACGGTTTGTCGGATTTCTCAGAATTTCATAATTACAGCACTAATCCAGATTTGGCTGACTCTGATTTTGATGGTATTGACGATGCAATAGAGCTAGAGAGTGGCCTTTCCAGTCCTACATTCAAAGATCTGGATAGAGATATTGACGGATTCTATGAATTTGTAGACTGTGACGACTATATTGGGAGTATATTTCCAGGGGCACCTGAGAAATGGAACGGGATGGATGATGACTGTGACGGCGAAATTGATGAAACAGTGAATAGACTATTTCTAGTCAAAACGAGTTTTGAAATCTCCAGAGGGACTGTATTCAGAGAAGACGGTAGTGTATTTGATGGACCTAATGATTACCAGACTCTAGCTGTTAATTGGGATTCGAAAAATGAGTCTATTACGATTTCAATTTCAGGGATTCAAGAAACTGTTGATGCCGCAATTTCTTGGCGGATGAGTGGTTATTCTCTGGAGAACAATACTAGTCTNGATGGTAAGATGGTTAGCATTCTTCCAATTGACTGTAGGAATCAGTTTGACGATCTACAAACGCAATTGTGTGATGAAGGGGCATCTATTCAGAAAGTTAAAGCTATAATTTTAGAGAATGGTTACAGAACTGAGATTGAGTGGGAAATATATGTTTCGACATGGTTAGAACCCGAAGCCGATAGTGGATTGATTGGCTCAATAACTAGTCCTTCAGGGATACTTTTCTCTCTATTGTTTCTAGTCGTTATCGCTGGGGGAGGTTTGTTCGTAGGCTCAAGAATAGGTCATAGGAGAGATTTGCAGGATGCTCTCGAGGCATACGGAGTTACTCCAGAGAGACTAGCAATAACACCTGAGAATAGAGGAATAGATTTGCCTTCGGCACCTGAGTTATCATGGATATCTGAGGAAATCGACCGTTAGATTCTATTCTAATTATCATCCTCTTCCTCTGACGGATTAACATGGCCCCACTCTGCGTCTGGAGAACCTCCTGACCATTCTCCGAAAACTGCGATATCCTCAATCTCCTCGTCCTCCCTCCAAGGAGGCTCTCCATCTGAACCACTGATTATCAGACATCCCTCGTCATCAAGTCTTCTCTTCAGTGTTGAAACGCCCCTCTTAACTGGAAGTAGATGACCAATGGGAGAACCTGAGTTTACGAATGGATGAGTAGCTGAACTGATCAGTAACCCCCTAATTGGTGATACTACATCGTGTTGGACNCCAGGAAGTTCTGGATCAGTAATTGTAGCTACAATTTCTCCTTCTTCTACAAAGCTACCTGCTGGAGCTAGAACATCTAAAAGTCCGCCTTGATCCGATCGAATCCACACAGATCCAGAAGCTAGAATTCTGAATCTAGGCTTGCTTGGATATCCAGGAAGCATTCTTAGGCTTCTTAGAAGGTTAATTATTCCATACATCGAAATCTGAACCGACTCTGGATCTGCCTCGTCTGAACCGCCTCCCTCATAAGTGATACATGCAATATCATTCTCATTTGATACTCGTCTCAAAGAACCTCGTGGCCCTTGACTATCAAGNATAGTTTCTATACCGAATGATCTGGCGATTTTATTACTACTAGCATGAGCTAAGTTGGCTCTTATCTGAGGAATATTTGTTCTCCCTTTTGCTGCTGAGTGTAAATCGACAATGTAATCACTGCTGGAGAGAATCTGGTTCCATAACTTGTTCGCTACTCTAGATGTAGTATTGCTATCAGATTTCCCCGGAAAGCATCGGTTCAAATCCCTTCCATCTGGAAAATCTCTTATCATCCTCCTATATCCAGGAAGGTTGACAATAGGGATTATCCGTACTGTTCCAGCCAGAACATTAGGATCGATTACACTATCTGGACCCATAAAATTAGAGCCGCAAAGATATGTCAAGGCTAGAGGGCCTACCAACTCATCCCCATGTATTGCACCAAGAAGAGTCACCACTGGCCCTGGTCTGGAACCGTGAACAACACTAACCGGAACCGGCCATGACTCTCCTATTTCGACATCGAGCAGGTCATATTCTATGTGTCTAATTGTTCCAGGTTTGATTCTCTTCCTCAAGAAGACATGGTTCTTAGTTCCGTCTTTTCTAGACCATTTTGTAGGGCTCTCACCAACCTCTCCAAGAGCTTTCTCAATTTCTTTTCTACGCCTCATAGGTATCTGATTGGCGATTTTTATTGGAGCGAATCTGCGTCTTTTCAGTCTGGGAGGTGTTTTCGATTTTTGAACCTCATCAGAGGTTCCTTGCAAGACTGTTTCGTCCTCGGTCACTATCCGCCCCCTAGGGGTCGGTAAATTAATACAATGGGCAATTTTAACAAAGGCAAAATTCAATTTGTTGAAGCCTCCCTAGACAAACATGGGGGAGGACGCAGAATTTTCAGTCCAAGAAAAGCATGCTCCTAATAGCATATGTTTTGGATGTGGACCGGCAAACAAAAAAGGTCTACAGATCAGATCATATAGATGTGAAAACGGCTTAGAAATGGAGTTCTNTCCAAAGGAAGAGCATCAGGCCTTCCCGGGCATGATCAATGGTGGAATAATCGGTACCCTTCTGGACTGTCATGGAAACTGGACAGCATCCATAGCATTGATGGACCAAGCAGGAGAGTCAAGTCCTCCTTGTACAGTTACGGCGTCATACAGTATCAATCTAAGACGCCCTACACCATTAGATGGGGTGATGAGAGTTCAGGGAGAAGTAACTGAAATTAGTGAAGACAGGGCTAAGGTTAGAATGGTACTAGAGGTCAATGGAAATGTTTGTGCTACTGGTGAGGGTCTCTTTATTGCAGTGAAAGAAGGGCATCCTGCATTCCATAGGTGGAATTGACTATACTCGGCATCCTTTAGAACGGCCGAAGACGAGAGAAATTATGGACGAGGGCGCAGAGTCTCAAAAGTTGAGTCTGAAAAACTTCTCTATAGATAATCGTCTAAAATCTGTTTTAGCCAAAGAATGGGGTATAGAGGAGCTTTTTCCTCCCCAAGCCGAGGCNTTGCCTCATACACTNNGTGGAAAAAACCTGATGCTAGCCATTCCGACAGCAAGTGGGAAGTCTCTAGTTGCTCACATAACAATGATTCAGAGGTTACTAAATGATCTAAAAGGAAGGAAGGGAGTCTACATCGTCCCTCTAAAGGCACTAGCATCTGAGAAGTTTGAGGAACTTAGCAAGATTTGCTCATCCTTAGATCTCGATGTTGGACTTGCAATAGGAGATCGAAGTAATGAAATGAGTAAGATTGAGGAGTCTGACATCCTTGTTTGTACTAGTGAAAAATTAGACTCTATGTTGAGGACGGATCCGTCAATGATTTCTGAAATTGGGATAGTAGTTGCAGATGAGTTTCACCTGATTCAGGATCCAANTAGGGGACCTACACTAGAAATACTACTATCTAGAATCAGGCATCATGTCGAAAATGTTCAGATTATTGCTCTTTCAGCTACTGTTGGGAATGTTGAAGAGATTTCGCAATGGTTGGATGCAGAGCTTGTAATATCTAATTGGAGGCCAGTGATTCTTTACTCAGGAANACTGGCAGGTCTTGACCTAACATTCCATTCTGTTGAGAGTCCGCAAGGAANGAATGTAAAAATTCCCAAAAAAAGGAGGCTAATTGGAGGCGCTCAAAAGAATCTGCATGCTGTGATGGATGACACAATTGAAATTGGGAAGCAGATGCTAGTATTTGTTTCGTCTAGATCATCTGCTCAGAAGGAGGCTAGGGAGCTTTCGGCCCATATTAAATCTAGAATAGCGAGCGGAAAAATTCAGCCAGACAGTGAGATGGCAAAGTCTTGGGATTCTATAGCTAAATCTCTNTCTTCCAATAATGAGTCTTCTGCAACTATAAAGGCTCTGGAAAACTCTGTACGAGGGGGAGTGGGTTTTCATCATGCCGGATTGACTGGAAAGCAAAGGAAGATCATAGAGCAGGAATTTAGAGCCGGTAGCCTAGTTTGTATTGTCGCTACTCCAACTCTTGCCCAAGGAGTGAATCTTCCAGCCAGTAGAGTAATTGTCAGAGACTNCAAGAGATGGAGCGCAGTCGCTGCTAGAAATATGCCTTTACCGATAATGGAAGTAAAGCAAATGATGGGAAGAGCTGGAAGGCCGGGTTTCGATGAATTCGGTGAGTCGTTCCTTGTTTCAAAAAGTACCAATGAAGCGGAATCACTGGTGGATTTTTATCTTAGAGGAAAGTCGGAAAAGATTACTTCAAAGCTAGCAAATCCCAGTGCATTACATGCTGAGGAAGATGGCGCACTTCTGACACATCTACTTTCAATAATTGCCACGGCTGGAATAAATGACAGAGATGCAATATCTAGATTCATCTGCAAAACTTTCCTAGCCAGCCAGATGGATATGGAAACTCTAGAGGATAGGGTNGATGATGTAATCTGCTGGCTATGTGATAATGGAATGATTATCAGAGAAGGAGAATCTGATATGGTCAAACATAGAATCAAGCGATATGAGTCTGAATCTACCGATGAAGATGATTGGGTGGACGAAATGCCAGCATGGGCTAACTCTGCCACTAAAATTCCTGGATTAGATTTGATAGAAGGGTCAACAGAAAATTTACGATCACGTAGAATTTCTCCGAGAAAGGGTCCTGCCATTTTCGGTTTCAGGAAAGCTAGTGCATTTGATGCGCCAGAACCCTCTGTTCCAGAGGCTTCAGCAATGGTTTATTCTCCTACTCCTCTAGGAAAGAGGATTTCTAGACTATATCTTAATCCGATTTCNGGAAGAGTCATTTACGATGGTCTAAGTAGAGCAATTAAGATCCTANCTGGTGAAGATTCAGTAGGACAACTATCTCCTTTCAGTCTTATTCACTTAGCTTCTTGTACTCCTGATTTCTTACCCCTTTGGCCAAGAAAGAGTGATTTTAACAGAATACAAGAGTCTCTGCATAGAAGAGAAAGAGAATTCCTCGCTGAACCAATAGATCTAGAAAAAGAAAGGAGGATGAAAGGCGCGCTTGTAGCAGAATCATGGATGGAGGAGGAAGCGATAATGGCAATAGAGGAAGATTGGAGTGTGCAACCTGGTGATCTAAGGAGTCGGATAGAGCTCCTGGAATGGTTATTATTCTCTATGAAGAGAATTATATCTCATGATGAAGAATTATCAGTAGAGAGCAAAAAGGCTCACAAAGTTCTGCTCGAGTCAATTGATGAGGTTCATCGAAGAGTTANATTCGGATGTAAGCCTGATATTCTAGGTCTTGTTTNGATAAAGGGAGTTGGNAGGGTTAGAGCTAGAGAAATGTCAGATACATTGGGCCTAACCAATGCGTCGGATGTCTACTCAATGACTGAAAGGGACATAGCAAAACTATCAGATCTAAGAGGATGGAGTCCGAAATTAGTAGAGAATCTCATCATATCTGCAAAAAAATCTGAAAAAAGGATCACCTAGTCAAATTCTTCAACCATAGTGTACAGGGTGATTTTAGATGACGTCTGACTTGCCTTGGTTTACCGCATGGGGGATCGAGTTTTCNAGACCAATTGAGAATGTATTCTCAATTGTATCAAAGATAAATAAACATAGAAAAAATAACAGATGGTTGATAGTCAATTATGACGTTTTAGCTAGTGAAATACACTTGTGGAATGCATGGTACTCGTTGAGGTGTAACGAAAGGATGGAGGATATGGTAGCCAAGACACCTGATACAGAGTTCATCAGATTATTATCGGGAACTCATCAAATCAACAGAGCTTTCGAGAGAGCTGGAGTTTCAGAGGGGGACTCCAAGGCTTGGATCGTCTTTCTTCCAATCCTAGATTTTGGAGATGGTTTCGGAAATTTATCTATCCCTACTGACCTATACAATTNTTACACTAAAGACGCTTTAAGACTTATTGAGAGATTAGAGGGGAAGATGATGGCAAAACGTCCAATTCCAACAGATATCGGATTATCTAGAGTAGGGGTAGAATATGATGGCAATAAGAGTACCATGGAAATGGAGAACCTATTCATTTCACATATGGGTTTATCCGATCTCAGGTAGGGTACCTTAGTAGTCAAATTGATAGGCGATGCTTACGAGCGATATTCGTTAGATATGCCAAGATTTTACGGCTTCGGATTATGCTACGTTTGTGGAATAGGTTGTACATCAGGAAATTTTCTTGATTTTGAAGGTGAAAGGTACTGTACTGCATGCTGGGTAGAGAAAAATAATCCAAAACATCCAGATTTGGAAGAGATTAGGGAAAAGGTAGAGGTCTCAGAAAAAGAATGGAAATGTGCAAAATGGACAAGAGAGGAGGGTCCTCTACCACTAGGGCCAAAATCTGTCAAAAAATGAGTGATTCCATGGCTAGGGGTTTCATTCCGGAAAAGTTCGATCCCGCAAAGTGGGAAAATTTAGAGCCGATTACTGAGGATCTATTACGAAGGGAGCTGAATTGTTCAAGTTGTATCGAAAAATTGATTGGTGATTCTTCTGAACTTGCAGAACATGTCTCCGAGACTGGAGCTCTCCTGTACATAGGAATGACTTGTGANACAGAAAACGAGGAAAAGAGGCGTTCTTTCTTGGATTTCGTAGAAAATGTGAGGCCGAAATTATCGGAGTTCTCGGACAAACTGAATAGAAAAATTGTAAATCATCCAGAAGTTGAGAATCTTCCAGAAAGATACAATCTTATGATTAGAGGAATGAAGACAGATGTCGAGATTTTTCGAAAGGAAAATATTCCTTTAAGTGTAAGACAGACAGAGCTGGTAACAGAATCGCAGACGATAAAAGGAGCCATGACGGTAATTTTTGAAAATGTGGAAAAAACGTTCCCCCAAATGGGAGCATACTTGGAGTCTAACGATAGATCACGAAGAGAGTCGGCATGGACTTCTATGTCTGACAGAATGATGCAAGACAACGAGAGACTGTCTGAGATATTTGATGAACTAGTAACTATCAGACACCAAATGGCATTGAATGCCGGTTTTGAGAGTTANACTGATTACATGTTCAAAGCGATGCACAGATTTGACTATACTGTGGAAGACTGTATTGAGTTTCATCAGTCAGTAGAATCAGTATGTATGCCAATTCTTAGAGAGCTGAATAAAAATCGATCGGAGTCTCTTAAACTGGATCAGTTGCGGCCTTGGGATGTTAATGAGAAAGGTGGATCTGGTCCAGATATACTAGGAAGGGAACCTCTCAGACCATTCAAAAATGTTGATGAGATGGTCACAGGCTTATCTGAGATGTTTCATGAAATTTCTCATGATTTAGGAGTAAAATTCGACAGACTAGTGGAAATGGATACACTTGATTTAGATACAAGAAAGGGTAAAGCTCCGGGAGGATACCAGTATTATCTTGAGAAAAGTAGGATTCCTTTCATTTTCATGAACTCAGCAGGACTTCAGGGAGATCTAGAAACTATGATTCATGAGGCTGGACATGCTTTCCATTCGCTATACTGTNGTCATCTTGAGCTGATTGATGAGAGAAGCTATCCTATAGAGTTCGCAGAAGTAGCCTCTATGTCAATGGAGTTACTGACCCAGCCATGGTGGGATAAATTCTATGATTCCGAAGAGGTTGATAGAGCAAGGAAGTCACACCTAGAAGGAGTAATTTTCTTACTACCATGGATAGCAACGATTGATTCATTCCAACATTGGATTTACGCAAATCCGAATCATTCTAGACAAGAACGAGCAGAGGTCTGGCAATCAATCAGAGACAGATTTGGTTCAGAAATGGACTGGACGGGTTATTCTGATTTTAGAGAAGTTTCTTGGCAGCAACAAAGTCATCTTTTCAGTGTACCTTTCTATTACATTGAATATGGAATTGCCCAATTAGGTTCCCTCCAACTATGGAAAACTCAGATGAGTGATCCACAAAAGGCATTAGATGATTATGCTAAAGCAATGAGCCTGGGCAATACTAAGACGCTACCTCAGCTTTTTTTAGCTGCAGACATTAAACTAGAATTTCACGAATCTCACTTTCAGATGCTAATGAGTTCTGTGGAAGAGGCCTTGACGGATTCTCATTCTTAGCCTTCGGACTCCGAGGTCTACGCTTAGTCACGTAGTCCCTCGGAAGTCACGGTAAAGACTGCCTCACCCTCTGGAAGATTAGGACTGTCGATTAAGCGGGCTATTCTTCGGCCCCCCTTCGACTTCCTTAGGTAAAGGCGGAATGTGCTAGCGTGTCCGACGATATGTCCACCAACTGCTCTTGTTGGATCGCCCCACATGGCATCGGGTTTTGCTTGAACTTGATTTGTGACTAGGACTATGGCATTCTGAACGTCTGCTACCTGTTTTAGCTCCTTCATGTGTCTATTGAGCTTTTGCTGCCTTGTTGCTAGCATTCCTCTTCCAATATATTCCGCTCTGAAATGACTTGTCAATGAATCAACTATTACTAGTTTGATTTCGATATTCTTCGCCATCCTCTTTATCTCATCAACTAGAAGTATTTGATGAGCTGAATTGTATGCTCTAGCCACATGGATTCTGTCTAAGGCATCGTTTGGATCAATACCTACTGCTTCGGCCATCTGAGCTATTCTTTCTGGTCTGAATGTATCTTCAGTGTCAATGTAAACTATCTCACCTCCAAGTCCACCCTGATCTAAAGAAAGAATTGTATTCACAGCTAATTGGTGTCCAATTTGTGTTTTACCACTACCGAATTCTCCGAATACCTCCACTATAGCCTGAGTCTCGAACCCTCCTCCTAGTAATTCATCCAAAGATGACGCCCCAGATGTTAACTTCTGTACTCTTTTTCTTCTATCCAAGAGTGCTGCACCACTAACAAAACCACCTATATTTGCTAATTTTTTTGCTCCGGCGATGATTTTTGCTGAAACTGCTTCTCCTAGCTCTGCCTGCTCGGAAAGTTCTGGTGGACTCATCACGGCAATTGCGAGAAGATCCTCAAATCCTGCTTCTCGTAATTTTTCTGCCGTTGCAGGTCCAACACCTGGCAAGTCTTCGATTGTCGGTTCTGATTCATCCACTTCTATCACTATCTCTTCTTCTTCCAATTTTTCACTCGCTGTTTCTTCAGCCATCCTATCACCAATGACACGAGTCAAATATTCGCGGTATATGAATAAGTGAATGACCCCCTTGGATTCAATGAAAGTATTAGTTCAATAGAATTATGCTCAGTATGTTGTTTTTTCACTTTCACTTTTTCTGGTAGCGGGTGGTGGATTTGAACCACCGGTCTCCGGGTTATGAGCCCGACGAGATAACCTGNCTACTCCAACCCGCTATAACTCCGCTGAGGATACGGTTATTTGAAGCGCGCGGGGGTTGAAATGCTATTTATGATGGTAACAGTATTGTGATGCCGGCATTCCGGTAGCTCCTGTACCTCCCCATGTTTGGCCACTTACTAATCCAGAATGCCGACCTTGTACTGTCTGATAAGATTGTAGACGGAGACTTGCGTGTCAAAGATGGGAAGATATCAGAAATCGCTATTGGAGGAGGTTTAGATAAGGAAAAAAATGAGACTGTTATAGATGCTACAGGACTGCACTTACTCCCGGGAGTCATTGATCCACATGTCCACTTTAGAGAACCCGGTCATACCGATAAGGAGGACTTGGAGAGTGGAAGTAGAGCAGCTGCTGCAGGTGGAGTTACATCTTTTCTTGATATGCCAAATAATAATCCGAATACAATAGATCGAAACACATTGGAACAAAAAATTTCTCTCGCATCGAAGAAATCAATCACCCATTATGGATTCTTNATAGGAGCGACCAAAGACAATATCAGCGAATTACAAAGTGTTCAAGGAATGGATGGGGTTTGCGGAATTAAGATCTTCATGGGGAGTAGTACTGGAGATTTGCTCGTGCATGAGCAAGAACACTTGGAAAATATTTTTGCAAACACTGGAGGTATTATAGCTACTCATGCAGAAGATGAGAGGAGACTTCAGCAACGTTATGCAAAATTTAGTAATCGTACAGATATCGCTTCTCATGCCGAATATCGAGATGTAGAATGCGCATTTCTGGCTACGAAGAGAGCTGCATCATTGGCGATGAAGTATGACCATAGACTTCACATTGTCCATCTGACAAGTGGAAAGGAGGCAGACTGGTTGCATGACAACAAAGGAGATNTTATCACCACTGAAGTATGCACACAGCATCTTACCTTCGATCAGGATGATGTTGAAAGGCTTGGAGAGAGAGTATTGATGAATCCTCCAATTCGTTACGATGAGGATCAAAATACTCTCTGGAGAAGACTGAAAGACGGAACGATAGATTGCGTAGTAACTGATCATGCTCCTCATTCACTTGAAGCTAAATCAGTGGGATTTCCTCACGCACCAGCTGGAATGCCTGGAGTCGAGACTTCATTACCGCTAATGCTGACCCATGCCAAGGAAGGTAAGTGCAAAATCACAGATGTTGCAAAATGGATGTGCGCTGGTCCTGCTCGAGTCTACGGAATTAGGAATAAGGGCTCTCTGATTGAGGGTTATGATGGTGATTTGACTCTAGTTGATATGGAGGATGGAAGAACCATAACAGATTCAGAAACCTGGACAAAGGTTGGNTGGACNCCCTACGATGGGATGGAGCTCACGGGATGGCCGATATACACTATCGTTGACGGAAAAGTTGTGCATAAGAGGCATCCTGGAGGATCACTCAGAGGATATTCATTAGCTTCACCGGAATCATCTGGTAGGGTGCTGAAGTTTAGAAATTAAACTGGCTAGGTGCTAGTCTTCGCAGTTATCACATCTGGCTGTTTAGATGGATTTGTCTCTCTTTCATCATTACTTCCTTCATGAGGTTTCTTGAATATTTTAGTTACATAATTTTTTGGTTTCTCAAAAATATGTAGATTTATCGGACTTGAAAATAAAAGCCGAGTTTTCATTATACGGTATGGGTTCATCTGATTCATCCTCTTCTTCGCTAGTCGTTTCAACGCCACCAGTGTAATCACTGGTGACGAGGCTTCGAGTACCGGCCAGGAATATCAAGGCGGCAACCTGCATGTCCAGTGTTTTGTCCATGAAGAGTTAACATCGCCATTTGTAATTTAAACGAATTGGCTGCATGCTTCACCTGTAATCATCTGAATTGGTGCGAACACCGGGAGTTGAACCCGGGTTAGCAGGTTGGGAACCTGCTGTCATAACCACTAGACCATGTCCGCAGGGTATACGCGAAATGAAGCAATGATTTAGAGGCTCGCTGGAGGCTTATACATACTTCTCATACAATTCTTCTTAGGGATTCCATGACAGTGTCTGCCTCTGAAAGGTATCTGAGGCCATCATCAATCCTTCCCTCGGAAATGGCCTTTTCTGAGTCTATGAGGCATTTCTCTGACCTTAGTCTCATGGGATCATCTGGAGGTTTTCCTGATGACTCGAGTTTCTTTCGGAGTTTCTTCCAGTCGTCATTCAAGAAATTCAACATCTCTCTTGCCTCCTCAATGTTCGATTTTAATTCCTCAATATCACTAGTCACACTTTCCAACGTCTCTGAAGCTTCAATCCATTGACCTAAATTAGCTAGATTCTCGATTTCATCGATCCTATCTATCCAATTTGACCTCTCGTCGCCGGATGGTAATTTTTTCTCTATAATCTTCCTCTGTCTTAATGCTCTCTGAACGGAGGTCTTTGCTTCGCTAACTTTTCTGATTGATCTGATGATTCCCTCAGCGAGACCAATGGCCATTGAGGCATTACCAGATCTATTAGCTTCCTTTGCCTCTTCGAGTCTGTCCTGAGCATCTTGAGCAGTGCCCTCTTCAGCACCATTAATTGCATTCTGAGCCTCTAGGATTGAAATTTCTGCCTTATGAATAAGATCTTCGACATCTCCCATCTGGGAAGGAATCTCGGAAACGATTGAAAGTGCATACTGNGGGTCTTCTTCTTCTATTGCCTTTTTTGCCGCATTAACAGTTGCCGTAAGACCATCTACAATATGGCCATCATGCGAGCCAATAGATTTCTCTGCCTTTGAAATAGCATCCATAGCATTTTTCCAATACTTCTCGATAATCTCAGACGTATTCTTCGCCTTCCTGAACTTCTCCTCTGCCGAACGTAAAGAGCCATTTTTCACTTCTTTCAATCCATTTTCAAAATAAACTCTTGATTTTCCTTTTCTACCTACAATTTTTTCTGAACGTGAGATTGAGTCCTCGGCCTGAAGTCTAATTTCCTGCAAATCCTCCAAATAAGATTCTATTCTATCAGTCTCCATTTCAGCCTCTTTGATCAGATTTAGGCCCATCTCTGGATCAGACCATCCTTCCTCTCGAGCAGTTTTGAGGAGAGAATTAGGTTGTTGCATCAATGTAGTTCCTGATTGAATATCTAGGATTCGCAATTCTACTTCCTTAAGACGGGATGTGAAAATTTTTCTCTCCTCTTCAAGGCCATCTTTGGAAAGAATTGCTGGAACTGTAGAGAAAATGGCGGGAGCTGCGATAACATACAATGACTGCATACTTGAGTTGGCCAGTATTATTGGTAATGCCAATCCAAAACCGAAAGAAGTACTGAGCCCCCTCCATCTTCTAGATTTTACATCCGAAGAGAGAGTCCTAACTGAGATAATAAACAGTATCAGAACTACGAAGATAAGCAGAAGAGTCCCTATTGAGATACCTTCGTTAACTCTACTTACTTCACTAAAGGCTAGAATCGGAGGCCATAAGATGCAGGATGCAGTAGAAATTCTAGTTTTCTGGACAGGTCCGAAATCTAAGAGATCGGGCAATAATAGAGCACTGCTGAATAGGATGAGTACAGGACCGAATCTGGAAAATACTCCAGATTGGCTTTCTAGTGAGAAAAATAGCCATAACGCTCCGGTAGAAACAAGAAGCATCTGGCAGACAATTAACCCATGCTCAACTCTTTTTTGCTGTGATGCAATCNCACGCTCTGGGTAGTCCGGCAGCATCACCATGATACCTTTAGGATGCCATGAGGTCAATATGTATGCGGTAAGATGTGTAGANAATTTCGACGGTTATTTGGATCCGAAGGTTCTATAAAATAACAATACTGAGGCAGAGATAACTATTGAGGAAATCAATAAAACTGATGATAAACTGCTNTCTACTTCATTTTCTAAAGATATTTCAATCGGAATATGGCCACTTGTACCAGCCGAAGCGCTATCCCAATGTAGGGAAATTCCATCCATCGTTTCATTAATTATNTGGAAATTGAATTCAATTTTCTTAATTTCGGGACCTGAGTCGAGAGAAGCTGAAATCGGTTGATCTATCCATCTTCCGCAAATATCAGACAAGCAAATCCGAGCGAATGCTGGGTCAGTTCCCTCATTCTGTAAAGTAACTATCAAAGTAGCTTCTTCCCCTACTTTGGTATCCCTCGAAAACTCGGTTTCGATAATACTGACATGCGCTCCCCTCTTTGGTAATACAGTCAATTCGATCTCTGCTTGGTTTGTATTTCCTTTNGAGTCCGTGGCAATCACAACTATCTCGTGGTATCCATGAGATAGCTGTGGAATAGTGATTCTCTGGTCTAACGTCCAGTTATTCTCAAGAGGTAGACTTTTTTCATCTACAAAAATAGACCATGAAACCTTCTCAATTGAATCCAAATCATCGAAGGAATGTAATAGATCAAGGCTTAATTCATCTCCTTCGTGGATTTCATCATCAAACTCTATTGCTAAATCATTCCAGAATAGTCTAGGAATAATAATTGGAGGATTTCCATCGAGAACCCTAACAACACATTCGCTCATCACCGAGTTACCTGCCTCATCCGTAACAACTAGAATCATACTGATTTCTGTTGGCTCTCTTTGAAAATGCCTCTCGACTACTCCGAATTCTGCTCCATTTACACCTGATCCTTGATTTGCAGTAAACTGGAACATTTGCTGAGAGACACCATATTGTCTCCATCCTTCGGATATATTTGTGTAGAGCTCGAGATAAACAGGTAGTGAGGAGTCATCTGATCCTATCGCATCGAGTATCAANTCACTTCCAGAAATTACCTCGATAGTAGCTGGAAGGGTGTGGATCCCGTCTTGTAAGTTTCCTCCAAATGTGAAATTTCCAATCCATGCAGGATCAATTCCGTCAATTAATACTACCTCATTCCACAAAGAGGTTGTTCCGTGATAGTCATAGCAAGTAGCATTGATAGAAATCTCATCACCATGCAAGAAACCGTGATCTGCAGGAATGAATTCAAACCAGGAATTATTGATAGTTGAGGTTTTTTCATCGCCTTTACTGATTACCCACTGAATATCTGGGGAGTCGAGAGGACTGTCGCTACAGGATGCTACATAGGTGGAAGTGCTTTCTGGGGATATCAAGGAAAGAGATGGTGGAAATCTTGCGCCGGTTAGAACGGGAGGGTTATTTTCTCCGATCGTGATCCTGATATCGGAGGCTACAGGGGCTTCTGATCTATTGACTATGAAATGGCTAGGATTTCCGTGAATAATCTCAGACATCGGACTGTACTTGTATTCCCATCCACTTGGTAGAGTAATATGCAGTGGAACTTCTTCGGCTATGGCACCAACTCTTGGTAAATCTATCAGCCTGAGATATCTTGCGTCGGAAAAGCCGGAAATATTTGCAGACTCGCTCCAACCCCAGAATCCGTTAGTTCTGTTTACTGGCCCTACTTCTGGAGGAATTATTGTCAGCTGTTTGTCATCAGAGAGAGTCATCGGTTGGTAGTCAAAGCTACAGCATCCCGCAGATTCTGCATCCGTCCAATTCCTTGCTTCATATACCATCGATGCAAACTGCTCAGATTCCCCTAAATCTACCCAGCCATCAGAATTCCCAATAATCGTGTCAATCTGCCCTAGGAGGCCTAAGGATCTATTATCAAGCAATTCCGTCCCATAACTCTCCATAACTGTCACTTCAAGGAACCATGTCGCATTTATCGAAGAATAATGAGATATATTGCCTGAGAAGTTCAGGAACGAGTAACCATCTACAGTAAACAATGTATCTTGTTCGGATAAATTCCTATCAAATTTTATTTCTTGCAATTGATTTTCTTCCGATGATGGAATTTGGATAGTCAGAATCAAAAAAATAACAAATGCAAGATATTGCATACCATCCTTGGGGGTCATTTTATTCTACCTTCAATATCCATGGATTATCTGCGAGCCAGAGAAATCAATCCCTACAGGAATGACTCTGTTTTCTATACCGAGTTTGTTGGTTATTTGTTGTCTCAGAGAATCGTCCCCATAAACCAAAAAGAAGCCCCCGGACCCTGCACCTAGTAATTTGGCGCCCTTAGCTCCGAATGAAATTAGTAGATTATACAATTTATCTATTTCATAATTACTGACATTTGAGGAGGTTTCTCTTTTCACTAGCCAAGAAGAGTTGAGTAGTTGTCCCAATGAATCCAAGTCTCCAGACTCCATCATTTCGGCCGCAAGATTAGCATGATTTCTAATCTCTTTTAGGCTGGAATTCTTACTTTCGATATCCTCTACAACNCGAGAAAGAACCTTGTTAGCACTCCTGGTTAATCCCGTGAAGACTAGGCTGAATCTATTTGAAATGCTACTGATCAATTCTTCTGAAACACCGATTGGTTCTACAATAACTCCATTTGACCCGAAACTTATCGAATTAATTCCTCCGAATGCACCAGCATATTGATCTTGACGACCAATGGGAGCTCCCAAAATTTCTATCTCGATATGGCAAGCCTCTTCTGCCAGTTGTTCCTTAGAAGGTTGTCTTCCATGGAAAGCATGCATAGCATGTAGTAGTCCGACAGTAACTGAAGAAGACGATCCAAGGCCTGTGCCCCTTCCCGGGATGTCAGCGATAGTCGTAATTTCAACTCCAGAATCTGTTCCAGTTAGACGCATGGCTTCCCTAACTAAATCATGCTGAACATCATCCACCGAGTCTGCATTTTCAGTCGATGAGTATGAGACTCTGATAGAATCGTCGAACCTCCTATTCATTGTTACATAGACGTATTTATCGATTGCTAAAGATACCACCCTTCCTCCCGATGAATTGCTCATTGAGAATTGGTCCAAGTCAGTTCCACCACCGCATAAGGACACTCTCAAAGGGGTTCGGCTAATTATCACATTATTGGGAGAGGGAGTTTCACTCATCAAGACGCCGGTGAGAAGAAAATGACTATTCCTTGAATGGCAAGGCATATGAAAGGGCGGCTGCCGGAATGAAGAGAGAGTCATGGGCGACCTAGTTACAATGGATGATCTTACCAACCAAGAAATTGTTTCAATTCTTGATGATTCAGAGAGGCTAGTTCCGGTTGCTAGAGGGGTGATTAATCTACCACTACTTGATGGAAAGGTCCTAGCAAATATGTTCTTCGAAAACTCCACTAGGACAAGAATGTCTTTCGAGACAGCAATGAAGAGGCTCGGAGGTTCAGTCTTGAATTTTAGTTCGGTTGGAACATCTGTTTCCAAGGGTGAGACACTGTATGATACAATGCAGATGATTGATGGATATGCTGATGTTGCTGCGATTAGGCATCCTAGACAGGGCGCGGCTCAATATAGCGCAGACTCGGTAGGAATTCCCATCCTTAATGCAGGAGATGGGGCTGGTAACCATCCTACTCAAACTATGCTTGACCTCTTCACAATCCGTCAAGCTCATGGGTCTCTTGAAAGTTTGAATGTTGTTCTAGTTGGAGACCTAAGATATGGAAGAACAGTGCACAGCTTATCTCATGCACTAGTTAGATTCGGGGCTAGTCTCACTCTAGTATCTCCCAGAACCCTTAGGATGCCGGAGGAGATTGTTTCTGATCTTCGATCCCAAGGGTCAGAAATTACAGAAACTGAATCCCTCCTGGAACAGATAAACTCTGCNGATGTAATTTACATGACCAGNATTCAAAAGGAGAGGTTTCCAGATGAAGATGAGTACGCAAAGGTCGCTGGCATTTTCAAATTAAACTCCTCTGATTTGAGTGGTTCGAAAAAGGGCATGATAGTGATGCATCCTCTTCCCAGAGTTGATGAGATTGACCCAAGCGTAGATTCATCNGATCATGCCAAGTATTTCGAACAAGCATTCAACGGAGTTCCAACTAGAATGGCATTGCTATGCAGGAGCCTAGATGTTGAGGTTCCAAAGGAAGTGAAATGATGTCTGAAATGAGAAGAGTCACCGCGATTCGAAATGGGACAGTAATTGATCATATTCCATCAGGACGTGCAATGCAGGTCATTAGAATCCTTAGAATCGATACATCTAGAGCAACCCCCGTTTCCCTAGTCATGAATGTGCCGAGTGATAAACTTGGAAGAAAGGATGTACTGAAGATTGAAGATAGAGAANTGAGTAGAGAGGAGCTGGACAGGTTAGCACTTATTGCGCCACATGCCAGTATTGCGATTATTCGAAATCATGCAGTAGCTGAGAAAATGGTAGTTGAACTGACTGAAGACTTAGTTAACATTGCAACTTGTACCTTCTCCAACTGTATTACAAAGAACGATCGAGAGCCTCTGCCTCAAAGGCTGAGGGTTTTCTCTCATGATCCGCTTGAGGTTCGATGCTACTATTGTGGAAAAGTCCAAGAAATCAATGAATTGATTGAGAATATTCTATGAATTTCAAACGTCATCGATAATCCAATCTTTCATGGTACATGATTGACAAATTTCTCTACTGGTTATTTCACCACATCTAGAACAATTCCTAATTTCCTTCTTAGACAGTGGCTTAGCCTCGCTGTGGAGCTCTCTGATTTGGTCCAAAGAATGTAAAAGTCCGTGTCGTGCGCCTGGTGTTTGAGCTTCCAATTTCGCGATAACTAACCTACTCTGTTGTCTCATTGCTCCAGCGGCATGAGGACATTCACCATGAAAAATAGGAAGTTCATTAAAAATTGCATGAGCATGTATCTCCTGCTCAGGAATCCATCGTAGTGGTACGATTCTAGGGACGATTCCGTCGATTGGAAACTTTGTATGAGGGGCTAGCCTAACTGATCTTTCGATTTCTCCCTTCTGAAGATTCATCATTATAGATTGAGCCATGTCATCCAGATTATGTCCCAATGCCATAACGTCGACATCTAGCTTTTCAGCGAGGGAGTTTAGACTCTGTCTACGAAATACACCACAGTAAGAACATGGCATTAGGCCATTAGCCTCAGGATTTTTTTGAGCTATTGAGGGCATAGAATTAACAATTTCATCCATTCGGCCATATCCCATTTCTTGGTAACTCATTGATTCGAATCTAATTCCAAGAGATTCGGATAATTGCTTCGCGAAGACGATGGACGGAGCTCGGTAGCCATCAATTCCCTCATCTACACACCCCGCAATCAATTCTACATCTCTACGACGTCCGATTATATCTGACATCATAGAAAGGAGGACTGCCGAATCTTTTCCTCCAGAAACTGCNATCAAAATTCTGAATCTAGAACCATCGTCTCTCATAGCGTTCTTTGGGAGCTCCAATTGAGATCGGAGTTCCTTTGACGTTCTCTTCCTAATTGACTCTGCGAGATGCTTACCGCATAGATGCTGTCCACTGTATACCTGATGGATGATGGCATCAGAGCGACATCTGCTGCAGGAGTTGACCTCTATGCCCTCGCTCATATGAATTCGTAATGAGTTACATGCTTGAACCCATCCTCCGGTGAGTTGATTCGGAGATTACATCACGAAAGGACATGAATGGGGGAGGGCATTTACCTAACAGGACAAAACACAGTGATACTTTTATATCTCCTTGGATAGATAGATTTTCTCTGATTTCTCTAACTATTTTAGGAATAATTTCAATTCCAATTATAGACTCAATTCTGGACGGTTGGTTTGGAAGTTGGTCTCTAGAAGTTACAATTTGCGGACTCATTGTAACTATACCTTTACTGGCGACTTATATTGGTAAATTGTATGCTAGAGCGAAGTCATGAGCGGATTTTCGATATTCCAGACTCAATGTAACCAGACACTGTTTGCCAAGGAATTACAAATCTAAGTCCTGCTACTACAATGATGAATAAACCCGCAGAAATCACCTTTCCATATGTCATCTGTAACTCAAGTGACTCCTTTACCTGTCCTGTCCACTGAGTTCCCTCAAGTATTCCGACAATCGAAATCATCAGATCATCAAATGAGAGAGCCAGAGCGGTAGTTATGGAAACCATCAAGATTACAACTACTAGTTGGATCAAGTGTGAATTTACCACATTATTGAACTGCCTGACGTATTCAGGATCTCTCTTAGATTCCTCGGGAAGTGAGGCTGCATATTCCATGTGGCCAATAGCAGCAGTTCCAGTCTCTAGGAACAAAAGCATCAGAATTGCAATTCCTAGAAGAGAGCTCGCCAATGGCGAGACTAGCCCACCGAACATGGTGCCCTCGCCGATCTGAGTTGGCAATGCCTTGAGGCCTACATCCACCTCAGAAACAATTGGCTCGAATGTAAGAACTGCGTGAAAAGCGATTACAATAATATAGTATCCAACTGACCAGGTTATTGCCCTCTTAGACAGTCCCCAAATCCCAACTAAACCAACTAGAATTGGAGCAAAAACGATACTCAGAAATACAATTTCTAAAACTAGTCCTAGTGGGGAAAACAATTCACCAATGTGATTCAAAGAGTCATTGCCATTCCAAGGAAAATGCAGTCCATACCTGAAAGTAGCGATGATCCAAGAGAGGATAAATGGGATAACGATCCACAATCCAAACACTGCTGCTATTCCTTGTTTAATCCTAGTTTGAAACTCGAGAGAAGATGCCCAGAATCTTTCGAAAGCAATGGTGCCTAAAACGCAAATTAACAAAGGTCCAAGGANAGATAGGGTACCAGNTTGATTTACTCCCAGCAGGAAATCCGGGATCAGTAGGCTGCCTTCATTTGATTCTAACCACATTAGTCCTCTCGTGTGTTCGTATGATGGACACCATGTGTCTAAGTTATTATCGCTGCATTTACCATAAATATCACTCATCCTCATTAGAAGAAATAACAATGATGATGTTGACACAATCTGTAGAGCAAGAATCTGCCACTTTCTTCGCAATAGTGGTATGTGCAGAGTCTCTATCTTCTGTTTTTCCTTTTCACCTAGTTCTATTTCATCACCCCCTTGACTGTAGTAGTGCCTGAGAAAGCTCAACATCAGGCATCCAATCAACGACCTTCGCCCCATATCCAGAAACAGCGGTTAACCTATTCTGCCTCTCCAATTTCAAGACCTCGTAAGCCATTCTTGGAATCCTACTTACCAACCTCTCCAAATCTATACTACTCGGTGAGAGTACGATAACCTCATGACCATTACCAGAAAGATTCCTAATTGCGGTTAGGGTGGTGCCATCACCCTCCAAGCTACTGATTATGAACACAGGAGAACCTCGGCTGATCCTAGGTGCCAAAGAATTAGTCACAGCTTGCAAAGGCATTGATCCAGAGGGAGAAACGGAAGCAAGNCGGCTCAGGATTTTGTACTGTTGTTTATCCCCCGTATCTGCAGGGAGGAAATCCATCCTATCCCCAAAGGTGACCATAGCGACAGAGTCTTTTCTCTTCAAAAAATGACTTGCGATCGAGGCTGTAGCTGAAGCTCCCATCTCGAGGGGATTTTTCAGCACAGTACCTATCCTACTTACCTCTCTGGTGTCAAGAATAACAAAAACATCTGTTACTGCATCTCTAGTCTTTTGATTAACCATTAAATCTCCAGTTCTAGCGAAAGCTTTCCAGTTTATCGATCTGAGAGAATCCGTCGAGAGGTATTCCCTCAATGAGTAAAACTCCATTCCTGGCCCGGGTGTTCGTAGAGTTGTTGCTCCAGTGTACATTTTTGGTACATCGGCCTTCAGCATCGCATTTTCTATATCTCTAACTTGAGGAAATACCGTAATGTCGCATAAATCTTCTATTTTAGACTCGCTAACAAAAAGTCCGAAAGCGTTCCTATATCTTACCGATATCGGCCCAATGGAATAATGCCCTCTAAGCGGGCACCGCAACATGTAGTCCAGTTTTGTTGTCTGTCCGGGCCCTAGATTAAGTCGGATCTGATTGATTCCCCTTCTAATCTTCATCTGATGAGGTACATTATCGAAGATCTCTAGTTGCTGAGTCCTCCTGTATGATTTGTTCGTAATTGTTAGAGAAACCTCAATTAAATCACCTTTGTAGACATTAGAGTGAGGGACGAATCTAGTTATCTCTAGATCAGATTGACCAGAAATCCAACCATTTATAGAAATAAAAGCAATGAAAGTCAAACCGATAATCATCATTTGAAAATTTGAAATCATCATTCCTACTAGAATTAGGCTTATGCCTCCTGACAGCATTACTGCGGCTTTCCTAGTCCACACTAGTTTTCACCCCCGATCCTGAATCTCCCCATTCCTTNATTCTTCTAACAATTCCCACTAGTTCATCTGCTCTGTAATTCCTCTCCTCGAAGATGAATCGAACTAGAACTGGATCTCGGATCATACCTTGNAGATCTGATGCTGGCAGNGCCTCAAATTCCTCCCTAGTCAGTGCATTAAGATTCCTAACTCTAGTTAGGAGTACCTGCCGAATCTTCTCTGGCCTCTGGTAATATTTGTACCTCTCAGCATCGCCAAATCCGTAGTAAACAACTCTGAAAATATGTCTCCAATCCTCTGGATCTTCTTTCCTAATCAGAACTGCTTCGAGAACAATAAAAAGAATCAAGAAAAGTATCAGCATAGCCATCCAGTCGTTAGTGAAATAAATTAACAGGTAATATAGCAAGTTGTAGGTATCTCCGAAGATTGTCGGCTGCTGATGTCTGCTTTCATCAAAAATAACTAAAGCATTTTCTCCTGGGGAAGTTGAGTTGCTATTGAGCATCAGAGCCTCTGCTACCACGTCTAGAATCCACTTTCTGTTATCATTCTCAGGAACTAAGCCTAGGTAGCTTGATTTGAATTCCGGGTCGTAAATTGAGTTTATCAGAACCGAACCATCTGATATGAAATGGACTCTTCCTGATTCTGAAGTTCTGCAGAGAATAGCTTCGCAGTATCTTACATAAACCGGAAATGGACCTTGCTCGTCTCCTGATAGACCAAAGGCTGCGAAATTTCCAACGGAGTAGTTGCCATCATCATTATTGTCAATCCAGGAGTCGGGAGTTGTCTTTGAAATGACATATCTTCTTTCGGCTGGGTTGTATGAAGTCGTCTTTTCAAATGCGGAAGGGGTATTTGTAAGGAGATTGTAGTTCTGAGACCAATCCCATTTTGGTGTACTTGAAGATGGATCGTTTCCCAGGAAACGGTGCTCACAAAGTCCAGCCGCAACTGCTGTTACAAACGAAGTACCGACATCTGGATTTTCGGGATCGTCATCTAATACGTCAACTACACCATCGTTATCCATGTCTCTAAGACATGGGTTCACTCCTGTTTGCATTCCCTGCGAAGCTGTGAAATTAAATGCATAAGTTGTATTGACCCAAACGAAATCTGATCCCAAGTCCTGATCATAGTCGTAATCCGAGTAAAGTCTATGATTCGNGAAATCTAGTCCAAACTCAGCCGCAAGATTACTTGAGTAACCAAAGTCGTCCATCAGGATTACAGTACCTCCTCTGGATACAAAGTCCCTAATTGCGATAATTTCAGAGGATGTGTACCCGTCTCCCTCCGAGAACTGAATTAAATCATCTTCCCCAGTAAATCTAGGAAGAGAAATCGTGTCTCTCTCAACCCCTGATATGATGAATATTGTTTCTTCTGGATGGTCAAGATCACTGAGGAGGAGAGGGCTGGAGACTAATGCAGTTGTCTCAACTCCTTTATCATTCAATTCCTGTCTAAATGAGCCCAGATCGTTCCATTCATCCCCATAAGCAGATTGTTGAGTTTGCCCGGGAACAACATAAGTTACTGCAACAGATAGTATTAGAATACCCAGAACTGCCCAGAAAGATATTTGAAGAGCTACTCTCCTATTTCTTCTGGAATTAAAGAAAGCAGACAATTTTTTCTGATCTATCACTTGGCTCACTCCCGTCAGTTACAGACGTTGAGCCTTAAGTTCGTTTTATGACCATTATGTGACTATGAACGAGCCTTGCATCTACTATCTCGATAGTTCTACTACAGAACCTATGCTAGAAACTTCCTCCACCGGAACAGCAAGCAAACCGTCTGTGGTGGGCCATGGAAGTTCATTAGGATCTATGCCGGCTTCGGTTACAACTAGTAATGAAACTATATTTCCAGTGCTTACATCTACACTGAAGTCTGCAAGATGGCCAAGTAAATCACCTGCTGAGTCAACTACCTTCCGAGTAAGAATTTCTTGTCCAAAGGTTGTCTTCATAATAATCATCAAATTAATTCTATTCCCGCAATCGAAGCTGTAGTTCTTCTTACTGACTCCAGTCCACTGGTAAGATTTTCTTCCATCTTTGAGTAGTACTGTAGCATTTCCTCGGTAACTGTCGGCCTCACTCTCTCTGTGGCTGTTTCGAAGTGCTTCCTAGTAACTGTCTTCTTATCATCTCTCATCGCAATTAGAGCTGCTTCTCTGCATACAGCTTCAATATCAGCTCCGGTGTAGTTCTCCATTAGACCTGCTAAATCATCAATTTTGAATTTCCCAATGGGCATCTCCTGAGTATGAATCTTCAGTATTGCTTCTCTAGATTCCTTGTCGGGAGGCGGGATGTGTAGAACTCTCTCAAAGCGTCCGCTTCTCATTAGGGCTGGGTCGATCATCTCTGGCCTATTTGTTGCGGCCACTACAATCACTCCTTCCATTCCTTCGACTCCGTCTAGACTACTGAGAAGCTGATTGACAACTCTATTCATTACATCTGATCCTTCGCCAGAATGACTTCTCCTCATTCCTGCTATACTCTCGAATTCATCTAAGAAAACTATTGAAGGACTTGACTGCTTGGCTTTCTTGAAAACTTCTCTGACGGCTTTCTCTGATTCTCCGACCCATTTAGAGATTAGCTCTGGGCCTTTTATGGTGATAAAATTAGCTTTTGCTTCATTAGCTATGGCCTTTGCAATTAATGTCTTTCCAGTACCGGGAGCTCCAAATAACATAATTCCCCTAGGAGGAGATATTCCGAAATGCTCGAATTTTTCAGGCATATTTAGTGGCCATTCTATACTCTCCTTGAGCCTATCTTTGACATCTTCTAGTCCACCAACTTCGTCCCATGTAACCTCTGGAACTTCAACATAAATTTCTCTTAGTGCACTGGGTTCAATCTCTTTTACAGCCTCTTGGAAATCCGACATTCGTACTTCCATCTTCTCAATTACCTCTGGAGGGATTTCTTCCTCGTCTAGATCAATTTCTGGTAGATATCTCCTTAATGCCTTCATAGCAGCTTCTCTAACCAAAGCTGAAATATCTGCTCCGACAAAACCATGAGTATTATCCAATAACCAGTCGAGATTGTAGTCATCACTTATTGGCATATCTCTAGTGTGGATCTCTAATATTTCCCCTCTTCCAGATTTATCTGGGACCCCTATTTCCAGCTCTCTGTCAAATCTCCCCGGCCTTCTTAGTGCTTGGTCAATTGCATCTCTCCTATTTGTTGCTCCGATAACAACAACGTTGTCCCTTCCCCCCATTCCATCTAGAAGGGTCAGAAGCTGGGCAACAACTCTCCTCTCTACTTCTCCGGTTACATCTTCTCTCTTTGGAGCAATACTGTCTAGCTCATCGATGAAGATAATTGCTGGAGCGTTCGCAGCTGCTTCATCAAAGATCTCTCTGAGTTGTTTTTCACTTTCCCCGTAGTACTTTGATATGATCTCAGGTCCGTTAATGGAAGTAAAGTGCGCNTTAGTTTCTGAAGCCACTGCTTTTGCGATTAGAGTCTTGCCAGTTCCAGGTGGACCGTGAAGAAGAACTCCGCGAGGTGGATCAATTCCCAATCTTCTGAATAAAATCGGGTGCTTGAGAGGAAGTTCAATCATCTCTCTTACTTTCTGAAGTTGGTTTCCAATCCCACCAATATCTTCGTAAGAAATAGTCTGAACTAAATTTTCTTCNTCGTGATCAAGCGCATCTTCTTTGATGATAATCTCTGTATCTGGAAGAACTTGGACTATCCCTTTCGGACTAGTCTGCACTATAGCAAAAGGAAGAGCCTCTGCGAAAAGGGNCATGCCTGGAATGAAAATCCTATCTCCTGCAACAACTGGCCTCTTGTTCAGCCCCCTTCTTGCAAATCCCTCAATTCCAGGTCCGAATCTTACCTTTTGTTGTTTGGCCATAACCGGACTTAGGACCAATTTAGTGCAGGGCTCAACCTCAACTTTTCTGATCTCTGCCCTATCGCCTAAACTTACTCCAGAGTTCTTTCTAATTATGCCATCAATCCTGATTACTCCGAGATTAGCATCTTCCGGTCTGCATCTCCAAACTATTGCTGCAGTCTTCCTCTCTCCCTCAATCTCAACTATATCTCCGGGCTTAAGACTGAGATCGTTGTCGAAGGGTACTCTGGCCCTACCATGTCCGACATCGCTGGGTATGGCTTTGGCTACTCTGAGGGTAAGTGAATCATTATTTTCTGACGTCATATTTGGCTCCCTGCCGTCACATCTGGTGCATCGGGGGTAGTTAAACCCAGCATTGGAGGGTTCTCCGCGGGGTAAAATGGTTATCGGAACAAAGATGTCTGATGCGTATAATTCATTTCATAAGTGGCGTTCGGGAAATCATGTCGCACGTACTAGAGGCCGGATTCGAAATAATACATAGTGAAAACCCAAATGGAAGTCCTAAGGTGAAGGGATATAATATCATCAATGGTGAACTAAAGCAATCCAGCGATGGTAGGACCTTCGAGAGCAGAAATCCTGCTTTGTTGGGGGACTGTCTTGGAGAATTTCCCCTATCGACAAAGGAAGATGTGTATGATGCGCTGAAATCTGCCAGAAACGCCTTCTCTACGTGGTCAAACACACCTGCACCTACAAGAGGTCAGATTATNGGGAATATGGGNAGGCTACTNATGGAATACAAAGAAGATATCGTCAGAGTAGAAACTAGAGANATTGGGAAGACTCTGAAAGAAAGTTCTGGAGAAGTTCAGGAGGCGATTGATACATGTCTTTTCTTCCAATCTGAAGGTAGGAGACTATATGGTCAAACTGTGAATTCTGAGTTGCCCGACAAGGAGTTGTTCACATATCGAAGACCTTTGGGGGTATGTGGAATAATCAATGCCAGTAATTTTCCTGCTGCAGTTCCATTCTGGAAGATGATTCCAGCAATTATGTGTGGCAATACCTGCGTTTGGAAGAGTCCTCAAGACACGCCGCTACTATCTCTGATGCTGACCAGAATTATGTATGAAGCAGGACTGCCCGACGGGGTGATTAATTTGATTCATGGACGTGGGAGTGGGGCAGGACAGTTCCTAGTTGACTCTGCAGATGAAGGAATGGTAGACAAAATCAGTTTCACTGGATCAACACCGGTCGGAAAGATGATTGGTGAAGTTTGTGGAAGGAATTTGATTTCTTGTTCACTCGAATTGGGTGGAAAGAATCCACTAGTAGTAATGCCTTCGGCAAACTTAGATAATGCGGTTGAGGGTGCCTATTGGGCTGCTTTTGGTACTGCAGGACAACGATGCACCAGCCTAGGGAACTTGATCATCCACGAAGACATCTACGATGATTTCATGTCCAAGTTCATGGCCAGGGTAGAGGATACCAGGATAGGCGACTCATTAAGTTACGATGATGTCCTTTACGGTCCAATGCTTTCTGAGAAATATGCAGAAGATTTTCTCAGTGATATAGGGATGTGTGAATCCGAGGGCGCCTCCAAACTTTGGGGAGAGGGACTGATTACGAATGAAAACAAGCCAACAAACTTCCTTGGGGATGCATCTGAAGGTGTTTACATGTGGCCACACGTGTATACAGAAGTTACAGAAGACATGCAATGCTTCCAAGAGGAGATCTTTGGACCTGCTGTCACTGTTGTTAGGGCGAGGGATTTCGAACATGCCTTACACCTCGCCAATGCTTCCCCCTATGGGCTTTCAAGTGCGTGCTATACAAACGATAGATTGGAGGCATACCGATTCAAGACAGGCATTAGGGCAGGAATGACGGGGATCAACAACTCTACCACTGGAGCAGAGGCACATCTTCCCTTTGGAGGAGTCAAGGAGAGTGGAAACGGCACTAGAGAGTCAGGAATTTGGGTCTTAGAGGCCTACTCATACTGGCACGCAGTAAATGACGAGCTCTCAGGAAAGTTACAACTAGCCCAGATGGATGTTGATGAGATTCATATCGAAGAAGCGGAAGCGGATTATTCCGCTCTGGCCTAGAATAAAATCTCTGTAAAGCCGTGGGTTTGTAACTATTCCAAACATAGTTTTTCACAGAATTGATTTAATTTCACAGACTCGGATTAAAATGGTAGTTCCTTTCGTGTTGAATCGAATGCTCCTGCGGGACGGGTAGTGAGTTGAACAATGGCGACTAGTTTCAAACTTCCAATAAGCCAAGGCTTCGGTGAGACAAATAGAATAGATCGTTGGTGGATGGAACCTCTATGGATGGGAGTAGCTCTCACAGCGGCCTTAGTCTACACATTTATCAGATTGATTTTTTTTGATGGTTCAATACATTACGATGATCATCGAGTGACCAGCCCGATTTTCTCGCCTGACATAATTCACCTTTGGAGTTTGGAAGTTCCTGCTTGGGCCAATTCTGCTATGTTGATTCTCTGGATTCCGTTTGGTTTCAGGGGTACTTGCTACTACATGCGGCGTGTCTATTACAGGACATTTTTTGCTAGTCCCGTAGCATGTGTAGTGGCAGAGCCAAAAATCTCCAAATCTCTTGGTTATAGGGGTGAAGGGGGGTTGTTCATCTTCAATAACATCCATAGAATAATGCTCTATCTTGCTATCATCATTCTATTCATGAAGTATATCGACGTTCTACACACCCTAAGATTTCATGAAGTCGAAGGTGCTGACTCATATGGTTTCTCAGTTGGAACATTCGTTCTAGCTGCCGAATCCTTCTTGCTTACGATGTATGTTACCTCTTGCCATGCCTTCAGGCATCTGGTCGGAGGAGGAAACAAGAGATGGAACGTAGGTTTAGAGAAAATTCAAGGAAATATTTTCAGATTTGTCTCCAAGGCTAACGTCCACCATGGATTCTGGTTTTGGACAAGCTTGGGGATGGTATTCTTAGGAGACTTATTCGTGTTGGCTGTTGCTGAAGGATTTCTGAGTGATCCAAGTTTCAAAATTTAGGTGTTTAAATGGATAAATCATACTCTGAATGGGACTTCGATGTGGTCGTTATTGGAGCAGGAGGGGCCGGATTGAGGGCCGCCATAGAGGCAAGTTCGAACGGGGCCAAGGTTGGTATGATCAGCAAATCTATGCTTGGGAAGGCCCACACAGTAATGGCCGAGGGGGGAGCGGCCGCTGCACTAGCTAACAAGGATCACAGAGATTCTTGGAAGATACATTTCAGAGACACTATGAAGGGAGGGAAGTATCTTTCAGACTGGAGGATGGCCAAGGTCCACGCACAGCAGGCTCCGGACAGGATAAGAGAGTTGGAACAATGGGGTGCTGTGTTCGATCGAACTACAGAGGGTAAGACGAGTCAGAGGAATTTCGGAGGTCACACATACCCGAGACTTGCTCATATCGGGGACGCAACTGGTTTGGAGCTTATACGGACACTCCAACAGAGAGGAATCCACACCGGAATGGAAGTCTTCATGGAGTACACTGTCCGCCATTTATTCAAGAAGAATGGCAGAGTAGTAGGTTGCTTCGCATATGATAGATCGAACGGTTCTCTCCACCTTTTCCGAGCCAAGTCGATTGTTCTGGCCACAGGAGGTATTACTCGCTGTTGGGAGGTTTGTTCCGGCTCTTGGGAGTACACCGGTGAAGGTCATGCTCTTGCTTACTGGACAGGGGCAGAGATGGGGGACATGGAATTCGTTCAATTCCATCCAACGGGAATGATTTGGCCGCCCTCTGTAAAGGGCATATTGGTCACAGAAGGAGTCAGAGGGGAGGGAGGGGTTCTAACAAATTCTGAGGGCGAGAGGTTCATGTTCGATTATGTTCCCGAAATGTACAGAGAAGAGTTTGCTGATACTGAGTCCGAGTCAAGTGAATGGGTGAAAGAAGTGGTATCAGGAAAACTTGCTACAAAAAGAAGACCTCCAGAGCTGCTGACCAGAGATGTAGTTGCCAAGGCCATCAACAGTGAGAAGGCTGCTGGTAGGGCATCGGAACACGGAGGAGCTTACTTAGACATCTCCTGGAGGAAGTCAGAGGAGATAAAAAAGAAGCTTCCAGGAATGTATCACCAATTTATGGAGCTTGCAGCGGTTGATATTACGAAGGAACCCATGGAGGTGGGGCCCACTGCTCACTACGTGATGGGTGGAGTTCGAGTTGACCCCAATACGCAAGAGACATCGGTTCCCGGACTTTTCGCGGCAGGCGAAGCGGCCACCGGTCTTCATGGTGCGAACCGCCTAGGAGGGAATTCTTTGTCCGACCTCATTACCTTCGGAAAGATTGCTGGCGAGCATGCTGCCAAGTCGGCAAAGCAAATAGATAGATTCGCAGAGATAGATGGGAACGAAATTGACAGAGTTATATTGGATATGCTTGAACCTCTAGAAAGGGAAGACGGTGAAAATCCTGCGAAGGTGGTGGATGATCTCAGGGTTATGATGCAGAATAAAGTTGGAATAATCCGAACACGCGAACTTCTCGAAGAAGCTCTGGAGGACCTAAACGAGCTAGAGGCAAGGGGGAAAAATACTACGTCTCCAGGTGGTAGGATCTACAATCCTGGGTGGCACCAAGCATTGGAGATTTCTGCAATGATAGACGTAAGTAGGATGTGTGCTCTATCCGCGTTGACTAGAGAGGAAAGCAGGGGAGGGCACACAAGAGATGACTTCCCGAATCCTGACAATTCAAAATGGGGGAAGCTGAATAGTAGAATCATGCAAATAGATGGGAAGATGGAAATCGACTACACGTCTTATCCACCCATTCCTGATGATTTGAAAGATCTATTGGACTCTGAAGACTTATCGGAGGAGGAGTAGAATGGAGAAGATAACATTCAGTATTTTCAGAGGTTCTCCTGATGAAGCTGGCTCCCCAATTGGAGAGATGAAGGAATACACCGTGGATTTGGACGAGGGCATGGTCGTACTGGATGTGATTCACAGAATTCAGGCAGAGGAAGCTCCAGATCTCGCTTGTCGCTGGAACTGTAAGGCAGGGAAATGTGGTTCTTGTAGTGCAGAAGTTAACGGTAAACCGAGACTAATGTGTATGACAAGAATGGATGATATCAAGGATGAGATGGGTGATTACGAAGGTCCGGTGGATGTTCGACCTATGCAGTCATTCCCATTGGTACGAGATTTGGTAACGGATACTTCTTGGGCGTATGAGGTGGATAGGAAAATTAAGCCTATCAACGGTCCAGAAGAGCCTGACTGGGTATTCAATCAGCATGAAGCTGATAGAATTCAAGAGTTTAGGTCTTGTATAGAATGTATGCTTTGTGTCAATACTTGTCACGTGATGAGGGAGCACCAGAAGTTCGATGAGTTCGCAGGGCCGAGATTCTTCGTGAGGCTTGCTAGCTTGGAGATGCACCCATTAGATACAGAAAGTAGAATTCCAGAAATCAAAGATGACTTTGGAATAAGCTACTGCAATATTACTAGGTGTTGTACCGAAGTGTGCCCCGCTGGAATACAAATAACAGATAATGCCCTAATACCACTGAAGGAAAGAGTAGTGACAGAATATTTCGATCCTATGGTAAATCCTGTTAAGGCCATTTCAAATCTAACCTCTGGAGTTTTCAGCTATTTTTCTGATGATTTTGTGAAAGCAAGTGACCCAGGGAATAACAAGAAGGCAAAAAACGCTATTGATGCCGAGAAGGCAAGAATAGAGGAGACGAAGAAACTGGAGTTAGAGCGGTCCGAGAGGGCCCGCAAGAGATTCCGATCATCATGAAGTCATTGGTTTCAACTTCAGCGCATCCGCTATTCGTTTACGATTACCGGATGATAACGTCGATTTCGACTACTCTCACAATCGGTCAATTCGCAACTTCTTCACATTGGCTTTGTTAATCATGTCAGGTAGCCAGTCTGGTGCGTTTGGGCCCTTAGGAACCTTGCTCTTTGAGCCCGAGAAAACATGGACTCTATTGGTTCCTCTTTCTCTTAATTGGATGTCTGTGACACCCCTTGAAGCCGCCTTCAGGGCCGCACCCCTAGGCTGCTTGCTGTGGAACACTTGAGCAGTGTCCTTGCCGTTCTGCATCAACACGAAATATTTCTTGTCTGCCATTCTTGGATTCCTCCGACCCTTGGAGGTCCTGCATAGATATTAAACTATGAGCTGAAATAACGTGCTACTGGGACTAAGTATGTTAAATTAATTAGCATGAGGACAATTACAACTCTGCACAAGCCAGTGTCTTCGTATTTGTAACACCCTCAATTGAACGCACTGAATCAACAACTAACTTAGCGATTTCACCGATACTGTCTGCATCGATTTTTAGAATCATATCATGATCTCCGAATAGGACCTGAGCATCTGAAACAAAGGGCAATGAAGACGCCTTTTCGAAAACTGAATGCTCTGACCCAGGTTCCACATCGAGCAGAACGTACCCGGTCGACATATACTTCGGAGAGGGTGAGCAGGCATTAACGTTCCCGATTTCAAAAAATATGCCTACGATGAATACATATCGGATGACCCCTCTTGTCACCTTGTGGCCGAAGTTGTAATTGTTAGAGATTGCCGACATGGGCAGGTGAGAGTACTCTATGGTGACATAGTCGGAGTAGAAGGGGATGTGATGGTAATTCCCGCAAATAGTAGATTGGCCGGCAGAGAGGGCCTTGATGAAAGAATGCAGCAGGCTGCAGGACCTGGAATCAGAGATGCTTGCTTGACTATTGCGAAAGAAAAGAGGAAGCTCAATCAGCAACCCTGTGGAGTTGGTGAAGCTGTAACAACACCCGGATTTGAGCTTCCAGCTTCAAACTTAGTTCATGTGGTCGGTCCTGACTGTAGAAGGCCGACACAAGATAACTTCCGCAGAGAGCTTCTAAGAAACTCTTATGATGCTCTATTCGAAGCTGTAGAGTCTCTAGATCAAAGAAAAACCTTGGTTTTACCTCCCTTAGGCATGGACGTTTTTGCATATCCTCACAGAGAAGGTGCTAGGATGACGATGGAAATCATACTTTCATGGATGGATGCTGAGAAAAATCCTGGAGTCGAGATGGTCCTCATTGTAACTCACGAAGATAACTTCCTAAACAATATGAAAACAATCTACAGAGAGAGTGAGGACCAATTTCCAGGCGTAGACAGGACTAGAGACTACAGAAAGGGAAAGATCCAGTAATTAAGACCGGTGTCATCAATAACCCTGAGAATAGCATAGCATCGTGGGAAGTAACTACGAGAGAGAACTGAGGGCCGTACTCGCTGGAGAAGTGAAAGGAGTTAGGGCGGTAACCAGATCATGCTCTGAGGTTCAGCGAGCAAAAGCAATGCAAGTTGTTCAGAGGCCTTTCTTAGTAGTTAGAGCTCCTGGAAGTGGCTCAGAAGGGACTGGCGATCTTCTAGCTCTTAGAGGTGACATGTGTTTTCCAATTGAAGTAAAAACTTCTAAGACGGATAAGATTTACTTGTCTGGGAGAACTATGGACCAATACAGAGCTCTGAAGATAACAGGGGAAAAATGTGGTCTTCTACCACTTTATGCATTCAGACTTAAGGGAGTTCGAGGGGATAGTTGGAGGATAATGAAGGTTGAAGTCCAGGGGTTGACGGGTAAGCTAAGACATCTATCAAGGAGTATTCCATCATTACCACTAACTGGAAGAGGGAATCCATACTTGAATTGGAATTCTGGAATGCCGGTTCATCGTTTCCTCTCTCTGATTTGTAAATCGGATGGAGCTAGGGGCATAGTAGTCAATGGAGAAAAATCCGAATCTGGATGTCTTTCTAATCTGTAGACTGACCAGATAATTGGTCATCGATTTTTTTTAATTTTATTTTTAATGATTCTATAGATTGATTTACTTGGGATAAATCTGCTTGATTTAGGATTCTACTGATACTGTCACGTTCTCTGACAAGAGAGTCAATGATGCGATTAGTCTTCCTATCAGACGTTGGGCTATTTGTGGTCATGACTCTCGGATGAGGAGGCTAGTATTTTCTCTTGTGATTGGAAGAGCAGATTGAAGAGTGTTGGACTGTGCACACAGCTCATGTCAGAAGAGAGGGAGCGGAGGAGTTTTCTTCTTCCAATTTTACTTCTTTTCCTAGTTTATTCATTTGGAGTTCCTTTTTGGATAGTAATAATCATTGGAATTTGGTATCTAGGGCTACTATACTGTGAATCTGAAGGATTTTTAGATAGGATTAACGCAACCCGTGCGCTTGGTATTATTCTAATGATTAGGACTCGCCGCGGAATGAATTTACTCGAGTTCATTTCTAAACCTAGGAAATTCTGGAGATTGTACGGAGAGTTTTCTATATGGCTATGCTTCTTTGTAATGATTGGAGTAGTACTAATGTTAATCCTTGGTGCTATATCTGCTGCAGTGAGTCCGCCTGAAGACCCTCTTCCTGCTAGTGATTTACTCCTAATTCCCGGAGTAACTAGTTTTGTTCCATTTTGGTGGCCTGTTCTTGCTCTGATTGTTGCAATAGTTATTCATGAATATAGTCATGGAATACAGGCTAGAGCTCATGGAATGAGGCTTAGAAGCTTCGGACTCCTCCAACTTGGGCCTTTGCCTATTGGAGCATTTGCCGAGCCAGAAGAGATGGAGATGGATAGAGCTCCAAGGAGAGATAGATTGAGACTTTTCGCTGCTGGGCCCTCGATTAATCTCATATCAACATACATAGTTCTAATTCTCCTTTGTTCTGTGGCAAGTGGATTTGTAGCAGAGAATTCAGGAACCCATGCAAGGGGTATTATCAAGGGACAACCCGCAGAAAATGCTGGCTTACTTCCGTTCCAAACTATAACGCAAGTGCAGGGTAATCAAATCGAAAGTTATTCTGACTTCGACGAACAGATGGAACTTCTCTCCTCCGGAGATATTGTTTCACTAACTGTGATAGTAGATTCAGATGGATCGGCTCCATTCGAAAAGGAGCTTTTTGTGACTCTCGGGGACCAATATCAGTACTATATCGATACCTGTGAAGGAGAAAACGAATATGAGAAATGTATCGACGAAAAGGAAAGCCTGTTGCAAGCTCTAGGAATAGAACCAGGAGATGCCTTTCTTGGGGTTTCTGGGATGGTTTCTTCTAGAGCGGGGGTAGATGGCTACGCTTGGATAGTTGAGGGGGAGTATGAAACTGAGTGGGCCATTGTTGCAACTCTAATTAGACCAGTTCTAATGCTCTATACCCCGATCGCGAATGATGGTCAGACGATGATATTGGAGGAAAGGGAGATGATTACTGCTGGTGGGGGAGCTATCGCAACATTACTCGGAACTGATGGCATGTTGATGCTATTCGACTTTCTTTTCTGGTTAGTCTGGATTAACTTTCTACTCGGCTTTGCTAATCTAATTCCAATGATTCCTTTTGATGGGGGGCATCTAGTTAGAGACGGTTTGCATTCTATTTTGAGGAAAATCAGCCGGAAAGCCCATCCAATGAAAATAGAGTCTATTTCTGACAGAATTAGCAGTCTGAGCAGTATTTTCATTTTGCTTATTCTTCTGATCCCAGTTATTCTACCAAGGTTGGTCTAATCATTCTTCCTCATCGATCTTTCTGGGCTCATGAACCTCTCTGAATATTACTGTACCCACACCCACGTGCTCCCTCAAAGTTGTAACTAGAGAGAACTTTGTAAACGACCAATTCTGATCATAGGAGATTTCCTCTGGGAGAGTTATGGTGAGGTCGTCTCCATTGAAATCTAGTTCGAAGTCATCCCTCCCAGTGTTCATACTAAGTAGAGTTTGGACCTTTTCCTCTCGATCATCTACAACCTTGACAATTGTGTAGCTATATCTTAGAGTAACCCCTGCTAGCGGATGGTTGTAGTCAATCCTAGCCCTACCAGCACTCATGAACTGGAGAATACCGTTTCTACCACCAATTTCTACTGGAGAGCCTATTCCCAGGGTATTAGGGTCCCTTACACTCCTAAGAAGAACATTCTGTGAGATTGTCTCAACCTTGTTCTGATCTCTTTCTCCATAAGCCTCTGCAGGCTCAATCTCGAAGTCATAATCTTCTCCAGATTTTGCATCGGCCAAGTGAGTCTCAAATCCAGGAATGAGCCTACCATCCCCTACAATAGTTACCATGGGTGAATAAGTCCTATTTTCATCGAACTGATCATGTTCTTTTGCTGTTTCTTCTCTGGTTGTCTCAACAAGGTTTCCATTTCCTGCATTATACAAATCGTAGTCAATGTGAACAATCGAGCCATTATCCATTTCGTCACCTCAGCGGCTTGGCGACCGGCTCTTCCTTTTTCATTCAAACGGTGTAGCAAATTGACCAAGGATCAAGTGGATAGGTGTTTTTTTCTCAACAATAGAAGTATATTTCTGAATTAAAATACGATTTAGGAAGTTTTCTATTCCTCTGATTCATCAGATCTATAGGGATTTTTTGAGGAAAAAATACTTCCTAAAATGATTAGTATCCATCCAATCCAAACCAGATGGCTACCAGGCAAATGATGGATTGTAACTCTTACTTCCTCTATCTCCCCTAGTCTTGAAGGATCAGTTTGAGACAAGATCATTGAGGAAAGTAATTCTCCTGACTGAAGAAGATCTAAGATAGCTATAGTGTCACCAGTCATTGTACTCATCCTATCAACTTCGGATCGAGGTATAATTTGTGAAGTTGTATCAAACCTAAGCACCCCAGGTCTGAGTTCTCCTAACAATTCATTTCCTTCCCTTACCTCAATTACTACTCCAACGTATCCATCTGCTATTTGATATTCATATGAGTCATCATCTGGAGAAATGAGTTCTATCTCAGTAAAGACAAAATCCATTCCCCTATACTCCGTAGGTGAGTTCTTTTTCAGCGTAATGAAATTAGAAGGATCAGAACGGTCCACCAGAGTAGTTGTCAGAACATGGCCAATTAGGAGAATCAGGACACCAGCATGAGCTAAATGTGTTCCTAGTAATCTCGTTTTTGGTACAACTACCATGGAGTCCCTTCCAGAAAAAAGTATTCGTTTCCTAGCACTCTTCCATAGTCTAACTAAAGTTGCTGGCAAAGCAAAGAAAAGCCAAGTAAGTATGAACACCGATAGATTGCCTCTTGAGATGTTGTCCGTAATGGGGAGATTGGGATTTCCTGGGAGATTTATTGAGTCAGAGAAGATGGCTGATACAACAGAAATAATCGTTGCAATTACCAAATATATCAGTCCCAATCTTCCTGATACGTGGTTACCCCAGGAATATAGGGCTAATCCCACTGCCAACAAAGAAATCAGAGGTGCTCCATAGTACTCGTGTGCAGCGATATTTGTTCCATCTATCTCAACTGTAAGCAGTATCCAAGTTAGAAGTAAGAATACTATTGAAAGATACCAAGGAAACGACCTTGAGAGTTTGTATCTAGAAATGGGGTTAGTCATGGTTTTCCAAATCCATGATAATTCTTCCTTATCTTCTTCAGGAATAATCCAAATTAAGAGGAACGGACCTATACCAGCCAGAGATTGATACCACTCCGTAATCCATGCCCAACTTGAGAAAAGCATCAAAATTACACCTAAAGAAACCCAATGAGTGGATGGTTTTTCTGCATCACCAAATACTAACATCATAAGAATTGAAAGACCAAAAAAGATGACGAAAGAAGATCCGATCCACAAGGATACCAGTGTAAAGTAAACGAGAATCAAAACTGACAAAGTTTTGTTTTTATCAAAAAAGGTCCTAGAGCCTCTCTCTCCTATCTCACTCAACTGTTCTCTGATCAGGTGAATAAAAGATAGAGAAAGAAGGCCCACGACGGCCACAAGGTAAGTCAAAATCTCAAAACCAATAGCACTGAAATCAATAATCTCTACAACTCGGATATACGGATCTCTGGGCAATGAGTTCTCCCCATCACCAACAAATGCATGGACTGATGCCCAGACTCCATTTGCTCTGGTTACCAAAGTGGCATGAAAAACAAGAGCACCTGAAATCATAGCCAGAGCAGGGGTATAGGAGAATGGTCGAAGTGAAGAGCTCCTTGCTCGAGCATGTAATATGCCCAAGAGTGCTAGCCATGGAAGTAGTGAACCTGTTTCCACTGGATCCCAAGCCCAGTATCCCCCCCAATCAAGTACAGTATACGCCCAAAGTCCTCCTAGGCCAATTCCAACTGAACCTGCTAATAATGAATATCTCGCCCATTGAATCATTGAGGAGTGGATTTTCTCTGGAGTTTCAGTTCTAATCACTCCAGAAACTGCGATCGTTGCTGTAGCTAAACAAAGAGAATAGTACAAGAAAACTACCGGTGGATGGATTACCATCAAATCAGTTTGCAATAGTGGACTTATCTCACCTCTTCTAGATCCTGGGTCAGATGCAGAGAATGGATCCAAGAAAAGTGAAACTAAGAATAATATGGTTATCCATGAATGCATAATCTGAATAGTGTAGTTAGAAGTGTCCTTTTGTCCTGACATAATCAAGGTAATTATTGCCATGATTGATGCCCACATCAGTATAGGGCCGACCCGACTTCCCCAAACTGCGGAAATCCTGTAGAATATGGGGAGTCCTTCGCCTACATATTGAGAAACTAACTGATTAGAGGTATCTTCAATAAGGAAACAGAAAGTTAGGATGAGGAAGGGTGCGCATTGGAATATTGCTGAAATGATTCTTATTGGTTGGATATTTGTTGAATTTATTCTTATTGCTGAGAGAATACTGATTCCCAGTGCTAGGAAGAGGGTTATGGTCCCGATGATATTGAGCATGTCTACCACCTGCAATACTTCGATCTACTATAAATCGTGTTTACCATCCATAGTACTTGGCTCTACTATATCCGAATGCAAGCATAGCAGGGATGATTTTCTTTGAGTATAATCCTGGTTTTCTTAGTAATAGCCTGATTCCAACCATGGCCTTTCCTGATATCCCCATACTTGACATCTCATTCGGGAAGCATTTTGCCATAACAGACATCTCTTCGTCTGAAAGATCGAACAATGCACTCTTTCCTCTCAGAATCTTATCGTATGGAGGGAATTCTTTCTTCCATAGCCTGGTATAATGCGATAATCTTTGAGAGCTGTAGTCTCCTTCAGATATGGACTTCGCTGCAGTTTTCGCTGCAAAAACTGCTGATTTCAGAGCCAGATGTGATCCTCCTTCGAATAATGGAGATGTGAAACCTGCAGCATCCCCCACCAGCATTAGTCCATCATAGTGAGTATTCTCAAAGGGTCCTGAAATTGGTATAGTTCCTCCGAATGCCGGACTTCCTCTCTCTTTCCAAGGGGGAAGAGTTTGATCCGAGTCACTGAAATGGGTGCTAGAAATAAACTCATCCAGTGCCTTCTTGGCTCTGGGCTTGTCTTCAGTCACTAATCCGACATTTGCCCTACCATCACACTTTGGAATCATCCAGAGATATCCTTTCTCAGCATATTCTGGCCATATGTAGAAATCCAAGTAACCATCTGTAGGGACGTCAGTTAGTTCATACTGCATCCCTGCCACAACTTTTCCCTTGCTGTTAAGTGGCTGTTCATTTTCTAACTTAACCAATTTTGAGCAAACTGCAGCGACTCCGGAAGCATCGATAACAATCTTAGCATGGATAGGAAACTGATCGCCCTTCCCATCACACATCCAGCCTTCAAAGGTCTCTTTTTCCATTTTTTCCATCGATCTTAGTTTGTGTCCTAAATGAAGGCTAGCTCCTTCGGAGATCGCCTCTTCTGTAATCCACCTCTCAAATAGGTGCTTCTCTAGGACGTAGCCCTCCTCAGTCAAGCACTTCTCAGTTCCATCTGGAAAAATTACCCTTATTCCCTTAACTCTCTTACTAATTACCTCATCTGGGAGATTTAAATCTAGATTCTGGCAAGCAATCTCTGATATGCATTCTCCACAGTGAACAGGGGTCCCGACTTCGTGGTGATCTTCAATTATAATCGTAGATAGGCCCTCTCTGGCGCATTGTAAAGCAGCATTTCCCCCTCCTGGTCCTGCCCCTATGACCAGCACATCGCACGTCGCTACTCCACCACCCACGCATCATCGGTAGAGTTCCCATGAAAGAAACCGTCGGTTTGTCGAGCTCTGAAAGAGCGAACCTTCTCATGTTAGAAGCTACACGAATGGACATGGGATGGAGGAGTCTCGATGAGTTCATGAGGGCCTTGGAGAAGAGAGGAGAGCTGCTCAGAGTAAGTCATCCCGTTGACCTAAAATTCGAAGCTGGCTGTATTGCAGACAGACTTGTCAAGAGAGGTGGGCCTGCAGTGATATTTGATCAGCCAAGATTGAGTGATGGGGATATCAGTAGATTTCCACTAGTGATGAATCTATTCGGGACTAGAGAAAGAACAAATCTAGCACTAGGGGTTGAGAAACCAAAGGAGATTGGAGAAATGATGGTTGGACTAATGAAGCCAGACATTGGGGAGATTCTGAAGAAGCCTTGGAAAGGGATTGGTCTGTTAAGACAAGGTATCTCTATGGCGCCTCGCAGGGTTTCCAAAGGTAAATGTCAGCAAATAAGAATCGAAGATCCTGATGTAACAAAACTACCCATTCCTACTACTTGGCCTCAAGATGGAGGGCCTTTCATGACCCTACCCCTTGTTGTAACCAGGGATCCATTGACTGGGACTCATAATATGGGCATGTACAGGAGTCAAGTTTTCGGACCAAAAGAAGTCGGACTACACTGGCAAAAACACAAACATGGTGCTGATCATGCGGAATCTTCCAGAGAAAGGATGCCAGTGGCTATATGTCTAGGAGGGCCCCCTCAAGTAATCTTTAGCTCTATTTCTCCGCTACCAGACAATCTATCTGAGTATGAATTCGCTGGGTTAATTAGCGGAAGAAGGTTGAAGATTAGTAAATGTGTTTCTAATGATCTATGGATTCCGGCAGAATGTGACTTTGTGATTGAGGGGTATACAGTCCCAGGAGAGACTAGGTTAGAAGGCCCATTTGGAGATCACTTTGGACACTACTCTCTTGAAGACCACTATCCGGTAATGCATGTTACAGCCATCACTCATAGAAAGGATCCTGCAGTACCTATGACAATTGTTGGTATTCCCCCCATGGAAGACGGTTACTTAGGAGAAGCAATAGGGGATGCTCTTCTACCTGTACTAAAATTCCAACACAGAGATGTTATTGACACATTTCTCCCCTTAGAGACTGGTTTTCATAATCTTGCGATAATTTCCTCAAAACAAAGGTTTCCTCGTCAAGCTAGGAAGACGGCTTTGGGACTATTGGGAGCAGGACAGATGATGTTCCTGAAGGTGATAGTAGTAGTAGATGATAACCATCCTGTTAAGGATCTGGATGCTCTTCTAGACGTTTTGGATAACAAGGTAGTGATTGATAAAGATATAATAATTCTAGAGGGAATGGTGGCAGACTCACTTGCTCATACCTCACCTTGGGAGAATATTCATGACAAATTGATAATTGATGCGACCGAACCTGTAGCTGGAGATCCGATAAAAAATATAGAAAATAAGGGAGTAGCCGAATCTTTGGAAATTTCAGTTTCCGCAATAGAAGGTGTGATTCAATCTAGGATGCTTAGACCCTCAATTATGGTAATTACTACAGAAGCAGAAGGCGGACCAAAGCCGGAGATAAGCATGGAAGAGCCTAATGAGAAATTAGCGCTTAATCAACGTGAAAGAATGTCGAAGATAATTGACTCTATTTGGAGTCTAGAATCTTCAAAAGATTTGAAATGGCTATTCATAACTGACTCCGATGCAAATCTTGAAGCTGAGGATTGGAAAAGAAGACTTCTATGGCAGCTTTTTTGTAGATTCGATGTAGGTAGGGATCTACACTTTGACGGTGATAGAACTAGAGTTGCGTGGGATGCAACCGCCCCGATTCCATCTTCTGAGGGGCCACTTCCTGTTCGAAGATGGCCTGCTGTTACCCTACATGATCCAGAATTAGTTAGACGAGTAGATGCATGGCTTTCAGAGAGGTTATGAAATGGGATTTAGAGAGATACTAGAATTCGTTAAGGTCGAGCATACCCTATTCTCTCTTCCTTTCGTATTGATTGGCTTCATACTGGCAGATCACAGTTTTGGTTCGGAGACTATGGATATTTTCTGGATTATTCTAGCAGCAGTGGGTGCTAGAGGTCTAGCTATGGCACTTAACAGAATTGTCGACCGAGATATTGATGCCGATAACCCAAGGACTGCAAGTAGACATCTTCCCTCTGGAACAATGTCAATTGGAACGGCATGGTTACTGGCCTCAGTATTTCTCTCTACACTTCTCTTCTCTGCATGGAGATTAAACAAAGTTGCACTGATGATGTCTTGGTTACCAGTTATAGCATTTGCAATATACCCCTACACCAAGAGGTTTTCTTGGATTTGTCACTTCTGGATTGGTCTTTGTTTGGCTCTAGCCCCCGCAGGGGCATGGTTAGCAATAGCAGCTGATACTCATGGATGGGGGGCGTTGACTGGAGGAATCGGCGCTGGGACGCAGTTTCTTTGGTTCCCAGAGGTTTTCTTCATTTCACTAGGAGTGGCACTTTGGATATCTGCTTTCGATATCAATTATGCTCTAATGGATAAAGAAATTGATAGAAAGCAGGGTATTCATTCCTTTCCGGCAAGTTTTGGAGAGGATGCGACTAGAAAATTGAGTATTTTCCTTACCCTAGGTTGGATGCTTTGTTTTCTTCTGACTGGAATGCATCAGTTCACAGATTACAGAAGCTTTCGCTCAACATCATGGATTCCAGCAGTGTTACTAATGTCAATTGTGAATATTTTTGTTATGAACAATATTTCCAGAAGTTCTTCTGAGTCTGATGAAGCTATGGAGAGTTTTCAGAAACTACTATTCCGAAGTTCGATGTTAACTGGTTGGGTACTACTTGTCAGCATAGGATTTGTAGACTTCCAACATGAAGATTTTTCCAATTGAGGTATTGCTATGTTTAGACTTCACTCAGAATACGATACGGCCGGAGATCAGGAGCAAGCCATAGATAAGCTAGTCAGTCAATTAAACAATGGACAGGAAAGATGTGTCCTCCTAGGAGTCACTGGTTCGGGTAAGACTTTTGCCATGGCCAAGATAATTGAGAGAGTTCAACGGCCAACACTGATTCTATCACACAATAAGACTCTCGCGCGTCAAATATGGCAGGAGATGTCGGGTCTATTTCCAGAGAATTCTGTTGAGTACTTCGTCAGCTACTACGACTATTATCAACCTGAAGCTTACATTCCTGGAAGAGATTTGTATATCGATAAGGAGCTTCAGATGAATGAGAGGATCGAACAAGAGAGGTTCTCCACGGTAGCCTCACTAGTTTCTCGTCCTGATGTAATTACTGTAGGTACGGTTTCTGCAATATATGGATTAAATCCTCCAGAGGTTTTCCAGCAGAACCATCTAAGGCTCCATATAGGTCAAAAATCAGATCCTCAGGAAATAGTTAGGAAGCTTGTTGACCTGCAATATAGAAGAACGACGGGAGGAATAGTAAGGGGCGATGTTCGTCTAAGAGGAGAAGTTCTTGATATCTGGATGCCCAGTAGAGACGATCCAATTAGAATTAAGTTTGGATGGGACGGAATAGAAAGAATCCAAGTCTGTGAAGCAATTTCGTGGGAGCCTCTGGATGATTTTGAAGAAGCATGGATACATCCAAGAGAGTTCTACATGACTAGTGAGGATCGATTCAACAAAGCTGTTGAAGATATAGAGAAAGAGTTGGAAAAGAGAGTTGAGTGGTTTGAATCAAAGGATGGTGGATTAGAGGCCCATCGTCTAGAGCAGCGAACAAGATTTGATTTGGAAATGCTAGATGAAGTGGGTTCTTGCAAGGGGGTAGAAAACTACTCTATGCACTTCGATGGAAGAAAAAGAGGGGAGCGGTCATATTGTCTTCTAGACTTCTTTGCGAAAAATGCTGAACAGTTCCGAGGAGGTTCTGAGAGATATCTTGTCATTATGGATGAGTCACATGTGACTCTTCCACAAGTAGGTGGGATGTATGGGGGGGATTTTTCCAGAAAAAAGAATCTTGTAGATCATGGGTTTCGTTTACCTTCTGCTTACGATAATCGCCCATTAAGGATTGATGAGTTCCAAGAGTTAGTTCCTCAGATGCTATACGTCAGTGCCACACCTGGTGAAAGAGAGCTTAGACATTTAGCAGAGGTAACAGGTCAGAAAATTCCCGAAGGGCTGATGCATGTTGACGGTGGCGGAGGGGCTAAGAAGTCTGAATATAGCAAATCAAAGACAAAAAATAGCTTAGAAGAGATACTTGGAGAAATTAACGGCATTTCTAAGATGGAAATTAGACCGACAGGGTTACTGGATCCGAAAATTGAAGTTAGAAGTACTGAGGGTCAGGTCCAAGATCTCCTAAGCGAGATTAGCAATAGAGTGGAACTAGGGGAGAGAGTTCTAGTTACTGTTATGACAATTAAATTCGCTGAAGAAGTGTCAGAATATCTCGAACGGATGGGGGTAAAGGCTCACTATCTGCATAGTGAGATTGACACATTGGAAAGGACCGAAATAATCAAAGCTCTCAGATTAGGATTTATTGACGTAATAGTAGGCATCAATCTTCTAAGAGAAGGTCTTGATATTCCAGAGGTGTCATTAGTAGCTATTTTCGACGCAGACAAACAGGGATTTCTCAGGAACGAAAGGTCTCTTCTTCAGACCATAGGAAGAGCCTCCAGGAATTCTAACGGATCAGTGATTCTCTATGGCGACTCTGTCTCTCCATCTATGGAAGCCGCAATTAGCCAAACAGTACGAAGAAGGAAGATGCAAGAGGAATATAATGATGGGAATAGAATAGTGCCCAAGACAATTGAAAAGGCACTTCCAGTAATGGGTGCAGAAATTGAAGAGCTGTTGTCTGGGGTGGCGGGAACTGGAGAAAGTGGTGGAAAAAGAATGGTTGCCAAGCCACCAGGAAAGAGGGGTCTCGATAGCTTAGCTCAGAAATTTGGATTAGGTGCAGGAGTATGGAATACCTCAGATTCGGTTCTGGAGAACATCAGTCAACCCGATTGGGTAGAAGAACTTGACGAACCCAATAAAGATAGAGAGAGTGAGTTGATTGAAAGATTGGAGCTAGAAATGAGACAGGCTGCGGATAGGCTTGACTTCGAAAGAGCAGCTAGACTAAGAGATAGAATCTTCAGACTGCATAATGCTACTAATTGAAGCCGAGATTGTAGTGCGGAGTATGTGGGCAGATACTCTCGCGATGACTTTGATTTTCCAGTAGAGGACTACGATTTCTCTAAAATTACTGATTCGAGATCCCTAATTGATCAGATGGGGAGAGCTGGTGGTTTCACTGCGACAAAACTCGCTCGAGGAAGGAATATTTTGAGAGAAGCGATTTCCAGAATTGGAGAAGATGGGGTACTAAATTGGCTTTCTTTTCCGGCTTGCCTTTGTGCTACTGGAACTAGAGGATTCTTTGTCGAGGCACTAAAGAGCAGGGCTTACAATGTAATTGTTACAACATGCGGTACTCTTGACCATGACATTGCTAGAACATATAGTGACTACTTCCATGGAGATTTCTCTCTTGACGATGTAGCACTTGGCGAAGAGGGTTTGAACAGACTAGGGAACGTAGTAGTACCAAACGAATGCTACGGTGAAATCCTAGAGAAGATTGTTCTTCCTTGGCTTAGCGAAATTGAGGTTGAGAGGAGATCTAAAGACAATGAGAAGCCATGGATTGGGTTTGGATCAGTGGAATTGTGCTGGGCTCTGGGAGATAGGATTGAAGACGAGAGTTCCCTACTTCACTGGGTTGCCAAACATAGAATTCCTATGGTCATTCCAGGATTAACGGATGGTTCTATTGGCTCACAGTTATTCATGCATCGACAGAAGAGTCCGGATTTCATTATTGATATCCTAGCTGATGAACAGATTTTATCTGATAAAATATGGACTGCAAAGGAAAGTCACGGACTAATGATTGGCGGTGGAATATCCAAACATCATGTGATTTGGTGGAATCAATTTAGAGAATCTTCCGGAATGGACTCTGCAGTTTCCATTACAACTGCTCCGGAGTTCGATGGATCATTATCTGGTGCCAGACTTAGAGAAGCAATTTCTTGGGGGAAGATTCGTCCTCAGGCTCCTCAGGTAGTAATTGAAGGAGAAGCAAGTCTTATTCTCCCTCTGCTGGGATCTGATCTTTTTACATAGAATGTAGTACTAGGTTTAGTAACCGCTATTAGTCCAAAAAAATTGGATACTAACATGTCGGTAAGAAATATGATACAAGAGATGATTAATGAACTAACTGAAACTCTCGATGATGCAGAGAAGCATGATTATGGAAATGGGGCAGCTGGAACAAGGGTGAGGAAAGTCATGCAATCATGCAAAAATTTAGCCCAGGATATCAGAATCAAGGTCCAAGAGGATAAGAATTCAAGATAGTGTCTCTACACTTGCAATCATCTCCATCAGAGATATCCGCAGTGGAACTAGGGGTTGCCACCCTTTCCCTCCACATGTAATCAATATATCATGTATTGAATCTAGACCCGTTAAGCTTGATTCCTCTGACCCTATACCTCTAACTGGACTAGGAATACTAGATAGTGATTCGATTGTATGAGAATAATTTATTGAATTCGAATATCTCTCCCAAAGAACCCGAATCTCATCAATTACATGTTCATCCTTCCATCCTCTTCTACCACAGATTTTGACCTGGTCGTATAATCCTATTTCTCCCTCAAACATTGAAATCGTAGTAATTGCCTCAACTACATCTCGTATATTCACCCAATATCTTATTCTATCTTCTGTTATTGGATCATGACCTTTCTTTATACAATCTATCCAATCCAAGATTTTTCCATTTCCCCAATCCCTAGCTCCACTTGGAATGATTACATCTTCGATACCAATGGCTACATTAGAGAGTGTATTTTCCGAACCATGAGAGTCTAGTGAGAGATCACAATTCTCATTAATTCCAATACATATTTTGAAGTCTGCATGCTTATTTATGTCGACAAGCTCTGCCCCTGCTCTTTCCAGTCTTTCCTCTAGAAACTCTCTGAACCCATCCATTTGACCGAAAACGCTGATGGATCTTAACATAGAAACCTAACTGCTTACTTGGCCTCGATTATTTTCGGGGAGGTAAATGTTTGAAGTCCCTCTCTGAGAACATCAATTATCAGATCAATCTCAGCAGAAGTAATTCCAAAATGAGGGGTAAAACGAAGTGCATTCTGTCCACCATGAATAACCCCAAGACCATGTATTCTGCACCATTCCTCTACACAGCCAAAACCAATAACTGGCAGTTTTTCAGGATCGAGTTCGGCACACAAAAGAAGTCCAGTCCCTTGAACCTCAGTAATTGTTCCTGGGATTTCATTAGCTAATTCTTTCAGTTTGGAAACGAATTCTATCCCTCTCTCCTTAATATTGATTCGTAGCTCAGGAGTAACTCTATCGAGGACAGTTATGGCAGTCTCCAGAGCTCTTGGATTGGTCGTCATTGTATTTCCATATATTCCCACTACATAGTGGCCGGCCGCCCTATCAGAAAGTCCGACTACAGAAAGTGGATATTGCCCGGCATTGAGTGCCTTTGACCAAGTTTCCATATCTGGAACAGAACAATCCTGAAACCCTTCATAATCAACAATACTAAGACATCCCTGACCTCTTAAACCTGCTTGGATAGAGTCTACAATGAGCATACTTCCATGGCTATATGTTAACTCACGTGCTTTGTCATAAAACTCTCTTGTCACACATAGACCGGGGTTTCCCTCTCCCATTACCGGCTCCATTGCCATTAATTCAATGAAGAACCCTTCTCGATCAGCTCTATCGAATGCCGCGATAAGAGATTCTACGTCGTTACATGGAACAAAAATTACATTTTCACTATCTCTGAATGAAGCCAGGTTTTTCTGATATTTTCCTCTACATGAGTCTGAAATTTGGGCTGGCCTATGGGTTCTGCCGTGAAATGCCTCAACAAGTGCCAGCATTTTTGTTTCCTTTCCCTCATGTAGTCCTCCCTTCTTTGTCATCTGTAGAGTATTGGCATCAGCTATCCTCATTGAAATTGTTACGGATTCTGATCCACTGTTCAAACAAACAAACTTGGAAAATGGGCATTTTCCCCTTGTATGTCCAACTTCCTTCTTGAGTCGGTCTGCTAATCTCTTATGGCTGAATGAGGGAGTCATTACATTGGCCATAACCCAATTCTTCTGCATGGACTGAATAACATCTGTTGGGCCATGTCCCATTCCTAGCATTCCATATCCCCCATTATCATGAATAACTGCTCCATGGGAGGTGATAATCCAAGGACCACGTGCAGATATAGCTACGTATGGATTCACAGTTGCTGCAGAATAGAAGTTTACGTAGTCTCCCTGGAGAATACCTACAAGATCTTTCTCATCCATTTTGGTTGTTTCTGCACCCATGTCATTTACTAAACTGACAAAGTTTTCACATGCTTCCTCGATGGCTAAACTGAGGGAAGGATCTGTCTGAAGAAATTCAGAGATTACATGGTCATTGAGCCCTTTTGTTAGAGGCTTTCCAGTTTTGGAACGAATTTCAGCAAGACCTTCTATTCCCATAGTCATCAGATAGGGGAAAAAGTCCACCCACATCAATATTCTCTGAATACACTTTCAAAATTCACGAAATAAATCTGGAAAAGGGAAAAAACGTAAGTTCTGATAATCATCAATAAAATCAAATTAAATTTAGTTTTTCAATTGAAAAATTTAATTATAGTAAAAAATTTCAATTGAATTATCAGTCTTTATTTACGAATATTATAAGTGCTATCCCATTGTCTGCGGATTTGGAGAAGGCAAGGGGGTGCACTCCTAGCGGTGGCAGAGAAATGGTAGAAGACTACGAAATACAGGAAATGATACACAGAGACGTTTACGTTGGAGACAAACATGTCGGAGTAGTTGTTGGTGAGAGATTCCATCCAAGAGACGAATTTGTGAGATCTCTAAGGATTAAGGTAGAGGATGAAATCGCTAGTGAGTTCATGAGAAAACCGGCTGATCTGGCACCATTGGCTAAAGAACTTGTACACAGCATAAGACCTGATGGAGGGATAAAACTCTCTAAATCAATGCGAGAATTACAGAGAAGATGGAGGAACACGGTCAGAATAGAAGAGGATCTGTATGCACCAGACGAGCTACTAGACAGAGCCGTACTAGACAATGACGGGATGGATATTGGAAACGTAATCAGTCTTATTAAAATCAAAAGAACGTACAAAGGGTTATTGATTAAACCTCACTTTATGATTAGAGCGAGGCATGGACTACCAGAGACCATCGCTGTACCTTGCGGACAGCTGGCTAGAACAACTTCTAGGCTCGATGAAGTAATTCTAAAATGTACGTTCTCGAGACTAATGACTCTTCCAAGTTATCTTAAACTTAATGATGAAGGGTACGAAGAAGAATAACTTCACTTGAGTAGCCTTAAAATTCCAATCCCGACTGGAAACGATTCTCAGGGCGCGTAGCTTAGTTTGGCTGGAGCACCCGGCTGATAACCGGGAGGTCACAGGTTCAAATCCTGTCGTGCCCACCAAAATCATCGATTAGGGATGTTCTGATTTAATAAGAAGCATCATGAAGGAGGTTCCCCTCCCTTGTATCAAATGCCTGTTCTGAGCGGGGCCTCAGGAGTAGAAGCAGCAAAATCTCTTGCTCCGCTTCTTGGGATGGAATATATTGCTCTTGAGAGTAGACGATTTCCTGATGGAGAAGCATATGTTAGAGTACCTGTAGAGTCGATAGAGTCAGTCAGATCAGAGGATGTGATTCTAGTCTCAAACACTTATCCAGATTCTGGAATAATGCAGACTATTCTCCTCCTTGGGGCAATTAGGGACGTTAGAAAAGGAAGAGTTTCGAGCCTGAAGGAAGAGTTTGGATCAGATCAAGAAGACGTGGGTCCAGGTATTTTCTTGGCAATACCCTACTATGGATACTCTCGTCAGGATAAAAGATTCTCAGCAGGCGAGTCAGTATCGGCTAGAGTCGTGGCAGAAGTATTGGCCGAATTTTGTGATGGAATAACGATTCTTGACTTGCACGCCCCAGATGTTTTGGAGGGTTTTTCGTTACCCGTGGAATTCGTCAGTTCGATGCAAGAAATAGCGGATTCTCTAAAGAAAGAGGTTTCACCAGATTTTATTCTCAGTCCGGACAAGGGAGCTATCTCCAGGGCTTCAGAGGTGGCAGAACTAATAGGCTGTGAATTCTCTTATTTAGAGAAGACTAGAATAGATGCGCACACAATTGAGCATTCACCAAAGGATCTTGATGTCTCTGGAAAGATTGTTGCTATAGTAGATGACATGATTAGTACAGGTGGAACAATTTGTAGGGCTAGTGACGCACTTAGGAGACAGGGTGCAAAAGAGGTACATGCTGCTTGTACACATGGATTATTCACTGGAGGTGCATTGTCAAGATTAGCTAATCACGTGGATGGCGTCTTTACCACAGACTCACTACCTAATCCGAGAGCAAGTGTTTCTTCGGCACCGGCACTATCCAGGGGGATAGTGAAACTGATGTCTAGGTAGTGGAACGTGCAACTGGGTCGAAATACGCTGCGTTTATATCGGTCATGCCGTGCGGCGGCTTACTAACACGAGGAGATGTTCCAATGAGTGTACATATTGTTTTCGAAACACCCCAAGACG